>NZ_CP062500.1:912309-1216412 GCF_014879975.1 Vibrio bathopelagicus | reverse complement strand
GGAAGTCCCACATGTTTGAACAAGATGAGATTTCACGGTAAGTCTCTTGTGCTGGAACCCATACTTCTAAGTCGTAAGTTTTCGCAGAACCGAAGCCCATGTCACCTGTACATAGAATCACTTTACGGTAAGGAAGCTCTAGAAGTTGAAGTACTTTCTCAGCGTGACCAGTTAGCTCTTCAAGCGCTGCCATTGAGTCTTCTGGCTTAGTGATTTGTACTAATTCAACTTTATCGAATTGGTGCATTCGGATAAGACCACGAGTGTCACGACCGTAAGAACCCGCTTCAGAACGGAAACATGGAGTGTGAGCTGTCATCTTAAGTGGCAGTTCAGCTTCATCAGTAATCGTGTCACGAACCATGTTCGTTACCGGTACTTCCGCAGTAGGGATAAGCGATAGCGTCTTAAGAGGTACATCACTTACTTGCTCTGTTAGCGGGCTTGTGTGGAACAAGTCTTCGCCGAACTTAGGAAGTTGACCAGTACCGTATAGGCTATCGTGGTTCACTAGGTACGGTACGTACATTTCTGTGTAACCGTGCTCATCAGTGTGAAGGTCCAACATGAACTGAGCAATAGCACGATGTAGACGTGCGAATTTGCCTTTCATCACGATGAAACGAGAACCAGAGATTTTAACTGCGCTTGCAAAATCAAGACCGCCAGACATTTCGCCAAGATCCACATGATCTTTCACTTCAAAGTCGTAAGTCTTAGGTTGACCCCAACGAGAAACTTCTACGTTGTCGTCTTCATCTTTACCATCTGGCACTTCTGCGTCAGGCAGGTTAGGAATCGACATTGTGATCGTTTCTAGCTCAGATTGAAGCTCAGCCAATGTTACTTTAGCTTGGTCTAGTTCTGCGCCTAAGTTGCCTACTTCTGCAAGGATACGCTCAGCTTCTTCATGGTCGCCTTTTGCTTTCGCTTGACCAATGGACTTCGATCGAGAGTTACGTAACGCTTGTAGCTCTTCAGTTTTCATCTGAAGGGACTTACGTTTTTCTTCAAGTTCACGAATTGTCTCTACATCAAGGGTGAAGCCTCGACGTGCTAATTTTGCCGCTGTTTCATCCAGCTCAGCTCGAAGTAATTTAGAATCCAGCATTGCTAATCCTATGCTTTAGTTATTTGAATATTCAGTAGCTTGACTACTGAATCACTGCTAAACCCTTAAAAGTGGTGCTATTTCGACCAATTTTTAACGATTTAATATAAATTTTATGACTAGGTAACGATATCCAAAAAAGACTACTTTTCATAGCGTTTTTGTGGGCTTTTTGCGTCCAAATCCGCCAGATAATCTAGCTTCTCGCCAATTTTGGTCTCTAAGCCTCGTTTTGTCGGGAAATAGTATTGTGTTTCGCCCATTTCAGGCGGCAAATACTTTTCTCCAGCCGCGTAGGCACCTGGTTCGTCATGAGCATAACGGTATTCTTGCCCGTAGCCCATGTCCTTCATCAAAGTTGTGGGTGCATTTCGCAAATGATGCGGCACTTCATATTCAGGGAGATTATGTGCATCCGTTAAGGCTTGCTTCCAAGCGGTGTAAACGGCATTACTCTTAGGTGCACACGCTAAATAGACAACCGCTTGTGCAATTGCACGCTCCCCTTCTGCTGGACCAATA
Organism: Vibrio bathopelagicus; assembly: GCF_014879975.1. NCBI lineage: Bacteria > Pseudomonadati > Pseudomonadota > Gammaproteobacteria > Vibrionales > Vibrionaceae > Vibrio > Vibrio bathopelagicus. The sequence continues at coordinate 1,214,779 of NZ_CP062500.1, read as the reverse complement.
CGCGTGAAGCAATCCCAAGCCGACATCGCGACCTGCATTGCTCTTGGGTCGGCGTTACCAATATCTTCAGAAGCAATCGCCAATAAACGCCTTACGATATACAGAGGATCGCAACCCGCAGCAATCATTCGCGCCGACCAATACAACGCAGCATCGGGATTAGAGCCACGAATCGACTTGTGAACGGCAGAGATTAGATCGTACCAAATATCGCCCTTGTTATCGAAACGAGCAACCTTCTCGCCCGCCACTTCAGCTAACAACTGCAACGTTATCGCTTTCTCGCCCTTATCGTTGTCTTCTGCCATGTCATACAGCAGCTCAAGATAGTTGAGCGACATACGAGCGTCACCGTTGACCAGTTCCGCAAGGCGATCTAATACGTTATCAGCAAAATCAGCCGTCACATCACCCAGACCACGCTGTTTATCTTCAATAGCTTGGCGAATAACGAGGGAGATATCCTCAGTATTAAGAGAAGTCAGTTTGTAGACACGCGCACGCGACAACAAAGCGTTGTTCAATTCAAAAGAAGGGTTTTCTGTGGTCGCGCCAATAAACGTAACCGTGCCATCTTCGATATGAGGTAAGAACGCATCTTGCTGACTTTTGTTAAAGCGATGGACTTCGTCCACAAACAGGATCGTTCTGCGCCCTGCTTGCTTGTTCTCTCGCGCTTTTTCAATGGCGATACGAATGTCTTTTACACCCGATGTCACCGCTGATACGCGCTCAACTTCTGCATTGGCGTAATTTGCTGCCACTTCTGCCAGCGTGGTTTTACCGGTGCCCGGAGGCCCCCATAAAATCATGGAGTGGATATGGCCCGCTTCCAACGCTCTGCGAAGGGGTTTACCTGGACCTAATATATGCTGCTGACCGATGTACTGTTCAACAGTTTCAGGTCTCATACGAGCAGCAAGGGGACGAAAATCTTCGTCCCCTGCAAAATCTAAGCTATAATTACTCAATTGCAATCTCTTGATTCGTTGATGGCATCAATGCCTATCGACTTACTACCAAACGATCTGCCAGTTTGGATCAGTTTCTTTGGTCGTCGACCTCGACACCTTCCGGCGCCACAAAAGTAAAGCGGTCTGCAGAAGGTTTACCTAAATCAACATTGTTAAAGGTAAACTCACCTTTTTGGCCGTCTTGTTCAATCACATTAAAGCCCTGAACAATGCCTTTCTCAGTGATGTTAATCTGGAAATCGCCCTGATTAGAATCCACAGCCGTTGGCGTTAGCGTAAATTGGTTACCCGTTTGCGCGACGTTGTAGTTGTCCCAATCACTTTCTTGGTTACGAGTCAGCAATACAAACGGTGTTTGCGATGTGGCTTGTTCTTGCCAGTAAATGCTCACTTGTTCAATAAACGGGCTGTAGTACCACAAGCTTTGACCATCGGATACCAATAGGTTTTCATCAGGGAAAGTGGTTTCCCAACGGAATAAGCTTGGGCGTGCAATCTCTACCGTGCCCTCGCCTTCCATCACAACATCACCGTCAGGGCTGGTTACGACTTGTTTAAAGTCAGCGCTAAAACCTGCATTCAGCGACAAGCGGCTACTCAACTCTTCTTTCGGAGAAGCAAATACTGAGAAGCTCATAAATAAAAGTGCGAATACTTTTTTCATCAATAGTCCTGTTAAATCATAAGTCGGTCATGTTTTGGTTTTGACCGACTGAATTGTTATGAGTTCCTATCGGAACTAATCTTTTGGTGGCGCTGGCGCCAAGACTTCTCGGTTACCGTTATGTCCTGGAGCACTTACAATACCTTGAGCTTCTAATTGCTCGACAATTCGTGCGGCACGGTTGTAGCCGATCTTAAATCGACGTTGTACACCAGAAACCGAACCACGGCGTGAATGAACCACGTGCTCGACAACTTGATCAAACAGAGGGTCGACTTCTTCATCGCCTTCCATCTTCTCACCCGGTAATAGTGTCTCTGGGGTTTGATCGCCGTTAGTAATCTCTTCAATATAGTTTGGCTTACCGCGTGCTTTCCAGTTGTTCACGACCGCGTGAACATCATCATCAGAAGCAAACGCACCGTGTACACGAGTTGTGTGACTTGAACCCGGTGGTAAGTACAACATATCACCCATACCAAGTAGTGATTCAGCACCACCTTGGTCCAAAATGGTACGAGAGTCCGTTTTAGTCGATACGGTAAAGGCAACACGTGTCGGGATGTTTGCTTTAATAAGACCCGTAATAACATCAACCGAAGGACGTTGAGTTGCTAAGATCAAGTGTACGCCAGCGGCACGCGCTTTCTGCGCCAAACGTGCAATCAGTTCTTCAACTTTTTTGCCGACTACCATGATTAAATCGGCAAATTCATCGACGACAACCACAATGTAAGGCAGTTTTTCCAACAATGGCGCTTCAGGATCCATGCTATCACCCGGCTTCCACAATGGGTCATGAATTGGGTGACCGGCTTCCGCTGCCATCTTCAATTTGTCGTTGTAGCCTTTAATGTTACGAACACCAAGCGCCGACATCAGCTTGTAACGACGTTCCATTTCGCCCACACACCAACGAAGGGCGTTAGACGCATCTTTCATGTCAGTAACTACTTCAGACAACAGATGTGGAATACCTTCATAGATAGACAATTCCAACATTTTCGGGTCAATCATGATGAAACGAACGTCTTCAGGCGATGCCTTGTAAAGCATACTCAAGATCATCACGTTCACACCCACCGACTTACCAGAACCGGTTGTACCCGCGACAAGAACGTGTGGCATTTTCGATAGGTCAGCAATGACCGCTTCACCTGCGATGTCTTGCCCTAGCACGACAGTCGTTGGTGATTTTGCTTCTTGGAACTGCGGGCTAGCAACCACATCAGAGAAGAACACCGTTTGACGGCTCATGTTCGGCAGTTCTAAGCCAACATAAGGTTTACCCGGTATTACCTCTACGACACGCACTGCCAATGCAGAAAGTGAGCGCGCTAAGTCCATAGAAAGGCCAGAAATACGACTTACTTTCACACCCGGAGCGAGGTCTAACTCGAATCGAGTGATAACAGGGCCAGGGAAAATATCAACCACATCAGCTTTGATTTTGTAGTCGGCTAATTTAGATTCAACCAAACGAGCGATTGCTTCAAGTGCATCACGGTCAATGAAGGTTTCACGCTTTTCAGGATGGAACAACAGCTCAAGTGTTGGCAATGGTTCTGCTGGTTTAGGCAAGTTAACATCTTGCTGAACTAGGAACGGATTTTGCGCTGCAGCCATGTTTGCTTGTGCTTCAGAGACAATATTTTGGAACGCTTCTACATCTTTATCTTGGTTTTGCGATTCGTCTTCTATGACTTCTTCCCAAGGAAGATCAACAACTGGCTCTTGGTTCTGTTCAGTCGTTTGCGTAGGCTCTTGTTCGTAAGCCGAAGAAGCAAGTTGGTCTTCGTCATTATCAATAGGTTCAACGTCTAGCTCTGAATTAGGTTCACAGCTTTGCTCTTCCGTTGTATCGAAAGACGATGAGAATTCTTGTGGTGTTTCTTCTATTTCACCCATTGGCGAAGCGTATAGAGACTCTGGTTGAACATCTTCTGCATCGAACTCATTATTTACTTCTGATGAGCTATCCATTACTGGTTCTGCACTTTCAACTACCGTTTCAGTAGGATTAACTGCAGGTTGCTCATTCTGTATGTATTGTTGATACGCGATCTGAGACTCATGCGCGTCAACCTGCTCCTGCTCAGCAAGATCATCTTCATACATAGCCGCATTTTCTAACTGCTCAATAGTCGCATTCAACTGTTTAGAGCGTTCGACACCTTCTTCTAAAGGCTCTTCTGGTGCTTGGTAAACTGGTGCAGCAGGAATCGGCTCTTGCTCAACGTGTTGAGGCTGAATCTGAGGCTGTTCTTGGGCAGAAGCTTCTTGCTTAACAGGCACATCGACTGGCATGTGAATATTGTAATGACGCTTCGGCGATGCAGTATTGTCTAGTGCATTCGCAGCATCGGAAGAATCGTTGGTCGCAGAGAAGCTCAGTGCAGGATCAAACTGATCTTGGTCTGTTGATTCTTTGTTGTCTTCTATAGCAGGAACATCACGGTAAATAGGTTCTTGATGCTGCTTATGACGTTCTTCGATTAAATCTCGGTCTGCCGACTCTCTTAATTGTGGCTCAAGCAACTCTTGATCTTCACCACGCGCTTTATTAACAGCAGAGGTAAACAGCTTAATCGCACATTCACCCAACCATTCGACGATACTCAGCCAAGAAATACCCGTTAATAGAGTAAAGCCAGCGCCCCATAAGAAAAGAAGAACCAGTGTACTGCCAAGGACGTTAAGCGTTGGAAGTGCAAGACTTGTTAATACGTCACCAACCACGCCACCTGATGAAAAGTACCAGATATCGTCAAAGTTAATATCCGCTAGACCACAGCTTGTAAGAATAAGGACGGTTAAGCCAAGTAATCGAGAACCCCACAACATGAAGTCGATTTGTTCGTCTTCATTGCGTTTTCGGAACAACACCCATGCAGCCACGGTCACTAATATAGGAAGCGGGTAAGCCAGTGAACCAAACACAAAGAAAAGCGTATCCGCTAACCATGCACCTAGGTAGCCACCCGCATTCTGAATGTCACCACCCCACGCCGTTTGCGACCATGATGGATCTGCAGGACTAAAAGTTAATAACGCAACGGCAAGTAGAATAGAGAAGAGAACACCCAAAATCAGGCTGCACTCTTTGAGACGTTGAGAACCATTCAAACGAGGAGACTGAGGCTCTTCACTCGTTTTAATGATTGTTTCTACTTTATTACTGCTCTGCTTGAACATAAACCAACTTAATAATTAAACGGGATAAAAACATAGCGAACGGCACAAGCCACTCGTTTTCATGAAACTACTGTTGATTTAACCATATCAAACAGAAAAACCCAATTCCAGAAAGCAAGAAAGCGGAACAAATGTCCGCTTTCTTTCATTTCACCAATTATGATTAACGAGTTTTAATCACAAGTTGATTAGTTTGTTTCACTTCTTCCATTACAACGTAAGTACGAGTGTCGTTTACGCCTGGTAGACGCAGTAACGTATCACCGAGCAACTTACGGTAAGCACCCATGTCCGATACACGTGTTTTTAGAAGATAGTCAAAATCACCCGACACTAAATGACACTCTTGGATGTCATCCAGTTTCTGCACAGCGGTGTTGAATTGTTCGAACACATCTGGCGCACCACGGTTCAAAGTAATTTCAACAAACACTAAAAGTGAAGCATCAAGGTACTGTGGGTTCAGCAATGCTGTGTACCCAGTAATGTAACCTTGACGTTCTAAACGACGAACACGCTCAAGACATGGAGTGGGAGAAAGTCCTACTCGTTTTGATAGTTCTACGTTTGAGATACGACCGTCTTTTTGCAACTCATTAAGAATGTTGCGGTCAATACGATCTAGTTCCTTGGACGGCTTCTTATAATTGTCTGCCATTTTTTATTCCACCTTATTACTTCCTTGCAAAAAAATATACTACAACTTTTTAATATTCGGTATCAAATTCTATCTGAACCTATCTATACTAGATATTAATTCGACAGAATTACCCTACACATAGATAAAACAACCAAAATAAAATAAGGAGTCAGGATGATCATTGGCGTACCTAAGGAAATCAAGAACCACGAATACCGCGTTGGTATGACCCCAGCTAGCGTGAGAGAACTAATCTCACACGGCCACCAAGTTTTTGTAGAAACCAATGCCGGTACTGGTATCGGTTTTTCAGACGATGATTACATCGCTGTAGGCGCATCCATTCTTCCTACTGCTGCTGACGTTTTTGCGAAAGCAGAAATGATTGTAAAGGTTAAAGAACCTCAAGCTGTCGAGCGAGCTATGCTTCGTGAAGGGCAAATATTATTTACCTATTTACACCTTGCACCAGATTTTCCACAAACGGAAGAGCTAATCAAGAGCAAAGCTGTCTGCGTAGCCTATGAGACTGTAACAGATAATATGGGTCGCTTGCCACTATTAGCACCAATGTCTGAAGTCGCTGGTCGCATGTCTATTCAAGCAGGTGCACAAACACTAGAGAAATCTAACGGTGGTTGTGGTCTTCTTCTTGGCGGCGTTCCTGGTGTTGAGCCAGCGAAAGTTGTTGTAGTTGGCGGCGGCGTTGTTGGTGCTAACGCAGCACGTATGGCTGTTGGCCTTCGCGCAGACGTAACCATTCTAGATCGCAACGTAGATACTCTTCGTCGTCTTGATGAAGAATTCCAAGGTCGCGCAAAAGTGGTTTATTCTACTGAAGACGCTATTGAGAAGCATGTTCTAGAAGCAGACCTAGTGATTGGTGCAGTACTAATCCCAGGCGCAGCCGCTCCTAAACTTGTTACAAAAGATCACATCGCTAAGATGAAGCCAGGTTCAGCTGTTGTTGACGTTGCAATCGACCAAGGTGGTTGTTTTGAAACTTCACACGCGACGACTCACGCTGATCCAACTTACATCGTTGATGACGTAGTTCACTACTGTGTTGCTAACATGCCAGGTGCCGTTGCTCGTACTTCTACATATGCACTAAACAATGCAACACTTCCTTACATTGTTAAGCTAGCGAACAAAGGCTACCGCGAAGCACTTCTATCTGATGAAGGTTTCCTAGAAGGTCTAAACGTAATCCACGGTAAAGTGACTTGTAAAGAAGTTGCAGAGAGCTTTGACCTAGAATACGTAGAGCCAGCGAAAGCTATCGCAATGTTTAACTAATTGCGTTTGGCCAGTTCGTCATTTACTGAGCCACCTATTCAGAATTATATCTCTCTGAAGGACACTCAATAAAATACGACTCGCTAACTAAAAAGCCAGTACGACTCATAAGTCGAACTGGCTTTTTTTGTATCTATAACCCTATTGACCGATAGCTGTCGTTAACGAACTTTCTTACACGTTCGTCAGGTTTGTTCTAGCGTTTGCTCTTAACACCATGAATCAGTAAGTTTCGAGGAGTAACACTGCGCTCACAAAACTCTTCTATAGAAGCTTCATAGCCTTGCTCTTGCAGATAGATAGCTCGATCCAAAGCTAACCATACCTCTAATGGTCGTCTAAAAACTTGTTGGACTAAACTCAACTTCTCCATCTCCCAGAAAAGCGTCTCGCCTTGAAAAAGATAGGATTCAAAGTCTATACCCGAACCAAGTGGTAGGCCTTTCACTTCAGAGGCCCAAAGGCAGAAGGATCTAAAACCCTCAGATAACTCTGATTTTTTGATGCTCGGTACTGGGATATATTCATCGGTATTAAGTTCGGCTTTGAGCAATTGGCTGAAGCCCAAGCGATAACTCATCTCTAATTGACGATGTCTCTTTACTCTTTCACCACCAGTGACCGTTTCTTGAAGTGGGATTCTTAAATCACTCTTGCTCAATGCTAGTGCAGAGTTTTTCGCGACAGATGACATCGCTTGGTAGGTTTCACCACGAATAAGATGGTAGCAACATGGGGAAATGGTCACTGCAGGAAGCCCATGTGAAACAGACTTTTTCACTAACTCGACATGAAGGTCGCCACAAGCATGAAGAGCGACAGCATGTTGATTTGAATTAAATACGGCCTCTGCGCTTTCAGCAAAAGCATCACCTTGAACAAAGATCATCTCTAGCTCCTGATAATCAGCAATCTTTTGGCCGCTTTCACACAGTGACTGTTGCCACTCAAAGCTGGTGACTTTTTGGTTCGATTGTTGAGACAAAATTCTGCCAAGAAAACCCTTACCAGAGCACCACTCCAGCCACTCTTGCCCTTGGTGATGCTCAAGAGAAGCCTCTCCCATCGCAACAATTTGTTGTAGCTTTCTACCTGGAATACCATCAGCAGTTCCGCGCGGAAGGTCAAGCCCAACAAGCTCTGTATGATTGAACTGGATAATTTGATTAACGGTTTCTAGCTGAGGAAGGAAACGCGTAAGCTCAGCTAGCAAGTTTTGCGGTTGTTCTTTAAGAGTCTGTATATTCGCGATACTCAAACCATCCAACCAATCAACAAGATAACGATTCACATCAGACCATGGTTGTTGCTGCGTTTGGCATAGGTGAAAAGGCTCTGAACGCCAATAGACTTGGTGCTCTAACAAGAATGAGTCGAGAATTGTAAATCGTGAATGCATGCTTCCCCCTATGATGCGTGGATTGTAGGGGCAAGAAGCATAAATAGAAAGGAAACATATAGAAAGAAGCTATAAAAAGGATCGCTATAAAATTAGCAAACTGTAAGGGATCGTTATCATTAGGTTAAGCTAAAACGAAAAACGGCCTGATAATTAATAACAGACCGTCTAGAAATCTAGTTAAGCAAGATTGGGACTTATCGAACGGGTAGCTCAATATCCTTAAACATCTCTTCAATTTCATCATTTGATTTAAGAGAAATAGCTTGCTCAACAACAGGACGAGTTAGATGTGGTGCAAAACGCTCCATAAAGTCGAACATGTAAGAACGTAAGAACGTGCCCTTTCTAAAACCAATACTTGTGGTGCTCGCACCAAACAGGTGGCTTGCATCAATGGCAACCAAGTCGGTGTCTTGCTCGTGATCAATCGCCATGCTTGCAATCACGCCTACGCCAATCCCCATGCGGACGTAAGTTTTGATAACGTCGGCATCGGTGGCCGTAAATACAACTCGTGGAGTCAAGCCTACCTTATTGAACGCTGTGTCGAGTTCTGAGCGTCCCGTAAAGCCGAAGACGTAAGTCACTAGAGAATAGGCGGCAAGGTCTTCAATTGACACTAATTGCTTTTGCGCTAGAGGGTGATCTTTCGTGACAACAATCGAACGATTCCAGTGATAACAAGGCAACATAATCGCGTCTTGATATAAATGAAGCGCTTCGGTCGCAATGGCAAAATTGGCTGTGCCTTTGGCTACCGCTTCTGACATTTGGCTTGGCGTTCCTTGGTGCATGTGAAGCGACACTTTAGGATAACGCGCCGTAAAGCCTTTAATCACATCAGGTAGAGCATAACGAGCTTGGGTGTGCGTCGTTGAAATGTTCAATGTACCCATTTCAGGGTGAGTGTGTTCACCGGCAACGGCTTTAATGCTTTCAACACGAGCGAGAATCTCTTGAGAGATACGAATAATATCTTCGCCAGCCTGAGTCACCTGCGTTAAGTGTTTACCACTACGCTCGAAAATCTGAATACCCAACTCATCTTCTAGTAATCTAACTTGCTTACTAATACCAGGCTGTGATGTGTATAGACTCTCTGCGGTCGCAGACACATTTAGGTTATGGTTTAGAACCTCAACAATGTACTTCAGTTGCTGTAACTTCATATCTAACCTCGTAATCCTTTACTCATTTATGTGCTAACTTATTTGCAAAGAGAGCGTCATAGTCTCGTGTAATATAATTAATAGTTATAACGCTTCATGCGCTAAATTGATAGAAAAATTGAGTTTTTATAGGTTAACAAACAAAAACATCAGTATCGCTTTGCAACCGACTCCTCATTCTCATACATTAGTTAGTAAATTTTGATTGCCGATTGCGCTCAACAAGAGATAATCAGAAATTGCAATTTACGAGTGCCGATACACAATGGAATCGTGTATCCTCTCCAGTTAGCTATAGAAAACAACAAGCAGACACAAATATATGAATATTGGTTTAATAATCGCCTTAGTCGCCGTTCTTTTGGTGTTGGTTTTAGGCTACAACATCATGCTTCAATACAAAGTTAAGGTAGAAACAGCGAAGAAACAGGAAGCTTCTCGTTATCTAACCATTATTGACGGAACTGAAGAGTTGATTGGTAATGCTCATCACATGCCTTTTAGCCAAGACCTTCTTATATGCTTAAATAACCGAATCCTTGATGCACTGGAAAACATGTATCAACTTGATCCCAAGAATAAACAGCTCCTGCAACGAATCGAAAGCGTAAAACAACAGATCACACAGCTAAAAGAGAACTACCAAGGTGGTGAAAGTACTACTTTCCGTGTTCCGAGCAGTGATAAGCAAGCAATCATGATGCTGAAATTGGTTAAACGCCTTCGCGATACGGTTCGTAACGAACACAATAAAGGCCGCTTTGATACTCAAGCTTACGTAGTTGAAAATGCTCGTCTAGAAACGATCCAGATTCGTATCAATATTGAAAACGTAATCAAACGTGCTAACGATTCGATTTCTCGCGGACAACCAGGTACGGCGATTCAGCTATTACGCAAAGGCATTGATGCTTTAGCGACTAAGAATGATGCGTACTCTAATCAAGCAAAAGAAAAACTTCAGCAGATGTTGAACGAGCTTGATCAGAAACGCCAAGACAAAAATGCTCAAGACTTACAGCAAATGGAATCTAAAGAGCGTGACGACGATATGGATGCCCTCTTCGGTCAGAAGAAGAAATGGTAACCGTCTAACTCAAACACGAAAAGGCCGCCTCATTTACATTAAATAGGCGGCCTTTTTTGTTCCTAGTGAATTTCCTTTCTCCGAATAGGGAGATCTCATGAGCTGTGATAAAATCGCGCATTATCAACAAACTTGCCCCGACCATGTATCAAGAATTATTAGCCCCAATACACTCTTTTCTTAAAGCTGAAACGCCAGATTCATGGATAGATGAAGCCAAGAAGCCTGAAAACCTTCATATCATTCTACGCGATCACATGCTTTGTGAGCTCAAAGCCGCTCAAAGTGCTTTGTTCCTTATCCGTAAGTATGCGGTAGATAAAGAAAGCGCGAAGCAATTAAATGAGTGGATTTTGCCATACGAGCAATTTGCTTATCGTCGTATCGGAGACTTGGAGTCGCTACGTGGTAAAAGTAACGTATCTAAGCAAATCACAGCAAAAGAAGGCTGTAATTACGGTGCTGACTTGATTGATAAAATGGTGCTGCTAATTAAAGAAGAACTGCATCACTTTTATCAAGTCATGGAATTGATGGTAAAGAAAGGCGTGACGTATCAACCGATTGAAGCAGGTCGTTATGCTAAAGGTTTAATCAAGCAAGTGAAAACTTACGAGCCAGACGCTCTGGTTGATAAGCTGATCATCGGCGCCTTTATTGAAGCTCGCTCTTGTGAACGCTTTGCTAAACTGGCCCCTTTCTTGGAAGAAGACATGGAGAAGTTTTACGTCTCTCTACTTCGCTCAGAAGCTCGTCACTATCAGGATTACCTTGAACTCGCAGAGCAAATCGCAGGGAAAGATATCTCTGAGCGTATAGCTCATTTTGCGCAGGTAGAAGCCGACCTCATCACTTCTGAAGACAGTGACTTCAAATTCCATAGCGGCGCTCCGATTTAAGAACAGCACAGAAAAGCCAAACCCATCGGAACCAATTTATATCTCGTCAATAAATAAGAAGGCCAGCAAATTGCTGGCCTTCTTCATTCGTATCGCTGTATCGCTCTTAAACTAGCGTTCCGTTGATTTCAGCAAGTACTGCTGCTGGGTCTGTAGCTTGAGTAATTGGACGACCGATAACTAAGTAGTCTGAACCAGCTTGAATCGCTTGAACTGGCGTCATAATACGCTTCTGGTCGCCAACGTCAGCGCCTACAGGACGAATACCAGGAGTCACAAGCTTGAACTCTTTACCCAACTCGCCTTTCAACAATGAAGCTTCTTGAGCAGAACATACAACGCCATCTAGGCCTGAATTTTGAGTCAAAGACGCCAAGCGCATTACTTGCTCTTGTGGTTGAAGGTTCAAACCAATACCCGCCAAATCAGATTGTTCCATGCTGGTTAACACAGTAACACCGATGAGTAATGGACGATCTTTACCGTAAGGTTCTAGAATTTCGCGTGAAGCCGTCATCATGCGCTCGCCACCGCTCGCATGTACGTTCACCATCCACACGCCCATCTCAGCGGCAGCACGTACCGCTTTTGAACATGTGTTTGGAATGTCGTGGAACTTAAGGTCTAAGAATACTGAAAAACCACGTTTATGTAATTCACGGACGAATTCAGGGCCAAACAGGGTAAACATCTCTTTACCGACTTTTAAGCGGCAAGACGCTGGATCGATACGATCAACAAAGGCTAATGCATCCGCTTGATTGTCATAATCCAATGCTACAATGATTTTTTGGTCGTTCATTTCATCTCCTAACGCGGTTAACTTTCTTTAAATAATCACTACAAGTAATAGCGACAAATAACAGTCATAAAAATGCAGCCCGAAAGCTGCAATTATTAATTTGGTCTAACAATGACCACAAATCTATTCACCATCAAGCCCACGAATAGGCTTGATCGTCCCCCACCCTTTACATGAAGGGCAGTGCCAATACATCGAGTGTGTCGAGAAACCACACTGACGACAGCGGTAATGAGGTTTAACTTTAAGTTGTTCACCAACCATAGACTGAAGAGTCGTCAGACTGTCTTTCGCACGACCTTCTTCTGCTTCAGCAAGATGATAATCAATTAATCGATAGAAGCCTTTCATAGTTGGGTTTTTAACCAGCTGCTTGGTCAGCAACTCTTGAGCGGAGCCAACATCTTCGTGATGAGCCACCAACTGAGCAAGCATCAATTCAGCTGAAACACCGGCTTTCTTTTGAATACAGGCTTTTAGGAATTCAACAAGTTCAGCCTCTTGGCCAAGCTTGTGGTAACACTCAGCAAGGGTTGGAAGCACCTCACTGATAAAATCTATATCTTGTTCAAGCACAGACTCAAGACAGGTAATCGTCTTCTGGTAATCTTCATTCGCTAAATGGAACTTACCTAACGCAATGCTGGCCCGAACACACTTAGGGTCTTCAGAGAGCGCTTTTTTAAAATGCTGAAGAGCTTTAGAACGATTACCCTCTGCTTGCTCTTGCATTGCTAGCTCACACCAAAAGTGCGCAACAGTTGCGCGCATCTTTCTTTTTTTCTTACCAAGCTTAACGAGAATATTGCCGTAATGGATCGCCTTATTCCACTCTCGAGTCTGCTGATAAATAGCGACCAGCTGTTGCAAAGCACCCTCTTTATGATCAGGTTCTTCTACGAGCTGTTCAAAGATTTTTTCAGCGCGATCGAGGAAACCGGAGACCATATAGTCTTTTGCGAGTTGTTGCAGTGCGAGGTTTTTTTGATCGAGGGTTAGCCCCGAACGAGAGATAAGGTTTTGGTGAATTCGAATAGCTCGATCTACCTCACCTCTTGAGCGAAATAGATTACCCAAGGCCAAGTGAGTATCAATGGTTTCATTGTCTACTTGAAGCAGTTCGATAAAGTGATCGACCGCTTTGTCAGATTGGTCCGACAACAATAGGTTCAAACCCGTCACATACTGGCGGGAGATCTGGTGTGATTGCTTTTGTTTTTCTTGCTGAGCGTTACGATTACCCATATACCAGCCATAAGCGGCTGCAATCGGTAAAAGTAAGAACAGTAACTCTAACATCAAATACAGCCTTTAAGCTTTAGTAGCAGCAGCTACCTGCTTTGATTGCTTATTGAGTTGTTTTTTCAAGCGATGAATTTTCAGCTGAGATCGCATGTGCATATTACCAAAGACTAACCAAGCAAGGCCAAAGCCTGAAACGAAGACAACACCTAATAAGCTTGATAAGTGGAAGTCACCTTGTGCTAGCAGATAATTGAAGTTCACAGTGGTTTGGTTCTGAGAGCCTAAAGCCAGTGCAATTAAGAAAAGTGCGATAACGGCGACTATTTTTATAATTTTCATAGTTCATCACTCATTGGTTGGTTAGCTGTACGATTATGCAGGAAAATTACTAATCAGACCACCATATTATGGTCATAAAAAAGCGGCATACATTATAGTATGCCGCTTTTCTTAATTCCGATAAGTAGACTACAATCCTGAGTTTACTCGTTCACGTAGCTCTTTACCTGGTTTAAAGTGAGGAACGTATTTACCTTCCAACTCTACCTTGTCGCCAGTCTTTGGATTACGTCCAACTCGAGGCTCACGGTAGTGAAGAGAAAAGCTACCAAAACCGCGAATTTCGATTCGGTCACCACTTTCTAGTGTTGAAGCCATATGCTCTAAAATGTCTTTTACAGCGTCTTCAATTTCTTTTGCAGAAAGGTGCGTTTGCTCAGCGCACAGTCTTTCAATCAATTCAGACTTAGTCATAGTTACCCTCGTTGGTTTTCTTTTTAGAAATTATAGACCTATCGGAAAAATAAGCAAAAAAAAAGGAGCCTTACGGCTCCTTCTTAGCGAAAAATTAAATTATTCGCCTTTAGCAGCTTTGAATGCGTCTGCCATTGCGTTACCGAACGCGCCTTCATCAGACTTGTTCAGTGAAGCCATTGCTTCTTGCTCATCAGCTTCATCTTTAGCTTTGATAGATAGGTTGATTACGCGGTTCTTACGGTCTACACCAGTGAACTTCGCTTCAACGCTGTCGCCAACGCTTAGGATTAGAGATGCATCTTCGATACGGTCACGAGAAACTTCAGAAGCACGTAGGTAGCCTTCAACGCCTTCGATTAGCTCGATAGTAGCGCCTTTAGCGTCAACTGCAGTTACAGTACCGTTTACAAGAACACCTTTCTTGTTGTCAGCAACGTATGCGTTGAACGGGTCGTTTTCCATTTGCTTAACGCCAAGAGAAATACGCTCACGCTCTGCATCTACTGCTAGAACAACAGCAGAGATTTCGTCGCCTTTCTTGTATTCACGTACAGCTTCTTCGCCGGCAGCGTTCCAAGAAATGTCAGATAGGTGTACAAGACCGTCGATACCGCCTTCTAGACCGATGAAGATACCAAAGTCAGTGATAGACTTGATCTTACCAGTAACTTTGTCGCCCTTAGCTTGCATTTCTGCAAATGACTGCCATGGGTTAGCTTTACACTGTTTCAGACCTAGAGAGATACGACGACGTTCTTCGTCGATATCAAGAACCATAACCTCAACTTCGTCGCCAACATTAACAACTTTAGAAGGGTGGATGTTCTTGTTAGTCCAATCCATTTCAGAAACGTGTACTAGACCTTCAACGCCTTCTTCGATTTCAACGAAGCAGCCGTAGTCAGTTAGGTTCGTAACACGACCAGAAAGCTTGTGACCTTCTGGGTAACGCTTAGCGATTGCTACCCATGGATCTTCGCCTAGTTGCTTAAGACCTAGTGAAACACGAGTGCGCTCACGATCGAACTTAAGAACTTTAACTAGGATTTCGTCACCAACGTTAACGATCTCTGATGGGTGCTTAACACGCTTCCAAGCCATATCTGTGATATGTAGAAGACCGTCAACACCGCCAAGATCAACGAATGCACCGTAGTCAGTAAGGTTCTTAACGATACCTTTAACTTCAGTACCTTCTTGTAGAGTTTCAAGAAGTTCGTCACGCTCAACACTGTTTTCAGATTCGATAACAGCACGACGAGAAACAACAACGTTGTTACGCTTCTGGTCTAGCTTGATTACTTTGAACTCTAGCTCTTTGTTTTCTAGGTGAGCAGTGTCACGGATAGGACGTACGTCTACTAGAGAACCTGGAAGGAAAGCACGGATACCGTTAAGTTCAACAGTGAAACCGCCTTTAACTTTACCGTTGATGATACCAACAACAGTTTCAGCTTCTTCACAAGCTTTCTCAAGTACGATCCAAGCTTCGTGACGCTTAGCTTTCTCACGAGAAAGTTGAGTCTCACCGAAACCATCTTCAACAGCGTCTAGAGCTACGTCTACTTCAGCACCAACTTCAACTTCAAGTTCGCCAGCAGCGTTCTTGAATTGTTCAGCAGGGATAGCAGATTCAGACTTAAGACCAGCATCTACAAGAACGAAACCGTTCTCAATAGCTACTACAGTACCTTTAACGATGCTGCCTTGTTGGAATTCAGTTTCAGATAGAAACTCTTCAAAGAGTTGAGCAAAAGATTCAGTCATTATTTAATCTTCAATAATTAAACGTCCATGGGTATCCTACCGCATGGGGTTGATAAATTCGCCGGTCATCATCCTTGCGACCAACGTTCGTACTAGCTCGGCGAAATTACCCAGCCAGTTTCGATTCAATATAGTGTAGTGCTTTTTCTACTACTTGTTCGATGTTCATCGAGGTAGAATCAAGCACAAGCGCATCCTCAGCTGGGCGTAACGGCGCAACTGGGCGATTACGATCTCGGTCGTCTCGCTCTTGGATCTCGCTCAAAAGGTCGTCAAATTTAACATCTAACCCCTTCTCTTGCAACTGTTTAAGGCGGCGGTTCGCACGCTCTTCAGCACTTGCATCTAAAAATATTTTCGCTTCAGCTTCAACAAATACAACGGTTCCCATGTCACGACCGTCTGCCACTAAACCAGGAGCAGCGCTAAAAGCACGCTGACGACGCAGTAGTGCTTCACGAACGCGAGGTAGAGCCGCTACTTTTGAAGCTGCCATGCCAGTTTCTTCTTTACGAAGTTCACCAGACACATCTTCACCTTCCAAGATAACCTTAACCAAGTCACCTTCAGCAATAAACTGTACATCGAGGTGAGTAGCAAGCGGTACCAAAGCATCTTCCGATTCAGTATCTACACCGTGGTGAATTGCCGCTAAAGCCAGTACGCGATAGATCGCACCTGAGTCTAGAAGATGAAAACCTAGCTTGTCTGCTAGTAACATACACAGGGTACCTTTACCTGCACCACTTGGTCCATCAACCGTAATCACTGGGCTTTGAGAAGGCATCTTTTACTCCACGTTTTGTCGTAAGTTGTATTCTGTACTAGCAGATCGCCACTACTTTATAGGCGGCATATTATAAAGAAAAATTGAAAGTCGAGCGAGGTAATTCTCAGATAATTCAGAGTTGATGATGCATAAACGAATGCAACCGACTCAATATCCCCTAGCTTAGTTCAATAAAACACACATACACGTTCTGTAGACGTAAAAAAGCCCCGTCATAAGCGAGGCTCTGTGATTTTGCATTTTTGTAGAGCAAAGAAGCTTAACCAATAATGGCGCGAACGGCTTCTAAGTCTTCTGGCGTATCAACACCCGCAGCAGGCGCTTCAGCCGCAACGTCTACATGGATTTTCTCTCCGTACCACAGCACTCGTAGTTGCTCTAGGCATTCAATACGCTCAAGGGTACTTGGTTCCCAATTGATGTAAGTATTGATAAAACCCGCACGGTAAGCGTAAATGCCAATATGACGTAACAAAGGCGATTCCGCAGCCGTACCATTGTTCGCGTAAGCATCGCGATCCCAAGGAATCGTTGCTCGGCTAAAATACAGTGCGTAACCATCTTTATCCGTTACTACCTTCACAGCATTAGGATTAAACACTTCATCAGCGTGAGTAATTTCTACACCTAGCGTTGCCATTGGTGCTGTGCTATTCGCCAGGTTATTTGCAACCTGATTAATAATTGCAGGAGGGATAAGGGGCTCATCCCCCTGAACATTCACGATAATATGGTCATCGGGAATGTTCATCACTTCAATCACTTCAGCTAAACGCTCTGTACCTGATTCGTGATTCGGAGATGTCATACAAACGGTCGCACCAAATGCTTTAGCCGCTTTCTCAACTCGAGCGTCATCGGTAGCGATAATAACTTTATCAGCACCCGCCTTCATTGACTGTTCGTAAACCCATTGGATCATCGGCTTTCCACCAATATCAGCCAATGGTTTTCCTGGCAAACGGCTCGATTGATATCTTGCCGGAATGACAACCGTAAACGACATTACTTACCCTCATCCATTGAAACGGTACGAGCTTCAGGCTCTAGAAGAACAGGAATACCTTCTTTGATTGGATAAGCTAGACGGTCAATTTTACAAACAAGCTCTTGCTTATCCTTGTCAAAAGTTAGTTTACCTTTACATACAGGGCAAGCAACGATCTCAAGCAGACGGTGATCCATAGTATTCCATAACCTCTTTTATTCTTTTTAAAATTTGCTGTTGTGAATCTTCATCAAACTGCGCAGAAACTGGAAGATACCACCAGTTTTCTTGCGCATAGTTTTCACATTTAACAGCGTCTTTTTCTGTCATAATCATGTTCATACCTTTCTTTGCTAAGGTATGAAGTTCATCTTTATCAAAATCTTGATGGTCGGCGAAACCTTGTGTGAAAACCACATCACCATCAAGATCTTCTAATGTTTTAAAAAAGCGCGGTGGATGACCAATACCTGCAAAAGCCACCAGCTTTTGCAATTTTTCTACTGGTACTTTCTGTCCCGTCTTAAGGTTAACGGCTTGGCTTGCTAGCAAAGACATCGAGAACTCGCGCCCTTGGGCTTTGCCACCATTATTAACCAAAAAATCCACGGTATCTAAGCGCGATACCGGCTCTCTTAGTGGCCCTAAAGGAATGAGACATTCACTACCAAAGCGTCTCGAACCATCGATAACTGCAAACTCAATATCGCGCTCAAGTGCATAATGCTGAAGACCGTCATCAGTGATAATGACATTAACGCCTTGATTCAGCAAAGCCTTCACAGCATTGGCACGTATAGGGTCAACCGCTACTGGCGCCCCTGTCCGCTTTCGAATTAATCGAGGTTCATCACCCGAATGTTCAGCAGGCGTGTTCTCGTCCAACACTAATGGATAACTAGGGGCTTTCGCGCCATACCCTCGAGAAACCACACCAGGCTTGAAACCATTGGCTTGAAGCATCTCAACTAACCAGATAACCACCGGAGTTTTACCATTGCCACCCGCGGTAATATTTCCAACAACGATAACTGGCAAAGGTGGGCGATAGGTTTCTTTCTTCCCAGAGAGATACGCTTCACGACGTTGACTGCTGATCATTTTGAACAGCAGACTCAACGGCCACAACAATGGCCAGAGAAGGTATTTTAACGGGTGATTGTTAAACCAAATTTTTTCGATCAAAACGAAGCCTAATCTTATTCGCCAAACTGGATTCGGTGTAATTGAGCATAAGCTCCGTCATGTGCGATTAACTCAGCATGCGGACCTCGTTCCACAATATGACCATCGTCTACAACCAAAATTTCATCAGCTTGCTCAATCGTTGATAGTCGGTGTGCAATAACCAATACCGTTTTATCTTTTTGCAGCTCATCCAAAGCAGATTGAATGGCTCTTTCTGATTCCGTATCCAAAGCCGATGTTGCTTCATCTAGGATCAGTACTGGAGCTTCTCTTAACAACGCTCGTGCAATTGCAATACGTTGTCTTTGTCCACCAGATAGGCTTGCACCGTTCTCACCAACAATCGTATCGATACCGTTTTCCATGCCTTCGATAAATTCAGTGGCGTGAGCAAGCTTAGCAGCATGCTCAATTTGTTCGCGTGAGTAAACCTCACCAGCGGCATATGCAATATTATTGGCGACAGTATCGTTGAACAGATGTACATTTTGAGAAACAAGAGCAAAATGTTCACGAAGATTTTTCAACTCATAATCTCGGATGTCGTGTCCATCAAGTTCAATAGAGCCTGAGTCCACATCATAGAAACGAGTAAATAGGTTGGCAATGGTACTCTTACCAGAACCAGAGCGTCCAACAAGCGCGACCGTCTTACCTTTCGGTATGTTGAAGCTCACCTTATCGAGTGCGGGTTTCTCTGCGCCCTCGTAAGTAAACGTCACATCTTTTACTGCAACTTCACCGCTTACGGTTTCAGGTTTCAACGTACCTTTGTTTTGTTCTGTGTCGAGATCCATCAAACCAAATAGAGTCGTACTCGCCGCCATACCGCGTTGGAACTCAGACGTCACGTTAGTCAATGCTTTCAGTGGACGGAGCAAACCAAACATAGCCGAGAACACAACCGTGAACGTACCAGCCGTTAGTTCAGCTTTAATAGAATCGACACTAGCCAAGTAAAGAACAACCACAATCGCGATCGAAGCAATCATCTGAATTATTGGGTTCGCCGCCGCTTGAGCCGTTACCAGCTTCATACTTTGTTGGCGCATCTGATTACTAACGGTATCGAAACGACCTCTTTCTAAGTCTTGACCACCGTAAGTTAAAACCACCTTATGACCTTTCAACATTTGTTCTGCTGAAGAAGCCACGTGGCCCATGCTAGTTTGCATGTTCTTAGAAATCTTTCTGAATCGCTTCGATACAATGCTGATTGCCCAAGCTACAAAAGGAGCAACAGCAAATAGCACCAAAGACAACTGCCAGCTATTCCAGAACATCAGCGTCAACAGGCCAATGATACTGGCACCTTCACGAACAATACTAACCAAAGCCTTGCTGGTTGCAGCAGAGACTTGCTCCGAGTCATAAGTAATACGAGACAGCAATGCGCCCGTTTGCTCTTTATCAAAGAAAGACACAGGCATATGCATGAAATGGCTGAAAATTTTACGACGAATCTCCATCACCACATTGCCAGAGACCCAGCTCAAGCAATAGGTTGAAACGAAGCCACTCACACCACGAATGAACATCATGGCAAAGATAATAATAGGGAGCGTGCGTAAAAAGTCAGATTCAGCGTTACCAAAGCCTTCATCAAGTAATGGCTTTAGTAATGAAATCATATAAGTATCAGAGACGGCATTTATAATAAGCGCAATAACCGCAACACCAAGGCCGGCCTTATACAGTCGAATATAAGTCCAAAGTCTTTTAAATGTGACCCAAGTGGTTTCATCTGTTTCTGTTGACATAGAATCGCTTAATTTTCTCACAATAATCTATCTATTCTACTCCCTTACGGAGCATCTGCCTATACCACTGCCTCCCCTGATGTTCTCTAATCGTATGATATTTCCAACCTCCCTTACTTGCACTGATGGTTATTTGTCCACTTTCGCCCGTATCTAGCCAAGTACTTCCGGCTTCTCGATAACGTTCTACGACAAACTGGCTTGGCATACCCCACTGGTTTCCTTTAGACAATGAAGCGATCGCCAACTGCGAAGAAACAGCCTCGATAAATCGAGCAATGGAAGAGGTTGAGCTGCCATGATGAGGAACCAACATTACATCACTTTTGAGTCGCGTAGCTTCGCGTGCAAGTAACCACTCACTGACCAATTCAATATCTCCGGTAAGAAGCATCGAAAACTCAGTACTTGGCTCATAGATGCGGACAACACATGAATGAGGGTTATATGCTCTCTCAACACTTTGGGGCGGCCACAACACCTCAAATTCGACACCTTGCCAATGCCAAAACTCTCCAATCACACAAGCTTGATCATTAAACGTAGACTGACTATTAGGCGAGACTGGCGGTTTAAGTCTTTGGCTAGCGCGTATCCATTTAGGGTTATAGTGAGAAAGTAATGCCTGATATCCACCAGCATGGTCAGAATCAAAATGACTAACAATCACCCCATCAAGCTCCTTGATTCCCCTTCTTTCTATCGTAGGTATCAATAGCGACTCAACCACAGAACCGCCCGGCCACGCATTACCAAGGTCATAAACAACAATCCGGTTGTTTTTTTGAAGAACAACCGACAAACCATGTCCAACATCCAAGATATCGACTCTCAATGCGTCTGGTTTCAACTTTCCAAATTCCCACCACAAAACAAATACAGCACTGGCGAAAAACATCATTTTACGATGGAAATAATGACGAAAAAGACCCAATAGAAAAATGAAAAACACGAACAAAGCAGTGAGTTCATCATCAACCGTGATCCAAAAATGTTCAGAGAAAGGAAGAGCGAAAACAACGGGTATAAGCGATAAATCCACCAGAGCCCACAAATGACCAACGATATTGTTCTCTGCCCAAATTGATTCAAATATTAAGCTGATAAACATAGCTAAGAACAGCAAAGGAATCGTCACTATCGAAACCCAAGGCAGCAGAAAAAAGTTGTACAACACCGATACCAAACTGAACCCCTGAAAGAACAGCATTGAAAAAGGAGCCAGTAACAACGTCAGCATTAACTGGATTTTAAATAGCTTGAAGAGCTTTGTGAGTAAAGGGCTTTTGTAAGAAGAAAGATGAGTATTGGAAGCAATATAAAGAACGGCTGCTAACGCTCCAAATGAGAGCCAGAAGCTACTCGAAAGTACCGAAAATGGCCAAATTAATAAAACGACACAGAGACTCAAGGATACATATCGAATCAAACTTATATTTTGACCTCGCCAAAGGAAATAGCTCGCAATGATGCACATGGTTAACGCCCTAAGCGTTGGCAAAGTAAACCCTGCAAACCAACTATAAAAATACGCGAACCCAAGACCAAATACAGTCGGAAGCCAAATTAAATGCGATGCCCCTAACCTAACGATTCTCCCCAATTGGTAACCGATTCCAAAAGCGATACCGATGTGCAATCCCGAGATCGCCATTAAGTGAACAAGCCCACTGCTCTTAAGCAAATCCCAGCGCTGTGACTGAATGAACTCTCTATAACCAAAGCTCAACGCCACAATCAGATCAGAATTATCCAGTTCACTGATCGTTGTAAGAGTCCTTTCAAACCATCGAGCTCGCAAGTTTGTACTAGAATGAATGCTAAAACCTGTTCCAGCTTGATAGGTCGCATTAGCAACCATCCTCTCACTAAACAGATATTTTTCTAAATCAAATCCGGCCTCGTTGAGTTTTCCAAAAACCGGTTTCATTGACACAGAGAGATGAACTTTATCTCCAAGCGTTAGCTTGAAAGGGGTAAACAACCGCAATTTTATCAATTGTGGAAAGATTAATTTTTCGCCGCCAATTGATCTAACTACTATTACGCTTTCAAAACCATGGCTATTTTCACTAAAAAGGCTAACAACCGAAGCATTTATGGTAATATTCTGGCCAGATTGAAATAACTGACTCGTTTGTATTTCGATTGCATTTCCAAGGCAGATAACTAGTATCAATGCTGTTACTGGACCTCTTGCACACAGGAAAACGCTATACTTTATTAATGCAAAAAGTAACAACAGCATTAATGGTGCCCAAACCCAATGTGGCATCACAGGCCAAAAGCTGGCAGACACAACTGTCGCAGCAAATGAAATTAAGAACCAAGTGTTAAACAAGAGAGTAGCTTCCTCCTATGCCAACAAAGTTTATCAAACGATTTATGCCTGACCATGAGCTCATCAAGCGTCAGAAAGCATTGAAAATTTTTGGCAATGTTTTGTACAACCCCAACTTATGGTGCCTTAATCGTCGCTCTGCGGCCGGTGCGTTCGCTGTTGGGTTATTCATGGCGTTTGTCCCTTTACCAAGTCAAATGATTATGTCTGCAGGCCTTGCGGTTGCATGTGGTGTTAACCTACCGCTGTCTGTCGCACTGGTTTGGATCAGTAATCCCGTGACTATGCCGGTGCTGTTCTACTTTGCTTATAAAGTAGGCGCATTTGTTATGCATGTGCCGCCTCAAGCTTTCCACTTTGAATTGTCTTGGGATTTCATCTTGGCGCAAATGAGTACCATCGGCCCCCCATTCCTATTAGGTTGTCTAATTTGTGGTGTTATCTCTGCGATGATTGGCTACTTTGGTATTCGCGGGTTATGGCGTTATTCAGTCGTAAGAAGCTGGAAGAAACGACAAGCAAGGTACTGAAATTATCGTTGGATGTGGGTGAATTGAAACTCACACTATGAGAAATCAGAACAACATCGGCTCTCTGCAATATTGGTATGTAACCAAAGTCGTAAGAAATACAGTTTGAATTCAATAAAAAAGGATCCCATCAGGGATCCTTTTTTGTTTGTGTCGGCTGTATATAGCAAATCTTGCCATTACATATTACTTAGAGCATTACTTCGAACTAAGCACCGCTGCTGGGTTCAGCTTAGCCGCTCGTGATGCTGGGTACCACGTGGCCAGTAAGCTCAGAACGATGGCTGTACCAGAAACTACAACGACATCCGTCATATCGAGCTGCGAAGGCAAGAAGTCGACAAAATAGATATCACCGGATAAAAACTGGTGATCAATAAGCTTCTCAAGCCCTTTGATAATCGTAGTTAGGTTAAGCGCGACTAAGACGCCTATTGCACTGCCCACCAAACTACCTAACACGCCAGAAAATACGCCCTGCCAAACGAAAATGCGTTTTACAAGGCCGTCCGATGCACCCATGGTTCTTAATATTGCGATCTCTGATGCTCTGTCTTTTACTGCCATCATTAGAGTCGAGACAATGTTGAAACAAGCCACACCAATAACCAGCACCATCACTAGATACATGATGGTACGAACCAACTGGATATCTCGATACAAGAAACCAAACTTCTGTTGCCAGCTACGCAAGTACACGTACACATCAAGCTGATTGCCGACTTCACGGACAATCGAGTTTGCGTTCAGAACATCGGTCACTTTTAAAGAAACCCCTGTCACTGCCTCGCCTAGGTTTGCGTAAACTTGCGCATCACCAATAGGAATTAAAGCCAAGCTGTGGTCTATTTGGCCATTAAGAGTTAGCAAACCAACGACTTTTACTCGAACACGCTTAGGTGCTTGAACTTTCACCGTACCATTCACCGTCGGGATCATCAGAGTCAGGTAATCACCGACTTTCGCGCCGAGTACATTGGCGACACCAGAACCCAAGATAATCTGTTGTTGCCCTGCCTTAAAATCGCTCCAAGCTTGCTTATCAATAAAACTTGATAGGCTCGAGACTTGTTGCTCAAGTTGTGGGTCAACACCTCGGACTTCAATCGCTTTTAGCTCTTTGCCCTTTTCAGCAAGCGCGGTAATTTTCACATAAGGAGCAGCCGCTACAACATCATCATGTTGAGTCGCTTGTTCGATCACATGTTCCCAACGTGTCACAGGTTCATTGACTCCCTCGAATTCCCCATGTGGGATAACAGAAAGTACTCGTGACCGCAGTTCACGCTCAAAGCCATTCATCGCAGATAAACCAATGATGATCACCGCAACGCCGACTGCAATACCGATCGTCGAAGACAAAGAGATAAAAGAAACCATCTTGTCTCGTTGTTTCGCCCGACTAAATCGGCCGCCTATCAATAAAGATAAAGAAGAAAACACTTAGCTCTCCTCTTTTTCTACGTTAACCAGTAAACCGTCTTGCATGTGCAGTTGACGGTCCATCTTGTCAGCAAGTTCGCCATCATGGGTTACAACCAAGAAAGCGGTATCGTATTCGCGGTTCAATTCACGCATTAAATCGTAAATAGACAGTGCTGTGTTGTGGTCGAGGTTACCTGTTGGTTCATCCGCCAACACCAAAGCCGGCTTATTAACTAAAGCTCGCGCAATCGCTACACGTTGTCTCTCACCACCAGAAAGCTCTGAAGGTCGGTGGTCCACACGATGACTTAATCCAACTTTATCCAACAGACGTTGTGCTTCTTCTTTTGCTTTAGCGGGCTTTTCACCACCAATTAGCAACGGCATCGCTACGTTTTCAAGCGCCGAAAAGTCCGAAAGAAGATGATGAAATTGATATACAAAACCAAGGTGTTGATTACGAAGCTTCGCCTGCTTATTCGAACTCAAAGACGCTAAGTCCTGCCCGAGAAAACTCACGCTGCCGTCGGAAGCATCATCCAATGCACCTAAAATATGCAGTAGCGTACTTTTACCAGAACCAGAGGTACCAATGATTGCAACCAGCTCACCTTTTTCTATTTCGAAGCTGACACCTTTGAGGACTTCGGTATCCAACGAACCCTCGCGGTACGTTTTACGGATATCATTACATTGAAGAAAATTACTCATAACGAAGGGCCTCAGCAGGTTTCACAGAAGATGCACGATAAGAAGGAAAAACAGTCGCAACAAGGCTAAGTGCAATAGCCAAAACCACAACAACCGCAATTTGGATTGGGTTAATCAATATTGGTAGCTGTCCACCAAATGAGAACAGAGCAACACCCATCGCCTCTAAAATAGTATTGAGGTTCGAAGCTAAGATCACGCCAAGAATGCCACCAGATAATGCACCGATCACACCGCTACTTGCACCTTGAACCATAAAGATACCCATGACCTGGCCATCACGCATGCCTTGTGTTTTTAAGATGGCGACTTCTGATTGTTTCTCCATCACCACCATAATCAGCGCAGAAATAATATTAAACGCCGCAACACCAATGATGAGACCCAACATCAAGCCCATCATATTTTTTTCCATACGAACGGCTTGGAAAAGCTCGCCACGCTGGTCACGCCAATCACTCCATACCCAACCTTCCGGTAACGGAGTATTAGATAGATCTGCGACTTCAAATGGGTCATCAAAAAACAGTCGCCAGCCTGAAATCATATCAGACTTATAACGCATCAAACGCCCTGCATCTTGAATGTGTGTGACCATCAACTGAGCGTCAATATCCGAGCCCGTATTAAAAATGCCGGCTACAGTGAAATTTCGTTGGCTAGGTATACGCCCTAATGGTGTGTATTGGCTGGCACTTGTGACCATTAAACGAACTTTGTCGCCCATAGACACTTTCAAGTTTCTTGCCAAGGTATGACCAAGAAAAAGCTGATACTGACCAGCTTGGAGTGAAGACAGTCTGCCAGCAATTAAATGATTCTGAAGAGGGTCATCTGAATTGGGTTCAATACCGATTAGCAGGCCCGCAGATAACTGAGCAGGACTTTGGATCACCGCTTCACTGCGAACAATCGGTTCAACGTGACCATTGAGCGACATTTGCTCCGCAAAGCTAGGCGCTTGGGCAGAAAGTGACGTTGTGCCTCCTTGCTCGTATACAACGGCTTGAGGAAGTACACCAAGAATTCGGTCTTTTAATTGCGCTTCGAATCCATTCATTACCGATAAAACAGTAACCAAAGACAGCACACCAATGGTGATTCCGGCCGTCGACATATAAGAAACAAAACGGCTAAAGCGATCACCTGAACGGCCTTTCAAATAACGCAGGCCAACAAACAATGAAATAGGATGAAACATACTTTGAACCATCTAAAGGAGATGCGGGTTAATGTAACGGGTATTGCCGTTACTTTGTAGGGGTTAATTGAAAATATAGAGTGAATTAACTCAATTAGTTAGGCTTGAAAAACAGAACCTTGTCAAATAGCCAACTTTCAAACAACTATTTGAGACTTTCAATTAACTGACCTTGATTACTGCGGCCACATAGCGATAATCAATAGATCACTTCAAGGAACTAACGCATGACAGAACAAGAGTTTTTCACCGTTCACCACAGCCTTACCGCTAATATTGAGCCAATGGACAGTAACTTCGCTTTACCTTCTCAGATTCAGTTCGAATCGGAGATCCCTGCCCCTTTTGTTGTGGCAAGTGAGTTTAGCCAATTGGACCTATTAGCCGACAGTGCTCGCAACGAACTGAAAAACAGCGACTTGAAGAATGTCATCAGTTTATTGGATGCACAGAACTCTAAATTAAACCTCTTGTTGAGCTTTATGCTATCGCAACAAGATGATGAACAATTTCGTACCCACACGTATTCATTTGGCGCGAGTCAGTTCTCTTGTTTTTCCAAAACAGATATCGAAACGGGTCGCTTAGTTAAAGCCAAGCTCTTTATTGAACACCCTGCCGCCGCTATTTATTGCTACGCGGAAGTCTTCGCTAGTGAACCTAAAGATTCAGGCTTCGAAATCAAATTCAAATATGCTCATCTTCGTGATACTGACCAAGACTTATTGATCAAGGCTGCGCTTCATCAACAACAAAAGCTCTTACGTCAACGCTCTCTAGAACGAGATAACAAGTAAATAGACATGACAAAACAATCCATTTTTACACTACCTAAGCTCAAAGGCGCCGGTGATAAAAAACACATCGGTAACCTAGTTGGTTCATCTCTCGCGCTTGCTATCGCTAAACTCGCGGAGCAGCATAACAGCCATACTTTACTTGCAGTGCCCGATCCTCAGATCGCACTCAAGCTTCAATCAGAAATTGAGCAGTTTACGTCACATGAAGTGGCGCTATTTCCTGATTGGGAGACACTGCCATACGATAGCTTCTCACCACACCAAGAGATTATTTCTGACCGTATAGCGCGACTTTATGCACTGCCAACGTTAAAAGATGGCATCACGATCGTACCAATTAGCACGCTACTTCAGCGCCAGTCGCCGCGTGATTTCTTGTTGCAACATACCTTAATGGTAAAAACAGGCGACCTCTACTCGTTAGAGAAGCTGCGTCTTCAGCTTGAAAAGTCGGGCTATCGTTACGTTGATCAAGTGTTTGGCCCGGGTGAATATGCGAGCCGCGGTTCAATTCTCGACTTGTTCCCTATGGGCAGCAAAGACCCATATCGTATCGACTTTTTCGATGACGAGATCGACACGATCCGTACTTTCGATCCTGAAAACCAGCGCTCTATCGACGACATCTCTGAGATCCGATTACTGCCAGCACACGAGTTTCCAACCTCAGAAAGCGCAATCGAAGATTTCCGTATTCGCTGGCGTCAGCAATTCGATGCGCGCCGTGAGCCAGAATCGGTTTACATGCAGGTATCTAAAGGTACATGGCCTGCCGGTATCGAATATTGGCAACCGCTGTTTTTTGACCACACCGAAACCTTATTCGATTACGTTGCCGATGAAGCGCAACTCTTGGTTCTTGGTGACGTAGAAACAGCTGTTGATGCTTTCCTTACCGACGTTGCTCACCGATACGAACAACGTGGTGTTGATCCATTAAGACCTCTGTTGAACCCAGAGCAATTGTGGCTGAAAAAAGATGAGCTATTCGCTCACTTTAAGCAAAAACCACAAGTTAATCTGAGCTTAGACACGATTGAAGAAAAAGCTGGTCGTATCAACTTACCGGTTGTATCACTGCCAGACTTGAGTGTTCAGCATCAAAATAAAGAGCCTCTGGCGAATCTAAGAAAATTCACGGAAGCCTTCGATGGCAAAGTGGTATTTTCAGTTGAGTCTGAAGGTCGTCGTGAAGCCCTGAGTGAATTACTCAGTGGCATTAAAGTACGACCAAGTGAAGTTGAAAACCTTGATGCGGCCATTAAAGCGAAAGACAAGTTCAGCCTCATATTAGGTTCGGCTGAACACGGTTTTATTCAGGAAGAGCAAAGCATTGCTCTTATCTGCGAAAGTGATTTATTAGGCGACCGCGTTGTACAGCGTCGCAAGAAAGACAAAAAAAGCGTTAACAGCGATACCGTAATCCGTCACTTAGCGGAACTTAAACCGGGTCAGCCAGTTGTCCACATAGACCACGGTATTGGCCGCTATATCGGCTTGCAAACACTTGAAGCCGGCGGCATGAAAACCGAATACGTAACACTTGAGTATCAAAACGATGCCAAGTTATACGTGCCCGTTGCATCTCTG
This sequence comes from Vibrio bathopelagicus, assembly GCF_014879975.1. Lineage (NCBI taxonomy): Bacteria > Pseudomonadati > Pseudomonadota > Gammaproteobacteria > Vibrionales > Vibrionaceae > Vibrio > Vibrio bathopelagicus. The sequence continues at coordinate 1,185,556 of NZ_CP062500.1, read as the reverse complement.
AACTTGATTGGCCGTTATTCAGGTGGTGCTGAAGATTCTGCACCACTGCACAAACTCGGTGGCGAAGCATGGCAAAAAGCCCGCAAACGCGCTGCAGAGAAAGTCCGTGACGTTGCCGCTGAACTACTTGATGTTTACGCTAAGCGTGAACTCAAACCTGGCTACAAATTTGTATTGGACCGCGGTCAATATGCGACCTTCAAATCGGGCTTCCCTTTTGAAGAAACCGATGACCAAGCGATGGCAATCAATGCTGTGATGTCTGATATGTGCCAAGCAAAAGCCATGGACCGCTTGGTGTGTGGTGATGTGGGCTTTGGTAAAACAGAAGTCGCAATGCGTGCCGCGTTCGTGTGTACCGATAACGACAAACAAGTCGCGGTATTAGTACCGACTACCCTACTTGCTCAACAGCACTTTGAAAACTTCCGAGACCGTTTCGCAAACTTGCCGATTCGTGTCGAGGTTCTGTCTCGATTCAAATCAGCTAAAGAGCAGAAATTGATCATGCAAGATGTCGCTGACGGTAAAGTCGATATCTTGGTAGGTACCCACAAGCTACTTTCTAGTGACATTAAGTTTAAGGACCTTGGCTTATTAGTCGTCGATGAAGAGCACCGCTTCGGTGTGCGTCAAAAAGAAAAAGTGAAAGCGATGCGAGCCGATGTTGATATCCTCACGCTAACCGCAACACCGATTCCACGAACACTGAATATGGCGATGAGTGGCATGCGAGATCTTTCGATCATCGCAACGCCACCAGCACGACGCCTAGCGATAAAAACCTTCGTTCGCGAAAGTGACGATGCGGTAGTAAGAGAAGCGGTACTGCGTGAAATCATGCGTGGCGGTCAGGTTTATTTCCTACACAACCAAGTCGACACCATTGAAAAAACAGCCGAGTCTCTACAGAAGTTGATACCAGAAGCTCGCGTAACCGTCGCACATGGTCAAATGCGAGAGCGCGAACTAGAACGCATCATGAATGACTTCTACCATCAGCGTTTTAATCTGTTGGTATGTACCACTATCATCGAAACAGGTATCGATGTTCCGACGGCCAATACCATCTTGATGGACAGAGCCGACAATCTCGGTTTAGCACAACTGCACCAGTTACGTGGTCGTGTGGGTCGTTCACACCATCAAGCATACGCCTACATGCTAACTCCACATCCGAAAGCGATGAGCAAAGACGCCATCAAGCGATTAGACGCGATTGCCTCTTTAGAAGATCTGGGCGCTGGCTTTACCCTAGCGACTCACGATCTAGAGATTCGTGGCGCAGGTGAACTGTTGGGTGATGAGCAGAGTGGTCAAATCCAATCGGTTGGTTTTACGCTTTATATGGAAATGCTTGAACAGGCCGTAGAAGCATTGAAAGAAGGTCGAGAGCCTTCTCTTGATGACCTGTTGCGTGAGCAAACTGAAATTGAAATGCGTCTACCTGCGTTATTACCAGATGACTATATCCCAGACATCAATACTCGATTATCGACCTACAAACGTATTGCGAGCGTCAGTGACACGGATGAACTGGCAGAGCTGAAAGTTGAGCTAATCGACCGCTTTGGTAGTCTTCCTGATGCAACCAAGAACTTATTATCAGTTTCTGATCTAAAATTAGCGGCTGCGTCAATTAAAGCGAAGAAAATTGAAGCTCACGACAAGGGTGGATTCTTAGAATTCTACCCAGATGCTGACATAAACCCAGCCTACCTTGTTAAACTATTGCAATCCCAACCGCAAAAGTTTTCAATGGAAGGACCAACAAAGTTCAAGTTTACGATACCATTGGTAGACAGACGGAAACGAATTCAATTTGTTAGTGATTTATTGGGCGAATTCAGACAGAACTTGCTGCCTTCGGCATAAAACCCAATCCACTGCACATATAAATTATCCAGCCGTAACAGCGGCTGGAAGACGGAGAAAAAATGAAAAGACTGATCCCACTGCTACTATTGTTCGTCTCACTGCCAAGTTTGGCTCAGAGACAATTTGATATAGAAGTGATCATTTTCAAGCGCGCAGTTGATGCAGAAAAAGTCAACGAGTCTTGGCCGAACACTCAGCCGAAGATTTCACTTGAGCGCGTTGGTTCATTTCAAGATACCCAATACCGCTCAAAGAAAGGCGTACAAATGCTGCCTTACTCAGAGTACAAGTTAACGCCTCAGAAAGACAAACTGCGTAAGCACGCTGGCTTTGAAGTTCTGATGCATACCGCTTGGCGTCAAGGCGACCAAGGTAAGAGCTCGGCACCTGTTTTCCATATTCAAGCAGGTAAAGACTTCTCTAAAGATTTCAATGCAGACGGCTCTGAAAAAGGTGCTATCACCGCAGGCACTGCAGATGGGTTCAAAGAAGAGACAATTGATAAGCCACTATACGAACTAGACGGTAAACTACAGATCTATGTGCAGCATTACCTATACGCTGAAACCACGCTAGATTTAAAAGCGCCAAGCGTTCGTGAAGTAACTCTGAAAGAACAGCCTATTGAGTTAGACACACCAGTAAGTGGCGCAGAGAGCAACGTTCAAGTGGGCAACTTAACTGAGATCTCCCCGACAGTACAGGTAGAAGAGTTCCTTAAGAGCTACCGCATGGATCAAAAGCGTCGTATGCGTAGTACAGAAACTCACTACCTTGATCACCCGCTTCTAGGCATGGTGATTCAAGTTCGACGTGTAGCGCAGTAAATTACTTGTCTATTCGGCTATAATTATACAAATAGTTCAATCCGCCCTCCTAGTGAGGGCGTTTTATTAAGTGCTATCTATCTTTATTCTGTATTGACTCTCTTTGTTCAGTACTTACATGTAATTCGGTATTTCTTATGAGCCCTGACTTTCAGATAAATACTCAACGCCTCAGCCTCAAAATTATTGAAGCTACAGACGCTCCAGAGTTCTCTCGGTTGATCCAAACATCCCCTAGCTTATTTCCCTGGGTAGACTGGTGCCACGATGCGTTCTCTATTGTAGAAGCCGAGAAATTCATTCTGGCTACCCGCTTAAATTGGGTAAAAGCAGACGCATTTGGGTTTGGTATTTTTGAACGCCACAGTAATCAGCTGGTTGGAATGGTGGCAATCAATGAGCTTTACCATACCTTCAATATGGCAAGTTTAGGCTATTGGGTAGGCGACGAATTTCAACGAAAGGGGATCGCGAAAGAAGCGATGTTGACCTTGTTTGAATTCTGCTTTGCCCAACTCAAACTAACGCGTTTAGAGATTGTTTGCGATACAGAAAACCTACCAAGCCAAAGGCTGATAGAGAAGTGTGGCGCAGAGCGGGAAACCATTGCTAAGAACCGCTTTATCTTTAACGGCAAACCAAAAGACGGCGTGGTTTATTCCGTGTTACCTCCAACCTCTTAAGTTCTTAAATTCTTAAATTCTTAAGTTCTTTAGTTCTTTAGTTCTTAGTAGCCATAAACAGCACGTCATCGACACGATCAAAAAAGAGCTCCGAAGAGCTCTTTTTTATTCGCTGAAAATCACCAATTAATTAGTGCAGCTTTAAATTTGGACGTAACACACGGTTGATTCGACCTACCAACATCATTAACGACGTTTTGATGATGCCGTGCAGCGCAACTTGATGCATACGATACAAAGAGATGTAAACCACGCGAGCAATACGACCTTCGACCATCATTGAGCCTTTAGTCAAGTTACCCATCAAGCTACCTACCGTAGAGAAACGGCTGAGTGAAACAAGCGAGCCTTTGTCTTTGTAGACATAATCTTTCAGGTCACGGCCATTCAATTTAGCAATGATGTTGCTGAATGCGCAGCTTGCCATTTGGTGAGCAGCTTGTGCACGAGGTGGAACAAATGAACCATCCGCTTGTGTACATTGCGCCAAGTCACCGATGGCAAAGATGTTGTCATCAAGCGTAGTTTGCAGTGTGTTTTTCACAACCAATTGGTTAATACGGTTCGTCTCAAGACCACCAATATCTTTCAGGAAATCTGGCGCTTTGATACCCGCAGCCCAAACCATGATTTGCGCTGGAATCTTATCGCCATCTTTAGTCGTTAGACCTTCAGAATCAGCCTGAGTCACCATAGTATTAGTACGCACGTTAACACCAAGCTTAGTTAGCTCAGAGTGAGCTGCACTCGAAATACGAGGTGGTAGAGCTGGAAGAATACGCTCACCCGCTTCAACAAGGTTAACGTTCAGCTTGCTTGAATCTAGATCACCAAAACCGTAAGTTCGAAGCTCTTTCACGGCGTTATGCAGTTCAGCAGAAAGCTCTACGCCTGTCGCACCAGCACCAACAATCGCGATATCAACAGTGCCTTGACCGTTTTTGGCGTGAAGCTTCAAGAACTGGTTGTTCATTTCCGTACGGAAACGGTGAGCTTGTTCTGGGCTATCAAGGAAAATACAGTTGTCACGAACGCCGGGAGTATTGAAGTCGTTTGACGTTGAACCAATTGCCATCACTAGAATGTCGTATTCCAGTTCACGGCTTGGCATCAGCAATTCACCGTGATCATCTTTCAGTTCGCTCAGTGCAATCACTTTACGCTCACGATCGATGTCGTTCAGACTGCCCATTTGGAAATCGAAGTAATGGTTTTTTGCATGTGCGCGGTAGCTTAATGCATCAACACCTTCGTCCAGTGAACCTGTTGCTACTTCATGAAGTAATGGTTTCCATAGGTGGCTTGCTTTACGGTCAACCAGAGTAATCTGGGCACGTTTTTTACGACCTAAAGTGCGGCCTAGCTTAGTTGCTAGTTCTAAACCACCAGCACCACCGCCTACTACGATAATTTTTGTCACAATGACAATCCTCTACAAAATGAATAAATGGGGTTCGGCTCGATTACTCCAACCGATAAATTCTATGTATCTACTCGGCCTTGAATGCAAAGGCTGATATAAATTGGATAACCGCGAAAAAGAATAACGACAGCTCACCGAGTAGTTAGAGGGATTACAAGCACCAAATATTGGCTTGTCGCTTTGCTCACGTGGATAAAAAGGTGACTACCTGAGAGGTAGAGCACAAATAATGGGCAAGTTTTATCACTCGCTCTCAATTTTTCTTGATATTTATCAAAATTTTTTGCTTTGGAACATTATATATAGCAAAAAGATGACCGCAACAAAAATCCTTACCCTCAATGAGGATTCGGGGCAAATTAGTTAACGTTTGCTAAAGCTTATCTACAAATGCACAAACTCATCAATAAGACATATACAACCGTTTTATCAATGCCAGTTTCTAGGATTCAGATGTAAAAAAGCAGCACTCAAAATAAGTGCTGCTTTTATAAAATAGAGGGGTGAATTAGGCGTTTTTAAACGCTTTCATTGCTTGAAGGTGTTGAGAGATCTTTTTAAACTTATGACTCTCTTTTTCATCCCAGATTACCTCATAGTAATCCCCAAGCTCAGCTTCCGTTCGCGTATTGTCGTGAATTTCATCTTCACGAGACAACACAACCAAACAGCGTCCCTTGTTTTTCATACGATACTGAGCGACACACTTAGTCGCAATATCTTCATACTCTTCAGGACGGTCAATTCGACCCACCATATTGTTCTCTGGTTGCAGGTTCGGGTTGAAAACCACCTGCTTAATCCCACATAAGAAACCAATACGCTCTGACCAAAAACCCCCTAAACCAACACCACAGATAATGGGATGTGGATCATCAGATTGTTCTATCACTTTATGCACTTCTTTAAGAAGATGCTGCATATCGTGCTTTGGGTGCAAAGTACTGTAGTTGATGAAACGAACGTCATCATCAATGAATTGCAACTGCAGTATTTTTTCGTGATTGCCCGGGCTAGTTGAGTCGAAGCCATGTAGATAAATAATCATTAGTACCTCCCTGTTGAATATTGGTACGTTTTAATTAATCTAACATGAAAAATAAGGTTTTAAAGGGAACACCAACGAAATTATATTTTTCACTTCCTAAACGTGATCCTAGCGACAGAAAGTGTGACTCAATAACTCAGCTTCGCGCAGATAACTTTCATCGCCCCAGAGTTGATGTGCCAGTAAATACCACAACATGGCCATCATTCGACTTCGCGGCAACCAAGCCTCTACGCCATCAAGCCAGGGCTGAACATTATGAATCCCTCTTAGCTGGCAGTACTTATTGACCGCTTCGATAACTGGCACATCAGCAACCGCAATCGTTAAGGTCAAGTCGAGCCTTGGATCTGCTAACGCTGCATATTCCCAATCAATAATTTTAATCCCATCGATATTTCTCACTAGGTTATAACCACCTAAATCAAAATGACACAAAGACAGATCAACACCTGGGATACTTGGAGCCACGCGCCACTCTTGATAAATCTTGGTGCAGATTTCAGTCTTATGAATCGCATCTAGTTGGAGCCAGTAATGATCGACTCGCGCTGTGAAACTGAACGGTTGGAGCGGCAATCGTGCAGTATTAACCAAATGCACCGAGATCAGCGTCTTCAACAAATCATCAAGCTCTAAGCCTTCGTAAAGAGTCTCACCCGCAATCCATTCAACCAACAAGCCTTGCTCATTGACCACTATCGGACTTGGAGCAATACCTAGACGCTCAATTGCAGAGAGCACTTGATACTCTTCATGACGAGAGATAAGGAACGCTTTGGTAATCGGTGTGATTGGTCGCCAAACATAGGCAGTGCCATCGGCTAACACCAATTTCCAACATCGATTAGTCAAACCGCCTGTCAGCGTCTGCGCTCTAACTGGTGGCTCAGAAAAGTAACCATCCAACGAACTCAAACTGGTATCAAGAAGCTTAGCCTCAGACCAAGAAAAAATTGCCATTGCTCATTCCTTATAAACGTTTCCATTTCCCTACAAAAAAAGACACTGACCAAAAGCCAGTGTCTCTTCATTAACAGTGCATCATGTACTGCATTGGCGTGTGACCAAGCTATACACTGCCAAGCTCAAGATCAAGCGTATTCAAGATTAAGCGCTGCCAAAACTAGACACTGTCAAAGCTGGCTGCGCATAGTTGGCAAATAAGCGAAATTAAAGACCCAGTAGGCTCTTAGATTGTTGCTTACGGATTTCAGTCTCATCTGCCCATTCAATTAAGCCAGACTCAAGATCCATTAGACGCATGGTCATTTTGTAGTATACGTCTTCATCGCTACCGTCTTTCTTCACGATGCTTGATAGGTTGCCGTACAACATGTACTGAGCACCGACCATTTTACCGAACTGGATTGCTGAACTTTGATTTACTAGCTCATCATTGTTTTGGAAGTTCAATTGGTCACGAACAGACTCTACACGGTCCATATCAACGAAACGGAACTTACCAGAGTTCAGCATTTTAGTACTGATGGTGTCAGTGATTGACTCAGTATCGATGTGCTCACTGGTTTTGTTCTTGATGCGTTCTACGAATACGATTGGACGCTGCTCACGTGTGATGTAAGAAACAGAACCAGAAGCCATCATACTATCGACCATTTCGCCAGCAATCGTTTGAAGATCTGTTGAACCGAAATCGATTGTTGTGGTTTCTACTGCTTGTGCATCACCGTAGCTTACCTTGTTTGAACAACCGCCTAAAATAACCGCTAAACCTAGTAGCGCAATGACACTCTTTTTCATTTTGTTTCCTCAACTTATCACTGAGCGGGGTTACCCTCACTCTTAAATTCTTATATTAGCGAATCAATGAATCCGCTTTCTGTAGCCCGAATCGAATTGATATTAACTCGAGCTCACTTTAACTATGTCTATTCTCACAAAGCTTACTGCTCTCGGAACTGAACTCGGAACTGAGTTGCTTTCGGGTTTACCGACACTTCCGACAACGAAATACTTTCAAAGCCACGAACAATCGCTTGCTTCCAAGGGCCTTGCTTTAGGTTGACCTCAAGTCCAGCATCGTCGTACCAGTAGAAACGATAAAGGATATGTTGATCGCCTTTATAGTTACTGTTTAAACGAACAATGCCTCTTGTGTGACCATCAATTTGATCAGTTCGGATATCATCAACTACAAGTCTACTACCTAGCACGTTGTCACCAAAGAATACGTTTTGAGTTAGGCTATCAACCCTTACGCCTGCTGTGTTATCAGCACAACCAGCCAGAGCGATGACCGCTGCTACGCTCACTAACCACTTTTTCATTACAGCCTCCCTAGCTGTTTATGCCACATTGTTGCGTTATTGCCTTGTCGAGAAATCCAAACCAAGGTGGTCTGCCCTTCTCGAATATCAAAGTCATACGTTCTAGCGCCCGCTTCTAGCGTATATTGACCGCTATTTGCTACAAACGTGCTGGTCTTGATCTCTGCAGGTAAAGATTGCCAGCTGCGCGTGTCTGGTTGCTCCGTAAAGGTATTCCAAACATTGAACAGAATGTTACCGACATCGTTGCCTTGGGTCGCTTCTTTACGAATACGATCTTTCGCGACTACACGCAGTGCTTGGCGAATAACAATACTCGTCATGCGCTCAGATAAATCGTTTTGAGCCATCGCGTTTACATCCGTGATCAAATGTTCTTGTAACGGTTGTCCACTGATTCGTAAGGCAGAAAAACGCTCTACGTTTTGACTCGGGTAATATGGCAGCGCCAGAGAATATATTGCACCTTGATCGCGACTGTCATAAATAGGTAAATCTAAACGCCAACTGTCCATAGCTTGAACAGCGCTCTGCTCTTGAAGCACAATCACGCGACCTTGACCGTTGCCAATCTTAGAAGATTGTTTGTAGCGTTTTTCAAGTGTCGCTAAATCTTGTCGCATTCCTAAACGAGCGGCTGTTGCCATCGTTCTATCAATAATTTCTTGGTTCTCTGGCATCACAGCCAAAGCACGTCGATAGTCTACATAGGCGCTGTTCAGATCGTTTGAAGCTTCATAAAGCAGACCCGATAAAAACATCAGATACGCGTTCTGTACTGACTGCAGCTTTTTACCCGCGTCTGGGTAATTCGCGAGGATACTACCTACATTGGCAGACAAACCCTGCTTCTTCGCATCGTTGGCTGCACTTTCTAATTCAGCTTCACGTTGCTTCTTTGCTTGTTCTTGAACTTGGTTAGCGCGACGCATTTCGATCACCGCACCTTCTAAATCGTTCTTCTTGAGATAATTTAAACCGAGATAAAGATGAAGAAAGCCTAACTCGTAATCAGGCGGCACATACTCGGTAATATTATCATTCACAGCCAACGCACCCACACTGGTTGCACTGTCTGAAATAGAGATCACAGCTTTGTTTTGTTGATCTTTTACTGCCTGATCAGCCAATTCAAACGAAGACTTACTCTCAGGGTACTTTTGATCCAGCAGATTAATTCTGCCTCTTTCAAAGTTATCAAGGATGTCGCCTGCTACGTAATCTGGTAACTCTTGTTGAGCCTCTGAATAATCCCCAGATTTTACTGCTTGATAGATATCTTTGTTTTGCGCGCTGTAATGACTGAACAGGCTGCCTGCAGACATACTCGCACAACCCGCGGTCAACGCCGATAACAGGGCAATGGAAGCGAATCTTAACTGTTGCTTCACTTATCGTCTCCGTGCATGTTTAAAATGCCAACTTTATGTGTCTCATTATCAAAATGAAACGTGTTGTTAAAAGGATCTCAGGCAAGTTGTTAACCTGCTTAATTAGGCTCAGCCTAGGTGATGCCGATATTCAGACAACAGATAAAACTTAAAGTTGGCATACAAACAACAAATTTTCCAACTGGCTGTTTATGTTAATTAACTCATTAACTTGTATTAATAAGCTCATTAACTTTTTTGTTAGCGCATTAGCCTTTTAATTAGCTCATTAAAAGAGGGCCAAGCGGACGGCCACCAACTAGGTGCATGTGAATATGGTAAACCTCTTGGCCACCGTGAGAATTACAGTTCACGATAAGACGGTAGCCATCTTCTGCGATGCCTTCTTCTTTTGCTAACTTGCGAGCAACAGTAAACATACGTCCCATCATCGCTTCATCTTCGACTTCAACATCGTTGGTTGTTGGAATCAGCTTGTTTGGGATGATTAGGATATGGCTTGGCGCGCGAGGGTTAATATCACGGAATGCCGTTACTAAGTCGTCTTGGTATAGCAGATCAGCAGGAATTTCTTTATTAATGATCTTACTAAAGATGGTTTCTTCAGCCATGTTTTTCTCCGATAAAACATTTACTTTTTAATGTTTTGAGTATGCGCTATGCCGCAACAAACCACAATAAATCCGCTTTAAAGCTTAATAAAAAACACCGTTCAAATCAAAGAAAACTAGCCTTAGCTCTCAAGAATGGCATGTTGATTATAACTAAGGGCTATTTTTGTTGTGTGCGTCATAAAATGCGTAAGTGGAGCTCAATAGAATGCTGACAATTTTGTTAGTTTTACTTTGACCTGACATTAGGTCTGCATATTTAGGGAGAAAGCCATGAAGGGATCTGTGATCAAGCGTATGTACGCTGGTTTCGCACTGATCATCATCATGTTCGCAGTCACGATAACCATCATGATGAACAGCATGAATCAGATACACAGAAACTTTGAGAGTGTCTCAGAAACCTCATTACCGCTTGTTGCGCTTTCAAATCAAACAAGCGTCCAATTGCTTTCTGCTGATAAGTCATTCAAAGACTTCTTAACCACACAAAACGCTGAACGTATGGCTGCAATGCGTTCAACATTTGCCGAATCACAAGACGCTTTCTCTAAAGTGTTAGGAAGATTAGAAGCCGCGAGTGAAGACAACATCACTCTCGTTGAGCGTGTTACTCAGTTAAGAGCCATGGAAGAGCGCTACTTTACTGAAGCCGCAGAAGCGATGACAAACTATGTGGCGATGTTCGAAGCACAAGAACAAGTACAAAAAGCATCGCGTGATTTCCAACGCTTACATTCTGAATTAACAGTCGGAATGAAAGAGTACGTTGCCGACCAGAAAAGCATCTCTGTAAAAGTAATGGCGAAAAGCTACTTCATCAAACTGCAAGACGCTGAGGTTATCACTTCAGATGCGCTAGCAAGCTCTGACGTTGCCTTCGTGCAAAAAGCCGTAAACCAAAATAAGAAGGCCGTCACTCATCTAAACTACGCATACCGCGGTTTAGCAACACAACTGCCTGCGCTTAAAAACGTCTTCGATGAATCGGTTCAGAAGTTCACCAAAGACGTAGGCCAGAAAGGCGGTGTACTCGACAAACACAACAACTATCTACAAGCGAAACAAGCACTGTACGTCAACATCGCAAACCTAGCCGTTGAAGTTGACCAAGCGATGGCGGTATTAGATTCATTCAACGTGACTGCTGAAGAGCAACTCAACGCATCTTTAGCTGACGCGAGCAGTATTTACGACAAAGGATTATTCAACGCGATTGCGATTGGTATTGTTGTCACCGTATTTGCAGCCGCGATTGGTTACCACATTGCACACAGTGTAAGAGAACCATTAACTCGTATTCTAGGCACATTAGAAGGCCTGACTGAAGGCGATATGACTCAGCGTATCGATATTCGTTATGACAACGAATTCAGCCGTGTGAGCCGTCACATCAACACCTTGGCCGACAATCTACGCAATATTCTGGTGAAGCTGAATGACGCTTCCGATGACTTAACTAAGACTGCAAGCGTCAACCAAAAAACTTCTACAGAAACGCAGGCTCAACTGAACAGCCAACGCGAACAAACGGCAACCGTAGCGACTGCGATGACAGAGATGTCTCATTCAGTACAAGAAGTGGCAAACAGTGCACAAAGCTCATTAACCATGGTTCAACAAGTGGAATCAGCTTCTGAATCTGGCCGTCAAATCATGAACACCAACATCAGCACCATTAACCAACTTGAGGTTCGCTTGACCGAATCTGTAGGTGCTGTAGGTGAGTTGCAACAAATGAGTAGCCAGATTGGTTCTATTCTCGATGTTATCCGTGGGATTGCCGAGCAAACTAACCTCCTCGCACTGAATGCAGCGATCGAGGCGGCACGTGCGGGTGAACAAGGTCGTGGTTTTGCTGTGGTTGCCGATGAAGTTCGAGTGCTTGCACAGAAGACGACACAATCAACGTCTGAAATCGAGACGATGATAAGTAACCTGCAATCAAGCTCGAAAACCGCAAGCAACGTGATTGAAAGTTGTATGAGCGATATGGACATGTCGGTTCAACAAGCTTCAAGTGCGAACAGTGCCATGGAAGAAATCCAAGCATTGATTCTAGAGATCAGCCACATGAGTACACACATCTCTCAAGCAGCTGCTGAGCAGAGTGAAACTTCTGGCGATATCGCGCGCAACATCGAAGACATCAACCACATCGCTGATGCAAGTTACCAAGCGATGTCATCGATTGCAGAAGCGAGCCAAAACCTAACGATTCTAGCAAATCAACAAGGTGATTTGGTTCATCAGTTCAAGCTATAGATAGCTGAGAAATTGATAGATATTTAGTGAGAATATTGGGAATAGTTACCCAATAGTGGTAACTATTTGAACAAGGGCAACTTTTATCAAGGGTTGCCCTTGTTTTTTATGATCTTTGTCATTATATGATTATTAAGGCTTGCTGCTTCCCGTTTTTTTCTTTCACCTTTATGAGCGAGCCGCTATTAAGGAATTTATATGGCTGTTCATGTTGGCATTATCGATCAAGACCCCATTCGCTTGATCACTCCACTACTCGATAACCGAACGATCAGCACTCATATCGTGTTTATCGGCGACAAGAATCAAGTGAGTATGTACCAACGCTTAGACAGCGTTTTGCAGAAGCGCGACATTACCAGTGAGTTTTTCGAGATTCCAACCCTCGTAAATACATCTGCGATTAAAGCCTCTATCCAAACCCTTGCCGAAGACCTCAAAGCTCGTGGAGAAGAAGTGAAACTCAACGCGAGTTGTGGCCTTCGTCACCGCCTACTTTCTGTGTACGAAGTATTTCGTACTTATCATTGGCCAATCTTCGTGGTTGAACCGAACAGTGACAAGCTGTGCTGGTTATACCCAAGTGGCAAAGAAGACGCACAAGTGCAAGACCGTATTACCATCGACGACTACCTAACGGTGTTTGGTGCTCGTGGTGAATTCAGCGATGTACAGCTGTCTCCCCAACTTGACCAGAAACTGTATGAGCTGGGCGAACGTTGGGCAAGTAACGCGTTAGAGTTAGGTCCGGGCTTAGCAACATTGAACTACCTAGCAACAACCTGCCGTAAAGAACAGAAACTCGATGTCGGCTTGTCTGAGAAACAACAAGGTTACCGTGAACTCAACATGCTACTGAGTGATTTAGTTGAAGCTAAGATCGCTACGTACCAAAACGGTATTTTGACGTTTGCCAATGAAGATGCACGACGCTTCTCTAATGGTGAATGGCTTGAAACCTTAGTTCACAGCACCGTGAAGCAAATCCAAGACGATATGCCAACCATCCAAGACCGTTCTTTGAATGTTCAAGTTTATCGCCAATTGGGTGAGCGTGAGGTTCGTAATGAGCTTGATGTTGCCTCTGTAGTGAACAATAAGCTTCACATCATCGAATGTAAGACCAAAGGCATGCGTGATGATGGCGATGACACCTTGTACAAGCTGGAATCCCTGAGAGACCTGTTAGGCGGCCTACAAGCACGTGCCATGCTGGTTAGCTTCCGCCCTCTTCGTCATAATGACATCACACGAGCAGAAGACCTTGGCCTTGCGTTGATTGGCCCTGACGAATTGAAAGATCTGAAAACACACCTAACGGCATGGTTTACCGCAGCCGGTGGTGATGAAGATTTAGAGTGCTAAAAACCAATAGACTCTTGAGAGCTGAACGCTCTTAAGTAAATCTAAAAAGGCGAATGACGATTAAGTCATTCGCCTTTTTTGTTCTTCAGCCATTTATCTGTTTCGCTCTATTTTCATCTTTCAACTATCTATGCCTTTAATTTCTTTGCCCCATAAAAAATGGCCGCATCATTCGATGCGACCATTTTAAAATCTAAAGTCAGACTTAAAGCATTTTACGAGCAGCTTCTACAACCACTTTGATTGAACGAGCTTCTGTTACTTTTAGTGTTTCGTGATCAGGCGTCTCTTTTTGAGTACGGTTGATGATTACACCAGCAACACAACCTGCTTTCAGGCCAGAACTTGCACACATAGTTAGCAGTGTTGCAGATTCCATTTCAAAGTTTAGAACGCCCATGTCTTGCCATTCTTGCATAGAACCTTGGAAACGCTTAACAACGCGACCAGAGAACGTGTCGTAACGCTCTTGACCCGGGTAGAACGTATCGCTTGATGCCGTTACACCCATGTGAACTGTTGCACCTGATTCGTCAACTGCCGCTTTCATTGCTGTTGCTACTTCGAAGTCAGCAACTGCTGGGAACTCCATTGGAGCAAAGTGCAGGCTAGCACCGTCTAGACGAACAGAACCTGTAGAAACGATCATATCGCCCACGTTTACGTGTGGTTGGATAGCACCAGTAGTACCGACACGAAGGAAAGTGCGAACACCCAGTTGAGCTAGCTCTTCTACAGCAATAGACGTTGATGGACCACCGATACCTGTTGAACATACAACAACTGGTTTGCCGTCTAGTTCTGCGCGGTAAAGCGTGTATTCACGATGGCTAGCAAGAAATACTGGATTCTCCATCTCTTCTGCAATTTTTTGTACACGAGCAGGATCACCAGGGATGATCGCAAGAGTAGCACCGTTAAGATCTGCTTCAGTAACACCTAAATGGAAAACAGCTTGAGACATAGTTCGCTCCTTTTGGCTTATTGGGCTTTTTACCCTTATTTAAGCTCATAGTAAATTCGTGGGGTACGAACACACTCTAACCAAGCTCATTACAAAATGAAGTGACACACGTCACACCAATGATCGCAACAAGATTTCAAGTTTCACGAAAAACCGATTGGCATCACATAAATAAGCAATCCATACGCCTACGTTGCATACTAATGAGACAAAAAACGCCTTTAGCTTATTAAGACTAAAGGCGTTTATTTGCATCAAAATACTGGATATTAGCTAGAAGTGCTTAATCCGCTTTAGATTTGAATCGAAGCAATCGCAATGCGTTCAATGTGACCAATGCCGTCGCACCGCTATCGGCTAATACCGCAACCCACAAACCGGTAATACCCAGTAAGCTTGTCACCAAGAACACACCTTTCAAACCGAGCGCAAGCGCGACGTTTTGACGGATGTTGTTCATCGTTGCTTGCGACAATTCAATCATTGCAGGCAGTTCCGTTAAGCGGTTATGGGTCAGTGCTGAGTCAGCCGTTTCCAAAGCCACATCGGTACCCCCACCCATCGCGATACCCACATTAGCGGTTTTCATCGCTGGCGCATCATTGATGCCGTCCCCTACCATTGCAACATGCGACTGTTGAGATAACTCTTCAACATAGGTCACCTTGTCACTTGGCAGTAGGCTCGCTTTATATTGCATACCAATTTTGCTGCTGATCGCGGCCGCACTACGCGGGTTATCACCAGTAAGCATGATTGATTGAATGCCCAGATCGTTAAGTCGTTCAATCGCAACTTTCGCATCACTACGCAAGGTATCTTGCCAAGCAATCAGACCTATCACGTTAGTCGCTTGTTCTCGAAGATCTTCTTGATGTGTAACCTCTAGAGCAAGCACAACTGTCTTGCCTTCACCTTCAAGGGCTTCAACTTGTGCCACTACTTCAGAAGCAAGTTCAAACCCGACTTTAGAAGGTGATAGAACTTGGTATTTAACACCATCAACATCACCTTCAACACCACTGCCGATCAACGCCTTTTTATTCTGAGATTCTGGAATTTCAATATTCAGCTCTTTGACCTTGGCAACCAGTGACTGCGCCAATGGATGGGTAGAACCAACTTCAATCGCCCCGACTACGCGTAACATTGCGTCTTGCTGCCAGTCAGACAGAGGCTGAATATCGGTAACCTGAGGCTTACCTTCCGTTAATGTTCCCGTCTTATCAAAAGCGATGGTTTGAATTTTGCCAAGCTGCTCTAGTGCTGCGCCGCCTTTAATAAGCGCACCACGTTTCGCCGCGGCAGCCAAACCAGAGGTAATCGCTGCAGGAGTCGAGATAACCAAGGCACAGGGACAAGCAATCAGTAACAAGGCTAGACCACGATAAACCCACGTATCCCAAGGTTGAGCAAACAACAGTGGCGGCGTGATGATCACCAACAGCGCGACAACCATCATTAATGGTGTGTACCAACGGCTAAACTTATCGAGGAATCGTTCTAGTGGGGCTTTACGAGACTCTGCTTCTTCAATCAGATGAAGAATTCGGTCGATCGCGTTCTCACCTTGTTTTGAAGTTATGGTGATACGAACCACTTTGTCCACGACCACGGCGCCAGCCATGATGCTATTGCCTTCAATATGTTCAACAGGAACAGATTCACCCGTTAACGCACTTTCATCAAAGCTAGCCGCGTCTGTAATCAGTTGACCATCAGCAGGTAAACGAGAGCCAGCCGCCACTTCAATCACATCACCAGGAACAAGTTCACTGACTGCAACTTCGACACGCTCGCCGTTGATAATCTTGGTTGCGTTTTCTGGTACCAATGCCATTAACGCTTGAACGCCACTTCTTGCTCTTGATGAAGCAAAAGCTTCTAAGCGCTCACCAATCAAAAACAGTAAAAGAACCATCGCAGCTTCCGCGGTTTCACCAAGATACAAGGCGCCAAGGGCAGCTACACTCATTAGTGTTTCTATCGCAAAAGGTGTACCTGAACGGGCAAGTTGAACGGCTTTTTTAGCTACAGGATAAAGTCCAAGCAAACAAGTGGCGGTGAATAAGCCTTCGCTTAACTGAGGCAATGACCCTTTAAGCAAGGCAGCGATCAGCATAGAGACTGCAATCGCGATAATCTGCCAATTTGGTTGGATATAAGCTTGCCAAAACGTCTCTGGTTGTTGTTTTTGTTTCTTAGAACCAACTTCCGTCAATGGGAAGCCTGTTTTGATAGAGACTTGTTCGATGGTTTCAGCAAGATTTTCACTATCGAATTTAACAACAAGCTTTTCGGTAGCGAATAAAACTTTAGCTTCAATAACACCTTCGATGTTACTGACCGCTTTTTCTATTTTTCGAGCACAAGCTGGACAGTCCATTCCCGAGACCAACCAACTTTTGGAAAATTGGGCGCTAAGAGACTCAGTTAAGGGCAGCCGGTCTTCTTCTCCACTGTCTGAACCACAACAATCATCTGCTGATGCAGAAGCCGTTGTAGAACTGCAGCATGATGATGAAGTGCCTGCAGCTGTAATACTGGTGATTTTAGGACTAGAACAGGTTGTTCCAGTCTCTTGCGGTTGAACGTCCACTTTTGTTGAGCGGCACGCTGCATGTTTTGCGCACATAATGTATCTCCTTAATACTCAAAAGCCTTAAGGCTGTTGCCAGTAAAATGAGCAACCAAACCTTAAGTTCCTTATAAGTATAAACCTTGGAGGTAACTCCAAGGTCAAGAGGAATATATCAATCTCTTCAATTTTTAACCAAAAACCATTGATGCTTATACATTATTGCGGCTTAAGCTCCACGCTCTCTTCTCTATTGGCTGATACATCATCAATCAGAACCGCATCATGCGAACAAAAAGGTTGAGTGTTCAAACTAACAATCGATACATCGTCTTCGACTGGGTCGATTTGAGATCCCGCCATCAGTTCAGCAACATGATAACGAAGTACCAAAATACCAAGCAGACCAAATACGACGTTACCCAGCGCTTGTCCGTACAATACGCCCAGAGCGCCATACCACTGAGATCCTAAATAAACAAAAGGCAGAGTCCCTAATGTCGCCTTGCCTAGATTCAACGCCGTTGAATACAGCGGTTTACCTAAGTTATTAAACGACGTATTCGCAACAAAAAGTGCGCCATTGAATGTGAAGGTCAAAGCAACATAGGTACAGAAAGCCGCGACAATAATAGCCGCATCACCTTGTAGGCTGAAACCTTGGATGATGTAGTCTTGAACCAAATACAAAAGAATACAGACAGCGATGGTATAAACCGTGGTCACCAACAATGAGTTATTCAGCGTCTCCTTCACTCTGTCGACTCGATCAGCCCCAAAGTTCTGTCCGATGATTGGCCCCACTGCACCAGAAAGCGCAAATATCACCGCGAAACACACAGGGGTCAAACGACCAATCACCGCAAAGCCAGCAACGAAATCTTCGCCGTATTGAGCGATACCCGTGGTGACAATCGCATTGCCAATAGGCGTGGCGGTATTGGTAATAATCGCAGGGATAGCAATGGCAAGAATAGGTCGAATATTAAGACGCCACTGCACCATCGAGGGCGGAGCCACCAGTTGATGGCTGCGTATCAACGGATACAGAGAGAAAAAGAGAACCGAGAAACGGGCAATCACAGAAGCAATCGCGGCCCCTTCAATGTTCCAACCAAAACCAAAGATGAAGAGAGGGTCTAAGATTGCGTTAACAATACCACCAGACAAGGTTGCCCACATCGAACGCTTGGCATCTCCGGCCGCTCTCAAACCCGCACCCGCAGCCATGGCCAACGCTAACAATGGACCACTCGGCAATAAGATTTGCAGATAGGCCTGCGCACGTTCGGCAGCCACACCTTTGGCTCCAATCGCGGCCAATAATTCAGGGATATGCGCAAACATGATCGCGGTAACGGTTGAGCTAATCACGAATGCGGTCAGCATTATACTGGTGCTTAAATTTCGGGCTTGGTCTCTATTTTTTGAGCCAATCGCTTTAGAAACCAAGGCTCCCATTGCGATGGAGGTACCAATCGAAACTGAGGTTGAGAAGAAAGTTAAGGTTCCTGCAAAGCCCACTGCCGCCGCCAACTCGACTTGACCGAGCATACTGATAAACAGCATGTCGAGTAAGTCGACGACAAACAACGCCATCAAACCGACAGAGCCAGCTCCCGACATCACCAATATGTGGCGCATCGTTGAACCTTCTACAAACTTTGCAGTTTGATTTGACATGAAACCTCCAAAAGCTAAAACACCACAAACTAAAGCTCAATAAGCTTGAGATCGACAAAAGCCGATTCACAAAAACAGGTCTACAAAAGAGGACCTACACAGAAAAGCTCTACACAGAAAAAAGGCGCTAGTGCGCCTTTTTCAATTGTTGGTATTGAGAAAAATAATCGTTCTTAACACTCTACTATACAGGATGTTTGAAACATTCATCCAGGTTCTTACCGATTGCTCTTAAAACATCGGTTCGAGTGATAATACCAACCAACTTTCTATTATCGATAACCGGGTAAGCTTTTGGTTTACCTACTTGCATCATGTCAGCCAACTCAATAATGGATAGCTCAGGTGACACGGACAGTACCTCTTGGTACATGCAGTCACCCACAACGTGTGTGTCCTGACAGAAATAACTCACCTTAACCAGTTTCTCTAGTAGATCTTGCTCAGATAAAAATCCAATCACTTGTTCTGTTTCATCAATAACAGGGCCACCCATATGATGACTCTTCATCACTCGATCTAACGCTAGACTTAACGGCATATCAGGAGTGAATGTCACAACCTGCTGCGTCATATAATCTTTCACTTTTATTGAATGCATTGCGTTCTCCCTAAATACTTTTCGATATATCTTTTCTATCTCGTTAACTTAATTGTTGTCTAAAATCTTGATTTTACTAAATGGATTTCAACAATTTTATTGATAGGTAAAACCTTACAAGCCCCTAAAACGAGACGGTAAAAGGCTCGAGCGTGTTTTTATGAGTCAAAAAAAAGAAAAAAATAGCCCTTACAAAGCCTTACTTATTCTTTCTTAACCTTACTTAAGCGCACTAGCCTGAATGAACCAATCCTGTAACCTGCACCAAATAAATAATTTAGAAGTTACAATTAGGCCTTTTATGCAACACAACAAGAGCATGTATGCGTACATCTATTCAGGAAAAGACGGAACCGAGAACACATTAGTTGCAACAATCAATAATGAAGAGAAACCACTGATCTCTTGTTGCGCTGACGAGATAAAACGGATGTCTAGTTTAGCTATTGATCTGGCATCAAAACACAACTTGAAAGTGAAGCTAGTCAAATACCAAAGAGAACAAGAGATCGACTTCGGATTGTTCGTTAAATAGCAGACTCATCACTCATGCCACCGTCGATAAGGTTGCGGAGTATTGTCAATGACACATGAATACCGTATTTTATGAGCAGTTATTGAGTGGTAACCCAAGTAACGCGAGTAGCCAAGGTTACCGACTTTGGTTACCTACTGTACTCTTATCCAAACGGCCCACTATGACTTCGCTTCGTTCACCTCAAACTTATCTAGCTCACTATTTATCTAAGCTAAGAAGCTACTTTGGCGATCTATTGGATTTCCAGTCCCGGATCTGGGTAATACACATCTTTGAAGACTCCATTACCGATCAGTCATTTGTGATTAATGAAGATGGTTTCAACGAGCCTCTAGAATGGATGAAGAAGCGCCACTATCAGCCTTCAATGTTAGAACGTGTAGAGAAGATGAAGATCTCACAAGTGATTGAGCTAAAATTCGAAGACAAAATGCATCGACTGATGCGAGTAAAATAGTGGCTCTGTTTGACCATTTAGCCGCAACACTCGATACAAAAAAGGCCAGCAAACGCTGACCTTCTCTTACAAGTTATAGAGTCTTTCTACTAACGAGCACAATACTCATGCCATAGGCGTACCGCTTTCTGGTATGCCTCGGTTTTATCGTGAGTTTCCGCAAATAGAATCGCTGTCATACTGTCGACAACCGTATTCGCCATTAAAGTCATCTCTTCAGCCGGAGTGCCAAGTACACACATACTCGGGAGTGGAAGCTCTAGGTTCATCATCTCTTCCCAATAGAACGACTCGACCTTATCAGGAGAGCTCATCCACACGGTTTGGCTAACCTTAGGGTTGTATTCCGACTCACCATTCATGCCTTTGAATGAAATGACTGAATGAGATTTATTGCCAATCACATGCTCTACCTCAGCATGCAGCTGTGGGAATCCCGGGTGGAAACTGCCACGTAAACCTAAACGGCCACCGCCTGGGTTCAGTGCTCGAACCACAGTATTGATTGGAGTACGCAGACCATAGCGGTGCTTCCACCCGATCATGGTTTGAGCTTCAGGTGCGAAATTCGCCAAAGGTAAATAAGCAATACCATCCGCTTCTAGTATCTGTTTTGCATCTTGTGGATCTTCAGCACTGCGAACACCCACTAATTCCAAATGAGTCTCTGCGTGTGTGCGACCGCTTGGCTTATCCATATAGCCATGCATCAACACTTTATAACCATTGTCAGCTAGGATTTTTGCCGCCAGCAAATTCCAAGGCTTACCACTCGCGGTATCATTACGCTTACCGGCGTAGCAAGGCCAATCAATATCAGCACCTAAATCAGGCACGCGAGATTGGAATGCTTTTACAAAGCCGGCAATCTCTTCATTGGTTTCATTCTGCACACGAATTAACATCAGTAGCATAGCCATTTGGTCGTCTCCGACCTCTCCGCTTAAATACTCATCCATGATGCGATAGGCTTGTTCGAACGATAAAGGCTTACGCCCTCTTTCCCCTCGTCCAACAGTACGAATACACTCTAAAATACTACTCATTGACTGTTAATTCTCTTCCGTCGATAACAATAAAAATTCAATCCTTCTCCGATTCTATGACACCCATAGC
The DNA here is from genome assembly GCF_014879975.1 of Vibrio bathopelagicus. NCBI lineage: Bacteria > Pseudomonadati > Pseudomonadota > Gammaproteobacteria > Vibrionales > Vibrionaceae > Vibrio > Vibrio bathopelagicus. The sequence goes on along the minus strand of NZ_CP062500.1, from coordinate 1,163,837 downwards.
GTGTTGCAAAGCGATTCAATCACTCTCACAGCTATCCATTACCCTCAGCCAAGCTTATAGTTGGCGCAACCGTAAAGGGAACGGAATTCAAAAAGGAAACTCACCGGCATTCTAAAAGTAAACTTCGTGGTGTAAAATTGACTCAAGCAACGCTAACCGCAACAGATGAGTAGTACCCAGATGACTGTGAAAAAAACACTGAGCCAAAGAAAACGCGAATCTATCGTGGCCGCTGCCATCATAGAGTTTACCGAGCATGGCTATAAAGCCACCAGCATGGATAAGATCTCTAGCCGAGCAGAAGTTTCTAAACGCACGGTTTACAATCATTTCTCCAGTAAGGAGCTGTTGCTAGATGAGATTCTCGACAGTATCTGGAGCAAAACGCTCGCGGCGACCCACTTTCCATATCAAGCGGAACAACCACTTGCCGAGCAACTCGCTTCGATTGCCAATCAAGAACTTGAGCTTTTAGAATCAGAAGGCTTTATCGACTTATCTCGAGTGCTGTTTTCGGAATACTTCCACAATGCAGAACTAGCAAGTCAGGCTATGGAAAAATATTCCCAAGCTGAAAGTGGCCTCACTATCTGGATAAAAGCCGCATTAGCTGATGGTCGCTTAATAGAACTCGACCCACTATTTGCCTCAACTCAGTTTATAGCTCTGCTCAAATCATTTGCGTTTTGGCCACAAATCATCGGTCATACGCCTTCACCAGATGCACAACATAAGAAACTGATCATCAGTTCGAGCGTTGAAATGTTCCTTAAACAGTATCAAGCCAAATAAAAGTTTGAGATTGGATAAGTTTTGTTGGGTTTGATTAGAGATGCACAAACGAGTGATGTATGATTCGCCTGCTTTACTCGTTTACCAAGACTAAGAATTCATGCCAAAGTTGATAAGCAAAATTTGGGTACACGCTTTTATGCTATTCGCTATGTTAATGGCCACCATCAGTGTGGATAGCATTGCGAGTAACAATGTCGTGGCATCCCAAAGCCTATCAATGCCCTCAAGTAGCATCTCAACACCTTATTCAAATGCACAGCCTAATATTGAGCACCACTGCTGTGGTTCGGTCTGTTTGCTAAAAATGCCACCGTTGATTGTGTCGGAGTCCTTCGATACTCAAATTGGGTCTCTGGCTTTGATCGAAAAAGAACCTTCACATAAAGCGATTGTTGCGCCTCAAGCACCATACCGCCCCCCTATTTCTTAATCGTTTGTCCCGATCGGCAATACTTGCCACCACAATAAAACAGCGTATTTGCTGTACTTAATGACATCCGAATTTAGGAAATAACACATGAAAAAACTATTTAGCCTTTTTGCTGCTCTGATCTTGAGCGCTTCAGTGAACGCTGCTCAATTTGAAGAAGGCACTCACTATAAAATCCTTGATGTAGCGAAAGCCGACAAGCCCGTCGTTACCGAATTTTTCTCGTTTTACTGCCCGCACTGTTACAAATTTGAAGGTGTAATCAAGTACCTTAAACAAGACCTTCCTGAATCTGCAGATTTCCAAAAAGTGCACGTAGCCTTTATGGGCAACGACATGGCAGTACCAATGGCAAAAGCGTACGCAACCATGATTGCACTTGATGCTGAAGAGAGCATGATTCCGGCAATGTTCACTAAAATTCATGAAATGAAACAGACACCAAAAAACGAAGCTGAACTGCGTCAGGTCTTCATTGATAACGGTGTGGATTCGAAGAAATTTGATGCGGCGTACAACGGCTTTGCAGTTAATTCAATGCAGAAACGTTTTGATAAACAATTTGATGCGAGCACACTAACCGGCGTTCCGGGTGTATTGGTAAACAACAAGTACATCGTAAAACCAGAAAAAATCACTAGCTATGAAGAATACAACCAACTGGTGAACTACCTTCTGACGCTTTAGTCAAAATAGATAGACTTTAAAATATCAAAAGCCAGCGACCTGTTCGCTGGCTTTCTTGTCTATATATGTGAAGTGAGCACGCGATGACACGCTAGAAAATCACTCAGATCGCTCTTGAATACACGTCAGAATCACTGTTCACTGGCATCCGCCGTTATTTCTCATATACTGCAACCATATTGGGTCATTCACGACTCAGCAGTACTTCAACATTAGGTAACTTTATGATTACTCTTACCACTAACTTTGGCGATATCGAGATAGAACTTAACCTTGAGAAAGCGCCTGTAAGTTCAAAAAACTTCCTTAAATACTGCCAAGAAGGCTTCTATGAAGGCACCACGTTTCACCGCGTGATTGAAGGCTTTATGATTCAAGGTGGTGGACACACCATCGACATGACAGAAAAACCAACACACGCACCTATCGTCAATGAAGCAAACCGTGGACTAAAGAATGTGATTGGTTCAGTGGCAATGGCTCGCACTGATGCACCACACTCAGCAACAGCCCAATTCTTTATCAACCTGGACGACAATGATTTTCTTGATCATACTGCCACCAGCAACGCAGGTTGGGGTTACGCTGTATTTGGTAAAGTATCGGCAGGCATGGACGTGGTTAACAAGATTGCAGTTGCTCCAACGACCACTCGCTGGGGACACGAAGATGTGCCGTGCGAAGATATCGTTATTACAAAAGTCACCATCAACGACTAAATCACAAGCAATAAAAGAACCCTCAAATGGTGAGAGCCCTTCTCACCATTTCCACTGTCTATGTCATCAGTTGTATTTATTTTCGTACGGTATATTTCCGCTACCTACCATTCCCTTTCTATTAATCAGTATTAATGACGTGTTATTATCGCGGCTCGCCGACTATGAAAGTTGAATGCGATTCACTATACATTGGACGTAACGCCATACATGACTCGACACTCTTTGCTGACAGCCGCCTTCTCTTGTTCTGTTGCCAGTTTCTCTGTTTCTGCTTTTGACGTTGATACACGAGAATCACAAGAACCTGAACTGGATGACCAATTTCGTGTCATTGCTATCCCCTTTTATGACCCAAGTGTAGATACTGGGATCTCAGTTATTCCCATCTATAACTTCTACGCGGATGGCGAAACGAAGAACGCGTCGACCTTATCAGCAACACTGACTTACACGCAAAATGACAGCTATTACATCAAAGGTAATGCGGAACTATTGCTAAAAGGCGACTCAGTGAGATTTAGCGGTGAGATGGGGTTCTCTAGTACCAACATAACCCTGGTAGACCTTGTTGATACCAATCACCAAGAATACACATTCGATGGCGATTTCTACTTCAAGGTGTATGACAATATCTATCTTGGTATGGGTTTAGACTATTCGACAGCTCGCTATTTAGCGGAGACTCCCCGCGACAAGCTGTTGTTAAAGTTGACAGGATTTAGCGAAGAGTACCAAGCTGACACAGGAGCAAAGCTTTCATTCTTATGGGATGAAAGAGAACACTACTACTATCCATATCACGGTTTCTTGTTTGAACTGACCTATGAGAACCACGGGGCTTGGTTAGGCAATGATGAAGATGCGACTTACTCTTCGCTGTTTTCTGACTACCGTTTTTTCTACAGCTTGACGCACAATGATAATCACATCATCGCAAGCCGATGGGTCACTCGATACCTACTCGATGCGGAAAATGCACCAAGCAGCGCATACAGCACCTATGGCCGACAAGGGCGCAACGTTCAACGCGGTTTTGTCGCAGGGGATCACATTGCCTCACACATGACCAACCTTGAAATGGAATACCGCTACTCTATTTCTGGCTCATCGATTAATTTTCTAAACAACGTCGCCGTGGTCGGGTTAACCGGTGTCGGTAAAGTATTTGGTGAAAGGCTCAATCCGAAAGACCCTTATCATAGCTTTGATGATGGTGATCTTCTGACTATGGTTGGCCTCGGGTTGCGTTATCGATTAATGCGCCAAGAACGCATCAATGTTCGTATGGACTTCACCTACAACAACGAAGATGAAGTGCTGGCGTATTTTAGTTTGGGTGAGAACATTTAATTTAACCGAACTTAAGCCAAGCTCTAGCTTACTTGCAGTATCAAGCCTGTCACGATTCGAGTCGCACAGGCTTTGTTGTTTTTAGGCATCTCAAAATGACTTACCAACGCGAGCGATAAGTACGATGACATGCTCGGCATGTGTTGTTGGCAGCATCTAACCCACGCTCAGCCTTGGTAAGGTCTTGTTCAATACTCGCTTGCTGCAACTCAGCAAAGCCTTGGTTCATCTGTAGCATCAGTTGATTGAATTTCTCAGGCTTACTCCACACCGCTTCTGTTGCCTTACCGCCCGTGTCACTCACAGCAAAACTATTATCCAGTACAATTCCGTGCTCAACCAAACTCTCACTTAACTCCTCAACCTTATTCCAATCTGTATTTCGGTTTCCTAATTCTGAAGACACTTGTTTATTGAGTTTTTCAATTGAGCTAAAAGCCTGCTGGCGATTGTTCACTGCTTCAGTTGCGGCAATAGCCATCACTGGCACGGCGATAAGTAAAGCGATAGTCAGTTTTTTCATAGTGTCATTCCTGTTCATTGGTCGGTTGATCTTTCAATCGAAATCGATGAGATGCATTTAATTTACACAACAACAGTTGCGCGCGCAACAGTTGTTGTGTAAATTAATCTCACTTTGTAAAACGACAAGCAGGAAATTGAACGATGAAAATCTGGGATCTACCGACTCGACTGTATCACTGGCTGCAAGCAGCTCTGTTTATTGGCCTTGCTGTATCTGGCTTTAGTGGCAATGGCCCACACATATATTTAGGGTTAGCACTGTTTAGTTTGATTCTGTGGCGCTTGACCTGGGGAATGATTGGTAGTGATACCAGCCGATTTTCGCAATTTGTTAGTTCTCCTCGCTCTGCTTGGCAGTACTTACGAGGCCGAGTTCAACCTAAACCGGGGCACAATCCTCTAGGTGCTTGGATGGTTGTAGGCATGATCACTACGTTGTTCGTGCAATGCATGACTGGCCTCGCAATTGCGGGGTTCTTCGACACATTGCCGTATTCAGAAATGATCATCACAGACGATGTCTTTGACCTATTCGCCACGCTTCATGCCATTACCGCGCGTATGTTAATCGCTTTTGTCGTGCTGCATTTATTGGCGATCTTGACCTACAAACTGCGCTCAAAGCCTTTGGTTCTCGCTATGATCACAGGCAAACAAAATCAATCGTTATCCACAGCTCATTTCGGAAATGGCACTCAATTGGCTTTTTCATCAAATAGAAAAGCGTTGTTGGTGCTAATTGCGTCGGTATTAGTTACGATGGCAATAGTTGTTATGTCATAAGAATTAGGTACTAACGAATGCCAGAAGAGTTTGATAGACAGAAGAGTTTTGGATGGATGATCAATGTGATCGCCAACAAAGCGACCAAAGATTTCGATCTTGAGCTAAAGAAACACGGCTTAAGCATCGCATTGTGGCCAACCTTGATGTGTTTATGGGAAGAAGAAGGGGTTACCCAGCGTGATATTGCCGCGAAGTCTAAAGTAGAAAACTCAACGACAACACGAACATTAGATAAGTTGGAAAAGCTTGAACTAGTAGAACGTAGAGCCGACCCACACAGCCGCCGCTCTTTTAGAATCTACCTAACAGAGAAAGGTAAAGCACTTGAAGAAGTCTTAATACCCATCCCAGTTAAGTTGAATGAAGAACTGATGTCAGCGCTTGACGCACAAGAGCAACAACAGATGATCGGCTTACTGAAGAAAATGGTCGCTGCTGTCTAGCTCAATAGCTCACGCTGAAGAAAGCACTTAGAAACTAGACATCAATAGACCCTCGCCCTAAACGAGGGTTTTATTTTCTTCGCGACCATTTGATGTAGCAAAAGAGTGAACCGATAATCACTGCCCCACCCAGCAATTTCTGCATTTCTACCGTTTCTCCCAACATGCTGACACTGAGTAATAGTGTCCATACTGGCTCTAGAATCATGATAAGCGCCGCCACTTCCATATTCACGGAATGCTGCCCTACCGTTTGCAATAAGTAACGAATAGAAGTCGCGATAACAGCAGACACGATAAACCAGAAGATGAGCGTTTTGGTGATTTCAAATTCAGGCTGAGCGGTCATAGACGCAAACGCCATCCCACTGATACCCACCACAAAAAGCTGTACGCAGATTGATGCGATAGGTTTGATATTGGTTATCACACGCTTGTTCATCACAAAGTGAACGGACAACAACATCGAAGCTAACAAGAAGTAAACCTGACTCTGTTCAACATTCCAACCATTGCCCAAAGTCAGCAGTAGCATGCCGATAATCGCGATAGGAAAAGACATCCAAAACGCACGATTAGGCTTAACTCGAAACAAAATCCAAGACACAAACGGCGCGATGATCATGGCCAAGCTCATGATGAATGCCCCTTCCGATAAGCTTTCTGTCACCGATACCGCAAACACCCACACCTGCAATGAGGCAGACAACAATAGGCCAACACCACAAAGCGACAGGATCTGCTTGAGAGATAGCTTGCGAATATGATGAATACAGAATGGCAGTAAAATCAGGCTCGCCACGAAAAATCGCACACCAATGAACACTGGCCCTGGCATTTCCATAACCACCAGCTTAGAGGCAATCCACCCAACACCAGCCAGCAAAGTGGCACACAAGAGGTAAAGCTCGCCACGCATCGCTTTTACGTTCATCATTTTTACTCGATCCAATAACAAAAAAGCAACCTGACTCTGCAAGGTTGCTTTTTATAAACTCTTAACAGGATCAAGATACTATCTCAATCCTCTGCTTCAGGCAGCAGTTTTTAGCCTGCGTATTCAGGGTAATCAGTTAAGCCTTTTTCAGCACCACCAAACAACGTGTTTGGATCGTGTGGAGCCAGCGGGAAACTATTTTGAATACGAGCGGGTAAATCAGGGTTCGCAACGAATGGACGACCAAAACCAACCATGTCTGTCACGCCTTCAGCGACTGCTTGCTCGCCACGTTCACTATCGTATTTACCTGCATAAATCAGAACACCTTTGAAAGCTTCACGAACGGCGGCTTTGAATGCTTTTGGCGTTTCAGGCGCGTCGTCCCAGTCTACTTCTGCGATATGCAGGTAAACGATCTTGTATAGGTTAAGTAGTTCTGCCGCTGCTGTGTAAGTGTCTACTGGCGTTGCATCTACCGTGCCATTTAGCGAAGTAAACGGAGCAAGACGAACACCAACACGGTCAGCACCAATCGCCTCAACCATAGCTTCGACCACTTCACCTAGGAAACGTAAGCGGTTTTCAGTTGAACCACCGTATTCATCGGTACGGTTGTTTGCTTCAGAGTCAATGAATTGGTTAATTAGGTAGCCATTTGCTGCGTGAAGTTCAATGCCATCAAAGCCTGCTTCAATTGCATTTAATGCCGCTTGGCGATATTGCTCAACCACTTCTTTGATGTCTTCTTTAGTCATTTCACGAGGTTCAACCACATCAACAAAGCCCGGCTCATCAGTGCCGTTATCGATGAAGACTTTTACATTTTCCGCTTTCATAGCAGAAGACGAGATGGGCTGTTCACCGCCGATATTATCTGGGTGTGTTACACGGCCTACATGCCAAAGCTGAGCGAAAATAACGCCATCTTTTTCATGTACTGCATCCGTGACTTTTTTCCAACCCGCGATTTGCTCTTCAGAGTAGATACCCGGTGTCCAAGCATAACCTTGACCCAATGGTGAAATCTGTGTGCCTTCTGCCACAATCAACCCCGCAGAAGCGCGTTGAGCGTAGTAAGCCGCCATCATTTCGTTTGCAGAGTTACCAGGTTGCGTTGCACGAGAACGAGTCATCGGAGGCATAACAATACGGTTTTTTAGTTCGATGTTACCAAGTTGAATTGGTTGAAATAGTGCGTTTGTCATTGTCATTTCCTCGATTAACCTAGTTGAATCAGTTCGATTTGGTAGCCGTCTGGGTCAGTGATAAAAGCAATGTGTGTTGAACCACCTTTTACTGGACCCGCTTCGCGAGTAACGTTGCCACCCAACGATTTGATCTTGTCACATGCCGCGTAAATATCTTCCACACCCAATGCTAAATGGCCAAAAGCGTTACCCATTTTGTATTCGTTGGTATCCCAGTTATGAGTCAGTTCGATGGTTGTGCCGCCTTGTTCATAACCAACAAAAACTAAGGTGTAGCGGTAATCTTTATTGTCATGGCGCTCAAGCTCTTTCATACCCAATACCTTGGTGTAGAACTCGATAGACTTGTCTAAATCAGCAACTCGGATCATTGTGTGTAGGAATTTCATATTTCACCCTTCGTACTTTAATCTCAGACTCGTCGCATAAAGCTAACTCGTCGTATGAAGCTAAGTAGTGTTCGTTGAGGTTAACCTTGAGGCCACCTATTTCTCTGTTACTAGGCATATTACTGAACCCACACAAATTAATGAAATTATCAAAAATTCTCATTGTGATAATTTTTTGTTATCAATATTTTAGGTGGTACCAACTAAACGACACAAAAAAGGGAAGCCAATGCTTCCCTCAGAGTTAGATTCTCAATTAAAACCGCAAGCGCCTATCTTTAAGCGCCTTCGACATTGCATCTGACGTACTGATGACTTGTTCTCTGAACCATTTATGAGCGGGGTCGCTGTTCTGCTTCTTCAACCAAATCAGGTAGTGAGACATCGGCTGATATTCAAAGGGAGGCTTGAACAGCTGCAAACTTAACTTTTCTTGGAACTGCACGGCCATAGATAAAGGCACTACAGTAATGTAATCGGATTGGCTACACAGCAAGATATTACTGAACAGTGAACGCCCATGAAACACGATTTTACGCTGGGATAAATCCAAAGACGTGTAGTGATTCAAACTGCGAACTTTGCGTCGTGTTCTGTCTAATACGGCATGTTTTTCACTCAGGAACTGCGCTTCGCTGATTTCCCCTTGGATTCGCGGGTGATCAGCTCGACATACGATCACAAACTCCCCCTCATACAAGGTTTCACTGACGATACTTGGATGTTCAGGCACCACAATATCGATCATCGCATCAAACTCTTGAGTCAAAAGATCTTCGTAGATGCGATCATCACTGTCTGGTTGATCAAAGACTTCTAGCGACAAGTTTTGATTAGGAAGCGCCGCGAAACTATTGAGCAGCACCCACTGTAAGTGCTCAGGCGCAGAAATCACAAACTTACGCTCAGAGGATTGCTCATCAAAATTAGCCATCGACTGAAACACGCCATTGAGTTCATTGATCGGCGCTTTTATCTGTTCGTACAAGCTTTGGGCATAAGACGTAGGCGCAACACCTCTTCCTTTACGAACAAAAAGCTCCTGGCCAATCTCTTTTTTTAAACGGGCTAACGCGGTACTGATGGTCGATTGGTTGGTACTGAGTTGATCCGCAGCTTTGCTTAAACTGCCCTGCTCCATCACCGCAGAGAACACGGCAAGTAGATTAAAGTTGGGGATGTCGTTGCTCATATATCATTACTCGTTAGGCGACCATGAGAACCATGCTATCGTAAAAGCGATAGAATGAAATAGGAATCCCTCGTTTAAAGTCCCAAATTGAGACACTAACATCCCGCGTAATTCGTTTCTTAATAGGTTTCCCCATGAAAAAACATTACCTTGCCATCACTATTGCGATGATGACGAGTAACGCGATGCTTTCAAACCCAGCATTGGCTGCGGCGCACCTTCTTCCTGAGCTTGGTTCTCTCAACGCAAGTACCGCTGGAGCGGGGTCGGCAGCGTTAGCTGAAAGTGCGTTAACAGCATGGACGAACCCTGCCGCGATGTCTCAGCTAGAAAATCCTGAACTCACAGTCAACCTGGCCGGGCTCTACACAGACATCGACTATTCAGACACAAACCCAACAGAGCGTTTTGACAGTAACATTGATGCTGGCGGTTGGGCTCCGGTAGGGAGCTTCTACTTTGTCACCCCTATCAACGACAAATTTCACGCTGGTATTGCGTTAGCTTCTCAAGGTGGGTCTGGGATCGATTATGGTGATAACTTTTCTGGGCAGCGTTTATTAAAAAATGTTGAGTTCATGACCGTTCAACTGATGCCGTCAATATCTTACAAAGTGAATGAGCAGTTTTCATTAGGCGCCTCAGTCAATGCGGAATACCTCACTGCGAACGGCGAGTTGAATCCTTTTATCGGCTCTGGCGAGATAGGAGCTGAGCACTTATTCAAAGCAGACGCGGATGATTTCACCGTTGGCTACTCTCTCAGCGCCTTTTACCAACCGAACGAGCAACACCGTTTTGGCTTTATGTACCGATCTGAACTTTCTCATTACGGCGAGGGGGATCTTCAACGTTCGGCTAGTGACACCAAGCGTGATGTTGGGCTCGACTTTATCATGCCTCAAAACATCCAGGTTAGTGGCGTGCACGCCGTCAATGCTCAATGGGATATGCTGTGGAGTGTCACTTGGTATGACCTATCAACATGGACAGACCTCACACTAGACATCAATGATAGCTCAATACAAATTGTCGATCGTAACTTTGACGATGTGTGGAACCTAGCCATAGGTACTCATTACCAAATCACCCCAACGTTGCGACTAGAAACAGGCATCAGCTACGAGACTTCTCCTCAGGATGACGCAACTCATCAATATATGGATCTTCCTGTGGGCGAAACCAAGCGTATTGGCGCGGGTGCCACCTATGCGCTCAACAAGAACTGGGAACTACGCGCTTACTACGATTACATCGATCTGGACGAGCCTGAGCTTAACTACTCAAAGGGGCAAGTTATCAATGTTCAAGGCGCTTATGACAACAGCGCGCACTTCTTTGGTTTACAAGCGAACTACCGTTTCCTGTAAAGCAGCAGTCTCGACCCTTTCGTCGTTTATCTACTAGTAATGCCCTCTCAAGTACACCACATCAAGACCTAGCTATCCGTTAGGTCTTTCTCTGTTTGCTCTTCAAATGCAATGTTTCACCCCTAATTCAATACCGTATTTGATTGGGATAGATTACATATTCAATAGAACATAAACAATACGATATTGTCTCGTTTATCATGACACTGTGTTCAGCGTCATCGAGATATACATTTGAGGAATTAAAGCTACAATATTTCGAATTCAACACTCAACCGTAAGCAGAAACGCACTTTCTAGTGGGCACACCCAAACATTGAGCACGTCATTGATATAGATATCAAAGCGTCCGAGAGTATTTTCCCAGTGTTCACAAACCTATTATCAGTTATATGTCATCCATCATTCGTTTCTATTACTCCTTTTATTGTAAGAAGCATGTAAAAAGATTAATTTCGCCAAATTGCTTATTGATACTTTTATTAGTCATTTCATTGATCCAAGCCAATTTAACTCACAATGTTTTAAAGCCGAATTTGAGCGCTAGCAAATAATTCAACCTACCGATTTAGAGTGGTAGTGACTCATCGTAATTACGATATTATCAAATCGTAATTCTGGGTAGATACTGCTCAAAACTCTTCCTATTATCCTGCTAACAAATCAATTCTTAGCCAAAACAGAATGCTGACAAATGTTTTACAACACGATGTCAATTGCCATGGAAGAGCCCCTCGACAACCGAGGTATTACACGTAAAGAAGACAATAACTAAAAGAACGAGTCTAATATTTCGTTCGACAGTACATAGTCATTCAACCTGCGTTTCTGACTAACAATAAGAATTGGTTTGTAGGGAAGCATATTCGCTTCTTGATACCGAGAATCGGTTGTCTGGACTGAGTAGTATCACTTTAAATACCATCTATTACTTTTGTTTATTATGCGCACCAATCTACCAACATAATAGACATCTACTTTTTAAGATGTCATTAAAAGTTAGACTTCTAGGCTGCAAATTCTCTCTTCTTATTTATGTAGGTTGAGATATGAACTTTATAAAAATCGTTTTCCAGAAAATCTGGGCCATTGTGATGGTCTTGATTAAATTCTGCCTGTTTATGGCAGTGATGTTTGCTGGTGCATGGGCTCTTGCACCATTAGGCACAATCCACTCTAAAGACATCGACATGTCTCAGTTCAACAACCATCCCAATGAAATGATGATGAACTTCTTCCAGATGGAGTACTTCTCTGGTTACTTGTTCTCAGTGACAATTGCTGTGGTATTAGCCGGTGTTTACGGCATGTGGCAGTTACATGAACTGGGGGTGCATAAAGCCAAAGAGCACAAAAGCGCTCACGTACAGATCGTGTTTGCACTGTCACTTTGCGGACTCTTCATCAGCAAAACATTCTGGGTTATTGCCTTAGTTATCGCGTTGGCGAATTGGAAACATATTGGCCAATCATTGAGTGATGTTATTCGCCGTGGTGTACAACCTAAACAAGACGCAGCTACCAGTACAGAGACTGCTGTAGCCCATGTATCACCAGAAAAAACACCTGCAGAACCGGCTCCAGTAAAACAATCGTCAAAAGAACAGTCTTCAGAAGCTCAGTCTTCAAAAGAAAAGACTCCAACAAATAAAGAGGTCGCATAATGAAAGAGATGATGATCCCATACATCCTAATTGTATGGTCACTGTTTGCGACAGGCGCACTTAAGAAGAACTTCAAAAACTACACATGGGCTGCCATTGGTGGCGTAACGATTCTTGCGGTATTAGCGGTTATCTCTCGCTTGTGGGCACCCGTTGATTTAACCAATTCAACCACAGTCAAAGCCCCACACGCGGTGATGTCACCTATCTTTGGCCAGCAGATCGACCAAGTGCTTGTTGAGCACAACCAAATGGTGAAAGAAGGCGACGTAATTTACACACTCGTCGACATCGATTCTGCCGCAGACAAAGCCAAGATCGAATCTTCAATTGTTCAGAAAGAAGAACAGATCAAGCAAATGAATCGCGACTTAGAGCGCGCTGAAACGTCACCTGAAATCTTCAATATGCGTGACGTAGAAAAGTACGACTCCGAGCTTCGAGTGCTGCACGCTGAACTTGTGTCGTTAAAAGCCGATCTACAAAAAGTAAATTGGGCGCAAGAGAAGAAAACCATTAGAGCTGAATTTGATGGACAGGTGTCGATAGTGAATATTGCTGAAGGTTCTGTAATGGGTAACATGCACCTCTACAACACCAGTAAAAAGTTCCTTGAGATGCGTATCTCAGACCAAACTTACGGCTATGTTCAAGTAGGAGACTTCGCAGAATTCTTCGTTGATGCATACCCAGGCCATGTATTCCGAGCAAAAGTACACAGCTTTAATGCAGGTACTGGTGAGTCGAGTATTTCTCCATTGCAGGGGCCACAAAGCGTCGGTCAACACGTGGTAAGAAACGGTAATGGTTTAGGTCGTACTATCGTACTTGAGATTATCGAACCAGAAGGTTTCAACATCCCAATTGGTTCAACTGGCGCGGCTTGGATCTCGGCTGAGAAGCCACATCCGTTCTGGGGCTTCATTGATGTAATCGGTGCAGCAACGGTTCGTCTACAATCTTACAAGTCATACTTAGGTGCTTGGTAATACCTAGCCGCCTATTAATACTTAAGATCTTGGTAAGAGCTTAAGCTCTTACTAAACGATTAGCTCTTGGTAAACGATTAAGTACTCAATGATGTGACTGTTATTCGCTCGTATAACTGCCACTCATGAACCTGCGACTAATTTTAAAAAAATGCCCTGAATTTCAGGGCATTTTTGTATCTGTTGCAAGCTCTAGTGACTAATTGATTTAGATCAAATTAAATCGTCAATATAATCATTAAATAAATTAAACATCGTAAATTCGATAGATTGAAATCCTATTAGCTCGTAGATAGCGACCTCTCCCACCTCTATCATTTGGCTCAAGAAATCCAATTCCTGTATCCAAATATAAGGTCACTACCATGACTAATACATTCAAAAAAATGGCACTTCCTGTCGCTATCGCGAGCGCTCTATTTGCTTCTGGCTTTGCATCTGCAACACCGGTTGTAGAAGCGACATCGAAAGTAGGCCAAGAACTTCAGACATCAAATGCTGCGCAATACCAAAACATTGACCTTGATGCTCGCTACAAGAGCGAGGTTCTATTCGAACACAAATCAAACATGTTCTGGGGCAAAGGCGAGCGTATCCAAGTTGTTTCTAAAACTGGTGACTCTCTGGCTTACACAGAAGAATCTGACCACGTTCATCCAACTCTAACTAAGCATGGCCGAAAAATGGACCAAGCAATCATCAAAGTAGATGACAACATTTACCTTGGTTACGGTTTTGGTCTCGATACACCAGTAATGATTGAAGGCACTGACGGTATCATTATTGTTGATCCAGGAGAGTCGGTAGAAATGGCTCAATCGGTTAAAGAACAGTTCCGTCAAATCACAGACAAGCCTGTTAAAGCAATCATCTACTCTCACAACCACATCGACCATATCTCTGGTGTTCGTGCATGGGTTACTGACGAAGAAGTGGCATCAGGTGAAGTAAAAATCATCGCTGAAGAAGGCCTTACCGCGGCAGTGGCTAACTGGTCTTCAAACCTAGGTACTCTATTTGGTCACCGCACTTCTTACACAGGTGCTAAGCACGTAGAAGAAGGCGAGCACGGAACAGTAAACGATGGCCTTGGTCCACGCTTCATGCAAGGTGCTATCTCGTTCATTGAACCAAACCTGCTTGTACCAAGCCAAAGCCACATCGAAATCGAAATTGCTGGCGTTAAGATGCACATTGAGAACGTGCCTTCTGAAACCAAAGATGAGCTAGTGGTTTACTTCCCAGAGCAAAAAATCCTGCACGCGGCTGAAGTACTTCAAGGTGAGAACTTCCCTAACCTTCACACAATCCGTGGTACTAAATTCCGTGACCCATCAATGTGGTTCAAGGGCATCGACGTAATGCGGAAGTTCGACACTGAGATCATGATTAATTCTCACGGTCGTCCTGTTGAAGGTAAAGAAGCGGTATCTGACGTATTAACAGCTTACCGCGATGCGATTCAATACACGCATGACCAAACTATCCGTTACATGAACAAAGGTATGACACCAGACGAGCTAGTTGAAGTCGTTAAACTTCCTAAGCACCTTGCAGAGCACCCTTGGTTAGGTGAGCACTACGGTACTGTTGCACACGCCGTGCGTCAGATTTACGTAGGTTACAACGGTTTCTTCGAAGGGGACCCATGGCAGCTAGAGCCAATGGCTTACGAGCAACGCGCTAAAGCATTCGTAGAGATCATGGGCGGTCGTGACAACATCCTTACTACTGCACAAGCAGCAATTAAGGCAGAAAACTACACATTTGCAGCAGAAATTCTTTCTTACCCAATCACGGTAAACAAGCAAGATATGGAAGCTCGCGAAATGAAAGCACAAGCTTACAAAGCATGGGCTGCTGACCAAGTGAACATCAACTGGCGTAACTGGGCACTTAACGCTGCCGCTGAACTTGAGAACAAGCGTGATTTCTCTAACATGATCAGCTTCGCTTCTGTTGACGTTCTTACTGCGCTACCAAGCAAGCAGATCTTCGACATGATGACCTCAACGCTTATCGCAGAAAACTCGTTAGACGTAAACATGATGCTAACGTACAACTTCTCTGATACGAACGAAGCATTCACTATCGAAATCCGTAACGGTATTGCTCAGTTACACGAAGAAGCAGTGAAAGGTGCAGACGTTCAAATCGACACCACTCGTGCCGTACTGAACCAAATATTGATTGCGGGTCCAAACGCTCAACAAGTGATTGGTACTAACCTACAGTCTGGTACATTCAAGTTCTCGAATGGCGACATCAAAGGCTTCGGTCAGTTCATGAGCTACTTCGATAAGCCAATGACTCCAGAAAAGATCATGCTCATCGTTCGTTAATTATCAAAGGCTGCTAAGGATGGCGAGTCGATAACTTAGGGACCCATTGTGGTCCCTTTATCGTTTATTTGTTAGTACAGTTCGCAACCTTAAATCAACGATCTAGGTCTATTGTTGGAGTAAGGAAACTGCCCTACTTCGTTTAAGGTTCACACATGCTACAACGTTTTGTTCTATTGCTTTCACTCAGTTCTTCTCTGGTATTAGCTTGCGGCTTACACCAAGAAACCGGATTTAGCTTAGTGACAGAGCCCGGTTCACTAGAGGTATTTGGCAATGTCATCACAGCCAGACAAGACGATGAATTCAACAACCTCAATAAACCCGATCACTTTCGACTCTTTGCCATCAAGGCTGCGCTTGCCAAGTCCCATCCAAGCAAAATAGAGTTCAACCTATTCGAAGCGATTAAAGGTCATTACAGCCAAGTGAAATTTGAGAAGGGTGTCGATGTGTCAGGCAGAGATACTTTGCCTACTGAAGAAGAGCTAATGTTAATTACTGAATTGGATGTTTTCGATGCGCTAGCAACTGGCACTATATCTTGGGATCACGCGACACTAAACGGCTTAGTGATAATCAACGGCCCACAAGATAAACGAGAGCAGCTTGAAGATTGGCTTGGCGATATTTTTGCAGGATAATTGCTTAAAGTGGGATAGATGAAAGGTCGTCAAACCCTCGGACTTCAGAACATGAGGGTTCAACGACAAACTTAAATCAAAAAAGCATAGGCAGTGGAATCAGTTCTAACCCCAGCACGCCACTGATGCTCATGACCACCAGCAGAGAGACCTTGAAGACAGTCTTTGACCACTGAATGTAGTTGAGGCAATCAACCTTGCGAAACGTCACTTTAGTCCACATAAAGCAAACCGCCGCCGACACCGCTAGGTATTCATAACCCGCTTCTCCGAGTAAGAACAACGCCAAAGAGACAGCGCCAAACGCCACTACATAGGCTTTTATGTGTTTATGCGCTTTGTCGACGCCCTCTTTCACCGGTAAAACGGGAATGCCTGCATCTCGATAGTCTTGAAGGCGGAACATCGCGATCGCATACGAGTGTGGCATTTGCCATAAGCAGAACATCACAAACAGCAATACCGCTTCCAGACTGATGTAATTGGTCACCGCCAAGTAACCCACCAACGGCGGAACGGCTCCTGAAATACTGCCGACTAAAGTGCCATAAACCGATGTACGCTTGTACCACATGGTGTAGAAAAAGACGTAAAACACATAGCCGAGCAACACCATGACTGCAGAGATCGGGTTAACGAACTGAAACAGTAACGCAGTGCCTGCGAGCAATAAAACCAAGGCGTAGACGAACGCTACATCTGTATTGATGTTGCCCTGAACCAATTCTCGATTTTGTGTGCGTTTCATCTTTTGGTCGATGTCTCGATCAAAGATGTTGTTCACCACACAACCTGATGCAATCACAAGCCCTACACCGGCTAATGTTGTCAGTAACAACATCGCACTGGCTGGTTCTGTTTTTACGGCGAGGAAGAACCCCGCCGCAACAGAAATCAGGTTGCCGAAAATGATGCCCGGTTTGGTGATAGACAGATATCTTTTCAGCATACCCTTGCCTACAACTTCATGTTGACGTTCATGTTGTAGATGATCCATACCGAGCCAGCGATAAGAATCAATACAACAATGGCGGTAAACATCAGTGACACCAAGTTCCAACGCCCATCGGAAGATTTCGCTTCCATGTGCAAGAAGTACTTGAAATGCACAAAGATTTGCACCAGCGCACAGCCGAACAAGATCACGTAAGTTTCCGCGCTTGGTAGCGCATGCGCCCACACGATGTAGAACGGAATAACGGTTAGAATCAGTGACGCAATAAAGCCTTTCACGTAATCCGTTGCACCGCTGTCTAGATGCTGTTCCATTACATTACCCCCATTAAGTACACGATGGTAAATACACAAATCCAAACAATATCTAGGAAGTGCCAAAACAAGCTCAAGCACTGGAAACGCATCGACATGTTGTCGTTCAAGCCTTTGGTTGAAAGTTGGTGATACGCCACCGCCATCCAAATCAGACCAAACGTTACGTGCAAACCGTGTGTGCCAACCAAGGTAAAGAACGCAGAAAGGAACGCACTCTCTTGAGGGCCATAGCCTTCTGCAATCAGGTGATGGAACTCATACACTTCCATACAGATAAAGGCTAAGCCCAATACGAAAGTAACTTTGATCCATCGCTTCAGTCCTAGAACATCTTTGCGCTTCATCGCAATCATGCCAAAACCGAAGGTGATACTACTGAACAGCAGCATCATTGTTTCGACAAACACGAACGGCAATTCAAAGATGTCTTTACCTGTAGGCCCTGCTATTGATCCACTCTCAAGTACGGCATAAGTCGCGAAAAGCGTGGCAAACAGGACACAGTCACTCATCAAGTAAACCCAGAAACCAAACAACTTGTTGCCCGCGGCTTCGTGGTGATGATCATGCGAGTGTGCAAGATCATAAGTGTGTGACGGAGTATTAGCTTGCATACGTCGTCTCCAAATCATCTTTATTTTCGTTGTTATCACAGTCAGTGTCGCCGTCAGCATTGTTACCACGACCAGAATTATCGCTGCCTGTTACTGACTGTTTCTTCGCTTCTTCAAGCTGTGCACGTCGAGCCGCTTCAATCGCTTTGATCTCTTCAACTTCCACGTAGTAATCCACATCATCGTTGTAGCTGTGTTGAATACACGTCACCACGATGCCCACTAAGCTTGCAGCCGCTAGCCACCAGATGTACCAGATCATTGCGAAGCCAAATGCCAACGCCCATGCAGACACATAAATGCCTGTCGGTGTGTTCTTCGGCATGTGAATACGTTCGTATTCTTCTTCCTGAGTTGGGTCAAACTCACCACTTTGCTTTTGATACCAGAACGAATCGATCTCATCGCCCTTAGGCAATTTTGCAAAGTTGTAGAACGGCGGTGGTGAAGACGTTGCCCATTCGAATGTACGTCCACCCCATGGGTCACCCGTTAGGTCACGGTTCTGATCGCGGTCGCGAACACTCACATAGATCTGAACGAATTGACACACAACACCCATCGCGATCACACCCGTACCTGCAGCCGCAACCGCCAGTAGTGGGAAGAACTCAGGGTTAATGTCTTGGCTCAAACGACGCGTCATGCCCATAAAGCCCAGAGCATAAAGCGGCAAGAACGCCATCAAGAAACCGATGATCCAGCAGTAGAATGCGCGTTTACCCCAAAGCTCGTTCAGAGTGAAACCGGTCGCTTTCGGGAACCAGTAACCAATCGCAGCAAAACAACCGAAGACAACGCCACCGATGATTACGTTGTGAAAGTGCGCGATCAGGAATACAGAGTTATGCAGAATGAAATCTGCGCCCGGTACCGCCATCAATACGCCCGTCATACCACCAACGGTAAAGGTAATTAGGAAGCCCACTGTCCACATCATTGGCGTGGTAAAACGGATGCGTCCTTTGTACATGGTGAATAGCCAGTTGAAGATCTTCACCCCGGTTGGGATAGAGATAATCATGGTGGCGATACCGAAGAAGGCATTCACATTGGCGCCAGAACCCATGGTGAAGAAGTGATGCAGCCAAACCACAAACGCTAAAATAGTGATAGCCACTGTCGCCCATACCAACGAGGTATAACCAAACAGTTTTTTGCGTGAGAAGGTTGCAGTCACTTCAGAGAACACACCGAAGATAGGCAAGATCAGGATGTACACCTCAGGGTGTCCCCATGCCCAGATCAGGTTCACATACATCATCACATTGCCACCAAGGTCATTGGTGAAGAAATGCGTGCCGATGTATCTATCCAAAGTCAGTAGCGCGATGGTCACCGTTAGGATAGGGAAAGAGATGATGATCAGGATGTTGGCACACAGCGATGCCCACGTGAATACAGGCATCTTCATCATTGGCATAGACGGAGTACGCATGCGCAAAATAGTAGCGAAGAAGTTCACACCCGTTAACGTGGTACCGACACCGGATATTTGCAGCGCCCATATCCAATAATCGACCCCGACTCCCGGACTTGCCTCAATACCAGAAAGCGGCGGATACGCCAACCAACCCGTACGGCCAAACTCACCTAAGCCCAGTGACATGTTAGTTAGGATGATACCCACTACAAACAGCCAGAAGCTCAAATTATTCAGATAAGGGAATGCAACATCACGGGCACCGATTTGCAGCGGAACGATGATGTTCATCAAACCGATAACCAATGGCATCGCTACGAAGAAAATCATGATCACGCCGTGGGCAGTGAAGATCTGATCATAGTGATGTGGCGGTAAATAGCCTGTCTCACCGGCTGCAGAAAGCAATTGCTGACTACGCATCATGACTGCATCGGCAAAGCCACGAACTAACATCACCATTGCCACAGCAATGTACATGAAGCCCAATTTTTTGTGGTCTACTGAAGTAAACCATTCATTCCAGAGGTATTGCCATTTACCGGCTTTTGTTACCGCATACACCACTAAACCACCCACTAAAGCGATCATGGTTAACGTGAACAAAATAATGGGTTCGTGGTAGGGAATTGAGTCTAGAGTTAATCTTCCAAACATGACGATTATCCTTGGGTTTCCGGCAAACAGTTCATTGAACCAGGGTGCTGGGTCACGACATCAGTGAATAAAAATGGTGGGATACTGGAGAACAAAGTCACAGGTTCAGCCACACTCGGCGCAGCCAATGAACGGAACTGCTCCCAATCTTCAATACGATCAGGACTTGCTTTCACTTTTTCCACCCAGTTTAAAAATGCCACTTGATCAGGCATAGCCGATGCGGTGAATTTCATCTGTGAGAACCCTTTGCCACTGTAGTTCGATGCAAAACCTTTAAAGTCACCTTCATGGTTAGCAATCAAGTTCAGCTTGGTCACCATTCCCGGCATCGCATAAATCTGCGAACCAAGACGCGGGATGAAGAACGCGTTCATAATGTTGTCTGAAGTCAGCTTAAACGTCACCGGTACATCTTTCGGGAACGCAACATAGTTAACCGTCGCAATGTTTTGCTCCGGATAGATGAACAGCCATTTCCAGTCCAGAGAGACCACTTCAATCACCATGGGTTTAACGTCACTTTCTAAAGGCTTGGAGGGCTCCAGTTCGTGTGTTGTTCGCCAAGTGATGGTGGCAAGAATCGCAATGATGATGATTGGAATAGTCCATACCACCACTTCGATCTTGGTTGAGTGCGCCCAGTCAGGTGCATACTCTTCTGTGGTATTACTTTCGCGGTATCTATAGGCAAAGTAGATGGTCATCAGAATCACGGGGATGACGACAATCAGCATCAGCAACAGAGCCGTAATAATCAGCTCCTTTTCCTGAACGCCAACGCTACCTTTTGGGTCGAGCAATGCGGAGTTACATCCTTCGAGCATCAGGACGGTTCCCACCAAACCAATCCTCGACAGATTTGCTCTCGATAAAATGCGTTTATATCTTGAAGCTTCCATTAACTTTCTCGATGGTTATCCAGCCTCAGAACGAACGCCCGAGTACTGGTTGTCATGGTCATTAGAATATTTATGTGTTGAGCATGTGAAACGACGCATCTCAAAGCGAAACGGAATTAGCCACGATTTTGAACAGTCGACAGTTGAATAGTTGAACTGCCAAGTTAAAACGGCAGTGCTGCGCTGTCGAAACATTGCCGCACGGTTAAAACCACACAAAAAACATGACTTAATTGTTACACTTTGAAATACATTGTTACATTTGGCGCATTATGAGGAGTTGAAATTGAAAGCTCACCAAACAAACTTGGAAACTAACCTTCCAGTTATGAAAGGTGGATGCGAGAAATTGATGCAATTCAGACGCACGATATAGGCGTGCCACACAAGCAAAGCCAAGTGTGGAAAAGGATTAAAGAGAAACAGGTGAGAGAAAAGTAAACAAGCAGTAGAAACAACAATACCTGATTACATTAGAAAGAGTGAATTAAACAAAGTGTGACACCCATCAAATTTATGAATTCACATAAGATTTTTAAGGTATTTAGAAAAGATATCACTTAAGACAGAAACACATCATACATTCGAATGACACGTTAATTTTTATGATAATAATGTCAGTTATGTGCAGCAGAAAACGGGTGAATATGAAGATCAAAAGCCGATTTTTTGGGTATTAAGATATGTTTTAAGCAAGTATTACTCCCCTCAAGGGAGAGGAGTAATAGTCATAAAGAGAGAGATTAGGCTGTTGCCGTAACGACTTTCTTGCGCTGATTTTTAGTCATCAAGTGATAAACTACGGGCACAAAGTAGAACGAGATAAGCGTGGTTAATACGGTTCCGCCAACAATCGCGACCGCGAACGGAGGCCAGAAACCACCACCTGCAATGATCAATGGCATAAATCCGCCAACAGTGGTGATCGTGGTCGAACTGATATGACGAGTACACGACATAACGGCGTCAACAACTGCATCGACATTCCCAGAAGAAGCCTCCTTGTCTAGCTTCAATTCGGTCAGAATCACGATAGCCGCGTTGATAGCTAAACCGGCAATCCCGAGCATCGCAATGATCACCGTAAAACCGAACGGATAACCGAAAATCCAAACAGACAACAATCCTAGACCACCAGCAAGTCCTGCTACCATGAAGATGATGCTACTCATTCGGAACGAGTTAAACGACATCACCACCACCAACACCATCAATACCACCACAACTGCGACATTCGAGATGAGGCTGTTGACTGAATTATCTCGTTCGGCAGATTCACCACCAAAACCAATCGTATAACCCGATGGCATCTGATAGCTTTCTAGGCGTTTTTGGAATTCATTGAGCACGGTTTGTGGCAAGACTCCCGCTTCAATGTAGCCCTCAATGGTATTCACACGTTGCCCATTTCTGCGGGTAATCGCACCACGGCTTGTGGTTAATTCAAGTTCGGCCAGTGTCGATACGTTAATACCCGTTGAGTAGACCGCAGAGCTGATTGGTAAACGGATATTGCTTAAATGTGCTAAGTTTTCACGCGCATCATCCGCCACACGAACACGGATTGGCACCGACTCACTGCCCTCAATCACCGAGCCACTTTCACGACCAGTCAATGTAGTTTGCAACATGCCAGCAAACTGATTCAGTGAAATACCGTTGAGTTTTGCCGTGTCTTCATCGACCTTCAACCACACCTTTGGCGTACCCGGTTGCAATGTTTCCCTTGTGTGAGTGACATGAGGAACACCGGCTAAAATCAAGCGAACATCTTCACCAATAGCTTTTAAGGTATCGAGGTTTTCACCATAGACACGTAATTCAACCGGCGCGGTAAATGGAGGCCCTTGGTTAAGCTTTCGTACCAAGATTTGTGCTTCCGGAACCTCTTCATCCAACACCTTTTGCAACTGTGGAATTAGCGCATTGGCTTGGTCAAAGTTCTCTGTTTTCACCATGGCTTGAGAGAAGTACGGCGCGTTGTTTTGCCTTGCCTGCAAGTTGTAATAGAAAGATGGGAAGTTAGCGCCCACTAGCCAATCAATGCGCTCCACTTCTGGATAGCGATGAATGATGTCGTCGATTTTTTCAGAGGTGTTTTTAGTCGCATAAATGCTGGCTTGAGGTGGCATGTAAACCTGAATCTCAAACATGTCTCGGTCTGATGGTGGGAAGAATTGCTCAGTCAGCTGAGACATACTCCAATAACCAGTAAACGGAACCAACAACACCAAGGCAATAGTGATGATTGGATGCGTTACACCAAAACGGACAGAAGACGAGAACCAGCGCGTCAAAGCCGGAATTCTTAAGCCGGTCATATACCAGTGATGTTGGCCTTTTTTATCGACATCGCTGAGTTGTTTCGGCAATAGCTTGGTCGCCAAGCCCGCAATTAAGGTGTGCGAGATAATGTAAGAGCCAATTAGTGAGAAAGAAACGGTAATCGCAATACCACCAACAAACTCACCGGATGCACCCGGCATCAAGATAATCGGGGCGAACGCTAATACGGTAGTTAAGGTTGAGCCTAATAACGGCACCCATAAATGCTTCAATGCGTTCATGGTCGCTTCCGCTCGTTGCTGCCCTTTCAAGCGATACGCCTGAATGGTATCAACCATCACCACTGCGTTATCAACCATAATCCCGAGCGCAACAATTAATCCTGTCACCGACATTTGGTTGATCGGCACACCGGTCATTTTCATGATCGACAGGGTCAATAATGAGGTTAGCGGCAGAGAAATTGCCACTAAGATCGCAGCGCGAACACCCAAGGTCACGAACAACACAATCAAAATCAGACCGAAACCAATCATCAAGCTCTTGCCTAAATCGTCTAAACGAGTCTCGGTATAACCTTGCTGATTAAATAGTACTGTCACCTTAACGTTACTTGGTAACTCTTGCTCAAACTTGCCAATCAGCGCGTTGGCTCGAGACGTCCAGTTGTCAACACGAAGATCAGGGTGCATTCTTGCCGCAACAATGACACCCGGCTCACCATCAATAATGGCAATTTGGTCTTGCGGGGTTTTCTCACCACGTTTCACAGAAGCAATATCTTCCATACGGATGATGTGACCATTGCTGTCGGTGGCAATTGGGACTTGCTTGATGCGTTCAATGGAATCCAGTTCAGACTGGATTTCTAAACCAAAGCGAGAATACGCACTAACCAGTTCACCCGCCGAGTTCTTTGCATCCGCCCCTTCGAGCGACTCAGCGATATTGGCACTCGAACGCCCTAGAGCTGCTGCATCAGCAGTGCGCAAGCTGATCTGAATTTCTTCTTGCGGCATCCCATATTCATCAACGAATTCAGTACCGGACAAAGTCCGTAACCGCTTAGCGAGTTCTTTGGCATAACGCCCGAGGGTTAATCGGTCAGGTTCACCCGCACCAGACCAAGTCAGGGATGCAATGGTGGTGAAAGCGTAGGTATGGTCACTGTCGAGATCGGGAGAATGGGCACCCGCAGGTAAAATGGATTCGATATCAGACAGTTTGTCACGTGCTTGAGACCAAACCGGTTCTGGCTCGGTGATGGTGTCATTCAATTCTAGTGTGACAATCGACACGCTCGGCCTTGAGGTTGAGCTCACGAGTTTAACTTCACTCAGCTCACGCAGCTTGTTCTCAATCACCTCAGTAACCAAGGTTTCTACACGTTCTGCGCTGGCTCCGGGAAAACTAGTTGTGATGTTGGCGTAACGGTTGATGATCACCGGGTCTTCTGCACGTGGCAACGTCATGAACGCCGAAATACCGCTCACCATCAGCAGCGCCGTCATCAAGATAAGCAATCGTGTATTGGAAATAGTCTCTATAATTTTCATACCATTACCTACTCAGCTGCGCTGACTGGTTTCACGATTTGACCCGGAACTAAGCGATGTAAACCACTCGCGATCACCTGTTCACCGTCTTCAATTGCCCCACTCACATACGCTTGTTGATTGTTGGCAAACAACACCTGAACACTGCGGCGTTCAACCTTGTTGTCTTGACCAATCACAAAGATATTCCACACACCGCGCAAACCATCAATCAAACCAGTTAATGGCACCCAGTAACCTGGGTCATCAATCTGCTCATCAAATTTAAGGTAGGCAAGTTGCCCTTCCAATACCGAAGATTGCTCAGGGAACAGGTAGCGCAAACCCACACTGCGAGACTGTGTGTCGACCATTGCGCCCGGATTCAATAGATCTACTGCATAATCTGTACGCCCAACTCGAATACTAGGCGCAGAGAGAGAGGTGACTTTCTGCATTTGGTGAGCAGGAATACCGATGAAGGCCTCTTTCCCTTCAGAGGCGAGCAGTGTCAGGGTTGGGTTACCCACATTGACCACATCTCCGAGTGAGACAAAACGGGTGGCGATGGTACCAGAGTAAGGAGCAAGCACTGTCGATTTCACCAGCTTCAATTGATTGCCTTTTACGGAGGCATCAATACGCAGTAAGTTTGCCTGCAACACGCGCTGTTCACTGGTTAACGAATCAATTTCAGCTTCGGCACTGAAGCCTTTCGCTTTCAATGAGCGCTGACGCTTTAAGTTCGCGGCCACAAGGCTCAACTGCGCTTTGACTTCTTCAGCCTGCGCTTTCAGTTGGCTAGACTCGGTTTCCAATAGCTGGGTATCCAATCGAATCAACGGCTGACCCGTTGTGACTGTGTCACCTACATCTACCAGAATCTCATTTACTTTGCCCGCCAGTTCAAAGCCTAAATTAGCTTGCTGTCCCGCCTTTACCACACCGACATATTCACGTTGTACTTCATATGATGGAGAGCGTTCTAGGGCGACCGTTTCTACCGTCAAGACTGTCGATGCAGCACCATTCGCTCCGGTGTTACTCGCTGCGTCAGATGTTGCCTCGGCTTGTGTATTTTCACCACATCCAACAAGAAGAATCGACAACGCTACTGCCACTGCGCTTCCCTTCATCAATTTATACATACGTACTGTTCCTATGCGGTACTCAATTATGTTCTTTTTTTAGACTAACCAAATCAAACTAGACTGTCTAGTTTGATTGTGTTAAAAATAAGTTTCATCGTTAATGATTGATAAAACCATCACAAAAAGCATAATGCTAGCGCACAACAAGTTAGCAATAGGTAGCGAGAGATAAGCACGTGACGAAAATCATCAAAAGTGAACAGAAGAGATCGCAGATCTTAACCGCAGCAAGTAAACTTTTCTCTGAATATGGCTTCAAGATCAATATGGATCAGATAGCCAAAGCAGCTAACGTTTCCAAGCAAACGGTCTACTCTCACTTTAAAAACAAAGACGTGCTTTTCGAAACTTGCATGCAAACCAAGTGTGCCGAGCGTGAACTGAGCCACTCAGCCTTTGATATGAACGCCACTTTGGAAGAAGAATTGGTGAAATTTGGTGTGAAGTTTCAGGATTTATTGCTTGATGAACAGTCACGACAAACCTTTCAGAACGCGGTCAGCCAATCCAACACGCACCCAGAAATAGCCTCTATCTATCTAGAAACCGGCCCTCAAAAAACCACCAAGTTACTCGCCGATTACCTACAGTCGAAAATAGATTCAGGTGATCTCACACTGTCGACATCTAGCTCACCGATCATTGCAGCTCGTCAGTTGCTACTGATGTTTCATGGTAAATCAGCCTATTGGTCGTTCTTCGGCCATGATAGCGGTGAATCCGATGAGGAAAGACTCAACTACACACGCGAATGCGTTGCACTTTTCTTAAATGGAAATCAGCCTCGCTAGTTCTATAGCGAGATAGAAAGCAAGATAACACGAGCTCCCAAGCTAATGAGAAACAGACGCAAGCAATAACTCATAGAAACGTTTTGCAGCGGGACCTGTCTTCACGCCTTTCGGCAGAGTCAGATGCAGCGGTACGTGATAGCCACTGCCATTTTCCACATTTAACACGGTGAGCTTGTCACTTCCTCGGCTATCCACAATATGCTTTGGCAGCCTGCAATATCCCACGCCCTGCTCTACCGCACCAAAGGCATGGTCGAAATTATCGACCGTAATACGCTGGCTCGACTTCAACCAGCCCACATCCTTCTTCTCTCCCAGCTTTTCAACCGAACCTAAATCTCTCACCACAATTTGTGGTAGCGACGACAACTGACTGAGCGATATGGATGACGCGTTAGCCAGAGGGTGCGAACTTGCGACAACAGGTTCCATCATAGTGAACCCAAAGGCTTCGGCCGAGTGGTTGGTAATTGGCAGATTAATGATGGCAACATCGGCACGTTCTTGAGTCACCATTTCCGTCGTCTTCGACAGTGATGTTTCAACCACTTGTATCGACGTACTGTTGTTCTCTGCCATAAACGCAGCCATCGGCTTATAAAGGCGCTCAAGGCAGCACAAATGATCAACCGCAACCACGATTTCAGATTCGACTCCCTTTGCTAACTGTTCACTGATCAGCTCAAGTTCTCGCGCCTGTTCCAGCATGCTGCTCGCCCTGCGCAATAAGGCTTTGCCGTCTTCCGACAATACCGCCCTGCGTCCTTCAACTTGAACCAAAGACACGCCCAATTGATCTTCCAGTTTTCTCAACGCATAGATCAGCGTGGTATGGCTCTTATTCAGTTGCAATGCCGCCGCCTGTATACTACCAGCACGGTCTATCTCATAGAGTGTTTGCCATTGGTCGAGGGTAGTCTTTAATCTCATTGGTCTAAAATCCTGACAGTTAATGGCAATATTATGAACTTTTCTGTCTGTTTTTTACAGGTAATATGAATTTCAACAACAAACGAGAATGGCTTGTTTGTCTTAAACACCTATTTTTTTAGCGGAATTTGTTAAACGGAGAAACACCATGAAACTACTACAAGTCGACTTTGAATTTAACGGCCCATTTGGTGAAGAGATGTCGAACGCACTGGTTGACCTAGCAAAATCTATCAACAATGAACCAGGCATGATCTGGAAAATCTGGACAGAAAACCAAGCCGAAAAACTGGGTGGTGGTGTCTACCTTTTTGAAGACCAACTCAGCGCAGAAACTTACCTAACAATGCATGCTGCACGCTTAAAAGCAATGGGCGTGGATGAAGTTCGCGGCGTGATTTTTGACGTAAACCAGCCGTTAACTACCATTAACAAAGGCCCAATCAACGGCTAATTCAGCTGTATATTCCTGAGTGGAAAATAGTCATCGTGCAATGAATGCAACATAGTGAAAGACGCGAGATAGAGAGAATACTAATGAGCAATAAAACGTTTTTAAGCCTACACGGCATCATATACGCAGGGTTTGCCCTCGCACTGTTTTTCTTACCAACAGTCATGTGGCCAATGTACGGTGTAGAGGTCACTGATAAGTACGCGTATTTTCTCTCTCAGCACACCAGTATCTTTCTTGGCGGTATCGCAGCGATAACTTGGTTATTACGAGATATTGAATCAGGCATTAGCGCTAAAAAGCTCATCCAAGGTTTGGTCATCACTAACATGCTAGGGGCGGTCATCACACTGTATGCTGCTTTTACGGGTATCTTTGTTGGCTTTGGCTGGAGCGATCCTGTGTTCTTCCTGTTTCTATCAGTACTGAGCGTGTTGCAGGTTCGCCGACAAGGCTAATATCAGAGCCAACTAAAAAGGCACAGTGAGTTGATCACCGGTGCCTTTTCTCAATCGAATGTAGCTATTCTTGCGTGACCTCTAACCTTCTTGAAAGCAGCCATAAGCAATCGATAGGAGCTTGTACGAAAGTTCAAATTGAATAGCTGAGATTAAATATACTCTAGATCAAAGGCGCTTCATTGCGTCACGATATTGAGTCGGAGTCACCTGCTTATAAGATTTGAACTGGCGATTAAAGTTAGCTTGGTTGTCGTAACCTACTTTTTCCATAATCAGATTCACAGGCAGCGAAGTATTCAGCAGTAAATCACACGCCACATTTAACCTAATTTTCTTCAACCGTTGACTGAAGCTCTCATTGTAGTGCTTTTGAAACAGACGCCTAACGCTGCTCTCACTGATGTATAGATGGGTAGCTAAATCATTAACCGATATATCGTGATTAAAATTGTTCAGTAAGAAGGCTCCCACCTTGTCTAGCTTATCGCTAATCTCATCTGCATCATCCGAATTAAAGATAGGATTAATCAACTGCACCACCTCTTCATCATCAAGCAATAACGCAAACAGAGAAAACAGGGTGAGCAACTGCTGGTGTGGAGGTTGAGCCTTCACCTTATTCAACAACTGCGTCGCCTTTTCTGCGGTATCGGGCGAAAACTGCAGCCCTTTCTTTGAGTCTTCTAGCAGTGTACGTAACGGTTCAAGCTCACGGCAACAAGCTATCAACTGCTCGACCCAATCTTTGCGAAACCAAATCACATGGGTTTCGCAAACACGTGAGTCATCAGTGCTCTCATCCGAATAAATGGCATGAGGTAAGTCTGGGCCAACCAAGATCATATGGTTATGAAACACATCACTTTGGTGGTGGCCAATAAAACTGTGCCCCGAGAAGTGACGATGAATCGCTATCTCATATTCTTCGTGTCGATGCCAACCATAACTCTTGCTGCCTTCAACTATTTTTTTATACCGCCATGACGCACCAATCCGCTGCGGCACCTTTTCTAAGTAACCTTTCATTACGACACTCAATGACCCTTTAATACTGAAAGTATACCCATCAAACCATTCAAATGAGCACTTTGACTGAAAAGTATTGGACATTGCCCTAACGGTACTCATCCAGCTTTCTCCGCTAAATATACTGCAGGTGAACTTAATCAGGAGAGCAACTATGGACACTTTATTATTAAAAATTCGCGATATGATTCACGCCACACGTCAGCAGTGGATCGGAGAAATCACCTACAGCCACAATATTAAAGGTGATAACACGTGGAAACTCTATGGCTACAACTCTTATGACGAATACAAAAAAGATCTGCGTAAAAGCCTGAGTCAAGAGTCGTAATTAAAAGCTCATTCAAACGACAGCTTGTTGATTAAACGCAGTTTTTATTTGTCATTCATGTAGAGTTTCACACTGACCACTCGCTTTCTATACTTATTACACAGTGGAACATGGAAGACACAATAATGAACAACAAGCTCACTCAGCCACGTACTGCATTGGCCATCTTAATTACAGGTCTAAGTGCAGTATCACCGGCTCTTGCACAAGCCAACGCAGCCAATCAAGACCAAGCGGCTGACCAAATCTTCACTAATGCCGAGATATACGGGCATCGAGAGTCAGACTCGATCGTTACCCATAACGGCAAGATCATGTTCATCGGTGACCGCGAACAGGCGCAAACTTTTAAAGGGCTGAATACCGATGTCATCGACTTGGAGAATGCCTTTGTGCTACCGGGCTTCATTGACAATCATAGCCATGTTTTTGAAGCCGCCTCTGAACTGGGTGGTAATTGCGAACTGGATTCTGAAGCCACACTCGAAGAGCAAATCCCTTACTTAGAAGCGTGTAAAGTCAATGCCGAAACCAATGGTCGAGGTTGGCTGATGGGTTATGGCTTTTCTCTGGAGTCGACACTCGACAGCGATTCGGAATACACACCACTTGAGATCATCGATAGTGTTTTTCCCGACCGACCTGTCGTGATCATGGAGCAGACTTCACACTCAATGTGGGTTAACTCAAAAGCACTAAAAATTGCCCGAATTAGTCCGCAATCGCCAAATCCACAAGGCGGCGCCTATTTAAAAGACCAAGACAGCGGCAAGCTCAATGGCATCTTATTGGATAATGCTGGCGACCAAATTATGGAAATGGCGTGGAACAGCCAAAGCGAACTGTTTGAGCAAAGCTACCAAGGCTTAATGTACGGACTTGAAGAAGCGGCAGCACACGGCATTACCACCATAGGTGACGGTCGAATGTACTGGAAACGCGGTTGGTATGATGTTTGGCTCGAAGCGGAGCAAAACCAAGATTTGACTGCTCGCGTGTCATTACGCCCTTGGGTCTACCCATCAATGGCAATGCCCTCCCAATTAGAAGTGTTTGAGAAGATGTATTCCGACGACAAAAGCCGTCTACTGCTGGTCGATCAGGTGAAAATATACAGCGATGGTATTTTTATCAATGGCACGGCAAAAACGCTCGCCCCTTACTTAGATACTTATTTACCAAGCTCTCCTAATGGCTTGAACTACATTCCACCAGCACAGATGAAACAGTGGTTAACGGCCCTAGACAAAATCGGCTTTAGTGCCCACATACATGCGATTGGCGACGGTGCGGTTCGTGAATCTTTAGATGCCATCGAGAGCGTACGTAAACAAGGTTCGCAAAAGCCATACACGCTAACCCACGTTGAATTGATCAATGATGAGGACGTTCCACGCTTTAAACAACTCGATGTTTCGGCGGACTTCCAGGTCGGGTCAGACTACGTAGCACAGCACGATCACGAATGGGCTAAGGCCTTCTTAGGTGCGAGACGCACGAAAGCTATGATGAACCTCGACGCAATACTCAAAACCGATGCCAATATCACATTGAGCAGTGATTGGAATGTGCACGACATCAACCCATTGGTGGGCATTGCTAATAGCTTAATCATGGGCAAAACCGGTCTAACCGATATCTACACGGCCATTGACGCTTACACTATTAATGCCGCTTCTAGCTTGGGCATCGACGACATCACTGGTTCTATTGAGGTTGGTAAGTCAGCTGACTTCGCCATTCTCGACCGTGACATCACCACTTTATCAGCAAGAGGCATCGCCAAAACACAGGTGTTGATGACCGTATTGCGTGGGGATGTGGTTTATACGCTCAATGATTAAAACTAGCCTTGTTCAACGCCTAGAGTACCGCTTTTATTCGAGACCAAAATCGATGTAGCAAAAATGAGCGTGGAAAATAGCAGGCAAAAATAGATTGGGTATAGTGGGTTGAGGGTGGCGGTAAACGCCAGCAACGACGCCACCCCATAGCCAAGAGTATGAGACATTGAAATGAAGCCTGCCGCTGTGCCGGGAGCTTCATTTTGCTTTTCTGTCGCAAATACTGTGTAGGCTGGGACAAGCAGTGCTGCGCCAATAGCCGTCACTACCATCGCCACAGCAAACGCCCACATACTGGGAATCAAGAACATCACAAAGCCGACAACCAAAGCAGAAGCGCCACAACGGTACATAAAAAGCGGCGTCAGTTTATCCTTTTTGATAACCAAGAGTTGAGTAGCAAAAGTACACGCGGCACCTATGGTTAATAGAATGCCAATCGCGTTACTTAATTGATCAGTTGCCCAATGGGTGATCGAATAAATCAATGGAGAGAAACTGTATTGCAACAACGCGACTGCCGCACACAACAACAATCCACTCGATAAAAAAGGCAATAGTGCCCTACTCGGCAACCAAGGCGATGGAAGCTTGCTACTCGCTTTCTCTGTATTCATTTCTGGCGCTGGCAATAACATCGTTGCGATTAACGCTAAGCATGGTAATAAAACCATGATAATCAGAGGCGCATAAGGTGAAAACTTTAACGCAAGAATAGATATGATCGGGCCAATCAATCGACCAGTACTTAAGCCAATACTCACCGAAGTAATAGCCTGTAAACGGTTTTTCTCACCACACAACAATATCGCCCAATGTTGACTCGCGGGCACCATTCCAGACACCGTACAACCATAAATAATTCGCGCCACCACCAACCCTATCAAACAAAACACTAGCGCCTTTTCTTGGTCACTATTCATCGTAAAAAAACACAAAAAAGCAAAGCTAACGGCCATGCCTACCAATGCCTGAATGACGACTTTTTTCGGGCCATGTTTGTCGCTCTGTCTTCCCCAAAAAGGCGCGGACGGCAAAAAGAGTAAACTCCCTATTGCGATAAGAATCGACCACGTAGGCAAGCTAAATGCTGACTGTTCCACAAGAAAAGGCAGAGAAACGAGTAAGCCGTTTTGCCCAATTCCCATTAGGGCGGCAGCAAGACCAATGGTCATCAAATGAAATTTTTTATTTTGTATAACAGACATAATATTGAAGGTGCTAGAAAAGGTTGGAGGGCTCAATTATGGGCAACACCATAAGTAACGATAAATTGATTGATTTGGAGAATCATTATCATTTGAATTTCATTATGTTACATTAACGGCTAGTAGCCTATAACTCAACTCCCTATTTCATTATGTACAAACTTACCAATGCCTCGTTCGAAATCGACGGTAAGAAAATCCTGTCTCCAACCAGCTTAACGTTTGAACCAAAGAAAATTACCACTTTGCTAGGTCATAACGGATGCGGTAAATCGACGCTCATGAAACTATTGAGCCGACAAAATACACCAACCGAAGGTGAGGTTTTCTTCAACCAGCAGTTGCTTTCATCGTACAGCAACCTCGAATTTGCACACCAAGTTGCCTACCTCCCTCAGCATCCACCAATCACTGACGGTGTGACCGTTCGTGAACTCGTTTGTTTTGGTCGCTATCCGTGGAAAGGCGCGTTCGGGCGTTACAGCAAAGATGATTACGCTATCGTTGACGAAGCGATTGAAAAAGTAGGGTTGAGTGCATTCTCCGATCGATTCGTCGCAACGCTTTCTGGTGGTGAGAGACAAAGAGCTTGGGTTGCGATGCTGCTCGCTCAACAAAGCCAATGCATTTTACTGGATGAGCCGACCTCAGCCTTAGATGTTGCCCATCAACATGAGTTACTGGCCTTGATCAGAGACCTCAATCAATCACTAGGCTTAACCGTCATTATGGTACTCCATGATGTCAATATGGCCGCCAAATTCAGTGACCATTTGATTGCGCTTCATTCTGGAAAAGTCATTGCTTCTGGCTCACCTAAAGAGCTGATGACGCCTGAAACACTGATGCAAATCTACGGAATGGAGCTTGCTCTCTTTAAACACCCTGAAACAGGGCAACCTATCAGTTACATCCCTTAAATAAAAAGGAATCGGTTGTGAAAACGTTCATAACAATGCTGTGCGCACTATTCGCTTTTAATGCCCTTGCTCTAAAGAGTGCTCATGCATTAGAAATCACGCACGAAATGGGTACCGCCTCTTTCGATACTACGCCTAAAAAAGTCGTGGCTTTAGATTGGGCCCTAACAGAAACCGTGTTAAGCCTAGGTGTTGAGTTAGAAGGTATTGCAGATGCCAAAGGTTATCAACAGTGGGTTGTGAAACCCGAACTGAATTCAAACGTGACCGATGTTGGATCTCGACGTGAACCAAACCTAGAACTGCTGACGGAGCTAAAACCCGATGTCATTTTAATCAGTGAACATATGGTGGCGGCGTACCATCAACTGAATAAAATCGCACCGGTATTGGTTTACAGTATCTACAGTAAAAAAAAGCAGCCGCTTGAGTCAGCAACAAACATCACCTTATCTTTGGGCAAGCTGTTCGACAAAGAACAACGCGCTCAACAAGTGATCGCAGAGACCAACAAGCGACTCAATGAAAACGGCGAAAAAGTGCGTACGGCTGGCAACTCTGAGAAACCCTTGATATTCGCTCGCTTTATCAACGACAAAACCTTACGAATTCACAGCCAAGGTTCATTAGCACAAGCCACCATCAGCGCAATGGGTTTGAAAAATGATTGGCAAGAGCAGACCAACCTTTGGGGCTTTAGCACCACTGGCACAGAAAGGCTCGCTGAACATCAAAAAGCTAACGTCATGATCTTTGGCCCACTTCAAGAGGAAGAACGTAAACAACTCACTCAGTCTCCTCTTTGGCAAGCGATGGAATTTACGCGTACTGACTCAGTTTACGAACTTCCTAGTATTTGGACCTTCGGTGGGCTTATTGCCGCTCAAAGGTTCAGTGACCGCATTACAGAACTGCTTATCCAAAAATAATGGCTACCATCAAGCTCGAAAACACCATCACTGAACGACTCAATATCAAAGCAGCAGCGCTATCGATCACGGCTGTTTTGCTTATCAGCGTACTACTGCAAATTACCGCTCCGTACTCACAAGGGTTGGGGTTGATTTGGGATACGCTTTTTCATTTTGATTCTTCAAACTATCAGCACCTCATTACCCACCTAACGTATTTACCTCGGCTCGCTGTCGCACTGATTTGCGGTTTCGCACTGGCCGTCGCGGGGTGTGTAATGCAGTTCGTATTGCGAAACCCGATTGCCTCACCAACGACACTGGGCGTAGCTGCTGGCGCAGAGCTCGGTATGGTATTAGGGATCTTATTGATTCCAACCAACCTCGCAATTCCTGGGTTTATTCCAGCTTTTGTTGGAGGCTGCCTTGCAACAGGCTTGGTCTTTGCCCTAAGTTCTGCTCGTGGGTTTTCCCCACTGCATATGGTGCTTGCTGGTATGGTTGTCAGCCTATTTTTTGGCTCCCTCAATACCATGTTACTCATGCTACATGAACAACAACTCACCAGTATTTTTGTATGGGGTGCGGGTGTACTAAATCAGAACGACTGGTCGAGCGTACAAGTTCTTATTCCTTTGGTTTCTATCCCAACTCTATTGCTGCTGGTGTTTCAACGTCCGTTATCAGCGCTACAGTTCGGAGATAATGTGGCGACATCGCTTGGCGTTAACATCAAACAAATCAAATTACTGTGCTTGTCATTAGCCATATTCATCACCGCAGCCGTTGTAAGTGAAGTCGGCTTAATTGGATTTGTTGGTATTGTCGCACCCGCAATCGCAAGGCTTCTTGGCGTAAGAGATCTCATAAAACAAATTTTAGTCAGCGGTTTAGTGGGTAGTTTGATGCTACTGATTGTTGATTTGGTTATTCAGCCCTTCTCTGGTGCTGGCGGAGAACTTCTCCCTACCGGCGCGATGACGGCCTTACTTGGGGCGCCCTTTTTGTTGGGGTTGTTACAACGAACCAAACTTCAATCGGACTTAAAGAACCGCAGCGAACACGTTGAACACTACAAATTAGTCGATACGCGTAAAGTGTTGGCGACCATGTCACTTTTACTCATTGTTGTTTGTACTGTTGCTCTTACGTTTGGTAAAAACCAGTTCGGGTGGAATGTTGAACTCAACCCATCGCTATTCGATCTGCGTCTACCGCGTGTATTGGTTGCGTTATTAGCGGGGATTGGACTGGCGTTTGCTGGCACAATTATTCAACGTATCTCAAACAACCCAATGGCCAGCCCTGAAGTATTAGGGATCAGCTCAGGAGCAGCGCTTGCACTTGTTCTCGGCACGCTCTTTGGCACGGCAGTTGGGCGAGAGGAGCAAATGCTGCTCGGCACGCTAGGCGCAACGTCGGTGACGGCATTGGTTTGGCTAATGGGTAGAAAACACAATTTCGCCCCAACTCAAACCTTGCTAACCGGTATTGCACTAAGTGCAGGGCTCGATGCTTTGCTGCGCATTGCGATGAGTTCCGGTAACGAGAATGCTACGTCCCTACTCACTTGGCTTTCTGGCTCAACCTACTTAGTCGCCAATCAAGATGTGATTTTACTTGCGGTTGGCGTGGCCATCGTAGGTGCGGTTGCCCTGTCATTACATCGTTGGATTGAGATCATTAATCTGGGAGAAGTGACTACAAGCAGCCTTGGTATGAACACGACAGTGGTTCGATTAGCGCTACTTCTGTTGGTTGCCGCACTAACAACGCTCTGCACCATCGTTATTGGCCCATTAAGCTTTATTGGGTTATTGGCACCGCACATGGCTCGCTCCCTTCACCAATATCGCGCTATCCCTCAGATGCTCACAGCCGCTTTGTTAGGTGCGATCATCATGGTGAGTGCTGATTGGATTGGTCGTACATTATGGTTCCCTTGGCAATTCCCAGCTGGATTACTCGCTTCACTGCTTGGTGGCGGTTACTTCTTGTATCTAATGAGAAAATAAACGCGCACTGATAAATATTCCCCCGCTTAAAGGCAACACTTTAAGCGGGTTTCTCTCTAATCTTCTTACAAATCCATTTATCTCAACAACCTGTCAGCATTGTCTTTTGGTTGCAGAAACACAATGTGTGGTATTCGTCTGTTTTTGTGTTTACCATGGTTTCAAGAATAAACGCACTTTTATGAGCCTCATGGACATAACAACAATTACAAAACTCCAACAAGATCTACTATTTAAGGTCATAGCTCGCCTAAAAGCCGACGATGCCAAAGCAGGCAGCAGCCTTAATGAATCTT
The DNA here is from genome assembly GCF_014879975.1 of Vibrio bathopelagicus. Classification (NCBI taxonomy): domain Bacteria; kingdom Pseudomonadati; phylum Pseudomonadota; class Gammaproteobacteria; order Vibrionales; family Vibrionaceae; genus Vibrio; species Vibrio bathopelagicus. Next base: position 1,126,331 of record NZ_CP062500.1, on the reverse strand, counting down.
CACTAGCACAACAGTTCGAAGTATCGAGAACCCCTATTCGAGCTGTGCTAACGTATTTGTCTGCCCAAGGGATTACCAAGGTCGTTCCATACAAAGGTTCTGTATTACAAACCGATGCCGCTGACATTGAAATTGAAGGTCAAGACAGCGACGAACAACCTCGCCAAGATCAGTTATACCTGCGTGTACTCATGGATTTATTCTTTGGCGAGTTGGATAGCTCGTTTTCCGAAAAAGATCTGCAACAACGTTATGGTGCCAACCGTGGAGAGATGCAAAGCGTGCTGCGCCTGCTAGAAAACGATGGTATTTTTCGCCGTAGCCCGGGATACAAATGGCAGCTTGATGGTGTTTTAAATACATTAGAAAGGCACACTGAAAGCTATCGATGTCGACTCATTTTCGAGCCAGCAGGCCTACTCGAACCAACATGGATACTTGATGGTTCCGATCTGGAAGGCTGCCGAGATCGCCATGTGCAAGCCATTACGAACCCAGAATCTGTCAACGCCAACCAACTCTTTAGCCTCAGTTCAGAATTTCATGAACAACTCGCAGCGTGTTCCGGGAACCGTTTTTTACTGAGCACAATGCAGCAACATAATCGCCTTCGTAAAGCGACCGATCTGGTTTCGATGCACATCCAATCATCAGTCATTAAATCGTGTCAGCGACGCCTAGAGATCATTGAATTAGTACTTGAAGGAAACAACCAAGTAGCGTCAACAAAGCTAGCTCAGTTACTGGAAAATGATATTCGCGTCATGAAACGCACTTACAACGACGTAATGAATGTCTCTATGGAGCAGCGAGAAAATTTAATCAACAGCATTATGGCAAAAAACAGTTAATCACTTGGGCAGTCAAATCATGGCTGCCCTTTATCGTGCCCCTCTACCGTCAAAAACATCGTTTTCTTCCTGATTCTCACGATAACACCTACGATTTACACCCGTTAAATTATAGGCTTAACACCCACTTCAACACATACAGCACAAGGCTCTAGCCCTACTTTTCTTCTACGACTAACAACCTCGCCCAACCACTAACTCAAAATCTATAAAAGAAAATTGCACTTTCATATTGTATTTTCGCAACAAAAACACAATAATAATGATTCTTATTTAGAATTGATAAACTTAACGATAATGCTTCGTACTTTTGTTTTGAAGTGATCGTCGCTTAAGTGACATGAATGCGAACGTATACAAGCTTGGAAGATATCGAGATGAGTATGTTTAAGGCCATGAGTAGTGACCACCGTTCACCTCTTTTCTAATTTAAGAGGCGTCATTTGTTACTGACCAGTAAAGATGAACGCTTAATTACCTATAAAAAAATAAAGTCACCGCACAAATATGAGTCTTTGTGCAGCCTTCTATTGATCAAGATTGAGAACAAAATGAAAACCGAAAAAGGAAGTTTCAAGCTTTCCACTGTTGCGCTAGCGATTGTCGCAGCCAGCACAGTGTTTACAGCCCAAGCACAAGAATACACAACCGAAGACAAAATGGTGGTTGTCTCTAGTCGGACTCCTAAAGCGATCAGTGACATTCCGGGTACAGTTTGGTACATCGACTCCGATAAAATTGAACAGGAATATCGTGGTGGTAAATCACTAGGCGAGATTCTATCGGCAAGCATTCCCTCTTTAGATGTAAGCAGCGGTGCTCGTACTAACTATGGTCAGAATCTGCGTGGCCGTAAGATGCTCGTTATGATTGATGGCGTATCACTGCAATCATCTCGCCCAATCAGCCGTCACTTAGACTCCATCGACCCATTTAACATTGAACGAATCGAAGTACTGTCTGGTGCAACTTCAATTTATGGTGCAGGAGCTTCAGGCGGCGTGATCAACATCATACCCAAAAAAGCGCAAGGTGAAGAGTTAGAGTTTGAATCCTTTGTTGGAGGCTCAACTGGCTTTAATTCTGGTGAAGATTTCGATTACAAAGTCGGGCAATCTATCTCAGGCGGTAACGACAAAGTTCAAGCGCGCACCTCTGTGGTTTACACCGAAACACAAGGCTTTTTCGACGCTAATGGCGACATCGTTACCCCTGATATTTCTCAAGGCTCACTACAGTTCAATAAGACGGTCGACTTCCTAACGACGGTAGGCGTGAACGTTTCTGACACAAAGAAACTCAACTTCCTAGCTCAATATTACGATAGCCAACAAGACTCACCTTACGGCCTGTACATTGTCGGCCGCGACTTTGTTGACGTACGTAAAGGCTTTGATTCTGACCGTGAACATGGCACCGAACGTATTATGCTTAGCGCCTCTTACGTCGATGAGCAGTTCCTTGGCCATCAGTTGATTGCTGAAGCTTCGTACCGTAAAGAAGACCAAACTTACACACCTTATTTCCAATCTTCTGGTCAGCAAATTACCGATGTTATTGCATTAAAAACAGCGCTGGCTAAGAGCTTCAATAAATTCAATGTTGTTTATGGTATCGATGCGTATCAAGACCAACTAGACAGCAACCAAGCACTTTATGATCCGACTATTGCGAACAATTCAGGTAACTTGATCAACAAAACTTACGCGAAAGTCGGCCGTTACGCTGGGGTTAAGGTCAGCTCTATCGCGGGCTTTGTTCAATCTGATTATGCGATCACGAATGACTGGACGGTAGAAGGTGGATTCCGCTACCAATACATGTCGAACAAGATTGATGATTTTGTCGGCTACAGCCAACAGAAGAAAATTGCAGCGGGCAACGGCACTACAGCCGACGCAGTACCTGGCGGTGAAACCGATTACAGCGTTGGTCTATTTAATCTCGGTACGATCTACCACCTCACCAACGAATCTCAAGTATGGGCAAATTTCTCACAAGGCTTTGATCTTGCTGACCCTGCGAAATACTACGGACAAGGTGACTACACCCTCGAGGGCGATCACTGGAAACTTAACGACAGCATCAACGTTAATGACTCGAAAATGTCTGGCATCAAAACCAACAGCTTTGAGTTAGGTTACCGCCTCGATACTGGTGATTTTAACCTGCAAACCGCGGCGTACTATTCACAATCCGATAAATCCGTTAAATACGACAAGAACACACTGCTTATCGAAGAAATCGACGATAAGAAGCGAGTTTACGGTTTAGAAGCTATGGCCTCTTACTGGGTGCACGAGAACATTCAAATCGGTGCATCAGGCCACTACGTGATTTCAGAAGTGAAAGGCGATGACGGTTGGAAAGACTTCACAGCAGGAGAAGCGAGCACTTCAAAAGCCAATGCTTGGGCTGGTTGGTACGACACAGATCTATCTGTAAAAGTACAAAGCCAAACCATGTTTGACTACGAAGATGACGACCAAAATGAGCTAAATGGCTACACCGTGTTTGATTTAGTGGGGACTTACCAACTTCCTGTAGGTAGCTTAGGTTTCGGTATTCAAAACCTACTGAATAAAGACTACACCACCATTTGGGGTCAACGCGCTCAAATCGTCTACTCGTCACATTACGATTCAGCCGCGTACGACTACAAAGGTCGCGGCCGTACTTACACGGTAAACTACCAAGTTAAGTTCTAAATCCAGTTACAAACTGTGTTTTCTTAACAGCAAAAAGGGTTGGTATAAATAAAATACCAACCCTTTTTATTGGAAAGTCGATTAAGAGCTCTCCGATCTATCATCAACTAGCAATTATGCTTTTACTTCTTTTGCCACTTCTAATTCATTATCGATTTGTTCTTTATTATCATCCAAAGCAAAGTAGATTTTCGATACCAGCACTTCAGCAATCAAAATCGTAAATACCACGGCGAAGAACGCCACTACACCATTCCAAGGGCCAGTAAAGCTCACCTTCTCGCCGAACAGGAGGTTAATTGCTTCTAGCATCACAAACTTAGAACCCACCAAAATAATATAAGTTGTGATTGCTCGATAAACCTTCGGTGCTGTGCCGGGCTTGCTTTTGAAGTGCTCAGCAATTTTATGTTCTAAACCAATAGAGAGCTTCAGTAATAGCTGCAACAACAACGCTGCAATCAAAGAAATAGTAAAAGATTCAATATTGACGAAGTCCCAGTACTCATCAAAGAAATTAAGCACTACTAAGTCCACCAGCACGGCTAACGTGTAACCTACGAATAGACGCTGTGGTGTGTTAAACCCGTAAACTTTGTCTAATTTAGTCATTCTGTCTCTCTCTGATTTGATAAGTAGCCTCGATTTGAAATACATCTTAGCGTTCCAATCGGAGCAAAACTTACCATTTGGTGACACCACAACCATTCCATTCGAAATTATTAGTTTTTATCGATTGATCATTCCTCACACCAATAATTCATTTCCCTCTATAAAGCAATTTTTCAAAATATAGAAAAGCACCAAAAGATAAATCTCGTCATTACGTGTCACCAAATGGCCATTCTTCCATTACCGCTCCCCATATGATGACTCCATCAGCGACACGAACTCATATCCAAAAGGTGCAGACTATGAAAAAGCTAATCACGAACGCGAACGTATTTAACGGTGTTGATAACAACCTAATCGAGAACGTATCACTTCTTATCGAAGATAACTTGATTACTCAAATTGGCGAGATTGACCCAACACTAGCCGATGAAATCATTGATGCTCAAGGTGGCACAGTAATGCCAGGTTTGATTGATGCTCACGTTCATATCACGCTATCCGCACCTTTCAATGTGATTGATACCATGACACGTGAAGAAGTGGCGATTCGCTCAGCAAAGATTTCTGAAGAGATGCTGATGCGTGGCTTTACGACCATTCGCGACGTGGCGGGTAATACGCTTGGCCTTAAGAAAAGTATCGATAACGGTTACGCCACTGGCCCACGCATTCTTCCTTCAATGGCGGCTATCTCGCAAACCTGTGGTCACTCTGATTACCGCCAGAACCAAGCGCAAGAACGTTTAGCTAACGGCCACGAAGATTCCCCAATGATGAAGCTTGGCGCAATGAAAGTGGCCGATGGTCGTTCAGAAGTATTGAAAGCAGTACGTGAACAACTGTTTATGGGTGCATCACAAATCAAGATAATGGCGGGCGGTGGCGCATCTTCAACCTTCGACCCGCTAGATACATTGCAATTCACATCTGAAGAAATGAAAGCTGCGGTTGATGCCGCTTCCGATTACGGCACTTATGTCGCTGCGCACATCCACACATCTGATGCGATGCGCCGAGCGGCAGAAGCGGGCGTGATGTCATTCGAACATGCGACTATCATGGACGACGACATTGCGGAGATCATTAAAGAGAAAGGTATTTGGGTGATTCCTTCCTACTTTACCTCTTCATTGATTGCAGAGCGTAAGATCCCACTGCCAAACGAAGAGACATACCGCAAGACAGAGCGCGTGGGTAAAGCCATGTTCAAGTCAGCAGAATTGATTAAGAAATACGACATTCGAAACATCGCCTTTGGTACCGACTGTGTTGGCGAAACCAACGTTCATGCGACTCAATTAAATGAGCTCGGCGCAATTGAACAAGTGTTCGATACCATCACTGCACTTCGTATGGCGACATCAAACTGTGGACGCTTGTTCGAGATGTCGACTTACCAACACCCTTACCAAGAAGGTAAGTTAGGTCAGATCGTTGAAGGCGCGTATGCCGACCTATTGATCATCGACGGCAACCCACTGGAAAGTGTTGCGTGTGTGGCGAACACAGAGACACAAAAACTGATCATGAAAGACGGTAAGGTGTACAAAAACACGCTTTAGCGTTCAACGTCTTCACTGAGGAACTGAAACATCCAAGGCAGATAAGCAAACTTTCGAGTCACTTGTTTGCCTTTTTATTAAACGCTGTTTAATTGCTACTATTAAACACAGGTTTTTGATTTATGGATAAATCGGGTTGATATAAGGATGAAATTAGAATGAGGCGATTACTTACTGCACTATTTTTCAGTTCAGCACTGTTACTCAGTTCAGTGCTATCAGGATGCAGTAACTTTCGAAACTTATCCCATGAGATAGATGCGATCGACTCCATTACCAACCAATACCAACTCATTTTGAGCCAACCCGCCTCAGGTTCGGCCGTGGTGATTGAACAAATCAAAGACATCAATAAAAGCGAAGTGGATGGTTATGACGGAATAATCGCTAGTGACCGTATCGACTTACAGCTATCGAACAACATCCATTATCTACTTGTCTTTGAAGATAAAAATCAAGACTTAACCCTACAAGCAGACGAAGCATTCAGTGTCATTAACCTTCGTAACCATCAAGACAAATCCACCATAGAAGTATCCCTAGAAGTTAATGAAAATGAAGTCCCAAGCGCCTTTGTTGATCGCTCCTTGTCCTCACTATTGAAGATCGAGTTGGATCTGGTCGACATCGGCACTGTCGTGAGCCTAGAAGATCCTCCTTTTGACAAAAAAAACGCCAAACTCGGGATGTGGCAGCCACTTACATTCTTGCTCGAGCATAATGCTGGGGTCTACTTTTTATCAGAGTACGACCCGAATAAAATCCCTATCTTGTTTGTGCATGGCATTAACGCCACCGCGTTAGACTTTGCCCCGCTGATTGAAAAAATCGACCAATCTAAATATCAAATATGGGTATTTAACTACCCTTCAGGTTTGTCTTTGGCTTTGAACTCGAAAGGCTTGAATAACCTTTTGCATACCATTGTCACTGAATACAAACTTCAACAATTGCATGTGGTGGCGCACAGTATGGGCGGGTTAATCGCCACCAACAGTCTTCGTCAGTGTCGTATTGGGCAGTTGTGTGATTTTGTTAGCAGCATTACCACCATATCTTCCCCATTTGGTGGCGTTGCATCAGCCAAGCAAGGCATAGAATACTCCCCTGTCGTGATGCCAGCTTGGATAGATTTAAACCCCGACGGTAAGTTTATCGCTGATTTGTTTTCTGATAATAATGACAACGACACGCCACATTTTCTCGCGTTTGGCTATAACTCGGGCGAGCTGTTCAATACCAAAAGTAACGATGGTGTCATTAACCTCTCAAGCCAGTTATCGCGCCTAGCCCAACTGCATGCATCACAAATCCTCGGCTATGATGAAGACCATACCAGCATCTTAGACAACGATGACCTGTTTGAAGACCTATCCGACTTTTGGTTGAGAGCAGAGCAAGAGTAATAACTAGGGGTAGACAGAGTTGGTGATTCGACATCAAGCATCACTGGCGCTTACGCTAGCGATCAGGTTTAAGAAATGTAGTAATAAAGGAAATGGAACGCTCAAGCGTTCCATTTTTATTTGGGTGAATCGTAATGCTTTTCTGAATTGAGCGCGCTGAATACGAAACTACACGTGCCACGATCGGCATTCGGTTCCTCCCTTTTCACGAACCACAATGGATCAAAGATGCAGATTATGGAGAGGTTACGGCTTCAGTATCTCTTGCAACATCTCTTTCAATTCAGTTGAGTTTTTAGCCTCTTTAACATGGTCTAAAGTCGCTTTGTATCCAATTTTTGACTTGACCCGCACGACGAGCGGCACCAAGGCGGATTCATTACGCGATTGTGTCTCTGAGTTCACTTCTATTCCGAAAATACACTTTTCACTGAGTACCGAGATTCCCTTTTCTAAGTGATCTATGGCATCGAGTAGATTGGTAATCAGTAGCATTCCCCACGGGTTATAATCTAACTCTCCATGGATGTGTGCTTGTTTAGATGAGTAACAGTGCCCTTGTGCTTGCATAGCAGACTGAATGGCAAACTCGGGAATCGTAGGGTTTACTTTCCCAGGCATTGCACTTGAGCCAGCTTGTACTGCTGGAAGCGTAATTTCCGATAAACCGCCCTCGGGGCCAGAAGACATTAAACGCAGGTCTTTCGCTATCTTGATAATAAAGCCCGCTAAGTTCTCCACCTGACTCACACAATGAATTTGAGCATCGAATGATTGGCTGGATTGGAATAAGTTATCGTTCTTGCGAAGCTCTATACCGGTAACGTCTGAAAGTACTGAGATACAACGCTCGGCATAAGCCGTTGAACAGTCACCACTTCGACCAATAATATTACCGCTTAAATTAACAGCCTGAAGGTCATTGCGACACGCTTTAAGATGCATTTGACAGGTGCGTAGTGATGCTAAATAACCACTCCAGAATTGTTTAAACTCAATCGTTACTGCATCCTGCATACAGGTTCTAGCGAGTTTAGAGCTGTCGCTGTGGCTCGCCATTAAATACTCAAACGCGTACATCAAGCGCTCAATGGTTGTATCTAAGCGATCAAGAGCTTCAATAGCAGCCAAGTGACTTGCGGTTTGCAAGCAGTCGCTCGTTGAATGATTCATGTTAATGGCATCATTCGGATGAGCTGGAGAATAAGAGCCGTAGGGCTTGGCATAATAGCTATGATTGACAATGTTAGCGACGACTTCATTGACATTCATATTAACGGAAATCCCACCACCACCATGAAATGCGTGAACGGGGAATAGTTCCCTTTGGTAGTTTTCTAATATGGACTGACAGGTGTTTTCAACGTTCAATGAAAGCACTGGATCCATTTGTCCTATTTCCCTGTTTACACGAGCAGAAGCTAATTTGATACGTAAAACAGCGTTGATAAGTGAAGCGTAGTCGCCAAGTGTTTTTTGATTGTCTACGGGGTACAGATTTAGAGCTCGCTGTGTTTGAGCGCCATAAGGGAGTAACACCGGGATTCTCACTTCACCAATATTATCGACTTCGATTCTGTATTGCATGATTTTCCTTAATTGGGCGGATAGAACCGCCCAACATATTTGATTAGCTTTCGCCGTAGTAGACCCAAATACTCTTCGTTTTGGTGTAAGAAGATAGCGAATGAATGGCCATTTCTTTACCCCAGCCACTTTGTTTAAAGCCGCCGAATGGGCTGGCAAGTCCATAGCAACCATATTTGTTCACAAACAACATGCCAGCATCAATCTTATCAACCATTCGGTGCGCACGAGTTACATTAGACGTGTATATACCTGCCGCAAGCCCATATTCAGTGTTGTTAGCTATCCTAATTGCATCTTCTTCGGTTTTGAATTTGATGCAAGAAAGCACCGGGCCGAAGATCTCTTCTCGTGCGATTCGTGCATCTTCAGGCACTTCTGAGAAAATCGTTGGTCGAACAAAGTAGCCTTGATCATTACCATTTGATGTATCTCGCTCACCCCCAGCAACCAGTTTTGCTTCTGTTTTACCGATCTCAATGTAAGACATGATTTTATTGAACTGCACTTCATTACATTGAGGCCCTTGTTCACTTTCAGGGTCTAGAGGGTCACCGCATTTTACCGCTTCAGCTTTGGCAATCAGCTTCTCAAGAACGTAATCGTAAATCCCTTCTTGGATTAAGAATCGCGTTGGTTCGGAGCATTTTTCCCCTTTGTGAGAGAACATCACAGTAAAAGCACGGTCGATCGCAGCGTCTAGATTTTCGGTATCCTCGAAGAAAATACAAGGGGACTTACCGCCAAGCTCAAGCGTGACTGATTTCATGTTTGATTGGCCGCTATTTTCAATGATTTTACGGCCAATAGGTGTACTTCCGGTAAAGGAGACTTTTTGGACGTTATTGCTAACTGTAAGCTGATTTGAAGCTGCGCCATCAGCAATAACTAGGTTTAAAATACCGTCTGGAATATCAACGCTTTCAGCAATCTTTTCTATCAAGTATAGAGAGGTCAAAGGTGTAAACTCGGATGGTTTAAGAATGACAGTATTCCCCATCGCTAAAGCTGGAGCGATTTTCAACGCCGCTTGATAAAGAGGGAAGTTCCAAGGCGCGATAAGTGCACATACCCCAACCGGTTCCTTATTCGTAAAGTTAAGGTATTCAGAATCGACAGGTGACGTTTCACCATAAAACTTGTCAGTCCAACCTGCATAATACTCAAAGATGTCAGCACAAGTTGGAATATCGTCTGCTAATGACTCTGTTAAGAGTTTGCCATTTGGAAGCGTCTCTAGCACCGCTAAAACTTCAGTATGGTCACGAATAACTTGAGCAATATCGCGAAGAACTTGGGCACGCGCCGTTCTACTTACTTGGCTCCATACACCTGATTGGTGAGCTTGTGAGGCAACAGCTGCCGCCTCTTCAACCAGTTGTTCATCAGCTAAAGGGATGTTACACAACACATCTCTATTACTAGGATTGGTTACCATCCAATTATTCTCTGAGTTGCCAAGAACCCATTGGCCGCCAATAAATTGTTTTTTGTCTTTGCTCAGCCATTCTTTGGCTGTAGTAATCGCAAGGTTGTATTGGGTTTCCATATTTTCTCCAAACAGCGCATTTTGTCATTGTGGTCAGTCCTTAAAAACTTACAGGTGTCACAATTTTTCAACAACCGAATAAAAGTAATTAACATATGAGTTTTAATCGTTAGAATGCAGCAGAATCTACGCAAGCGCGCTATGTCGAAAGTTAATGTGAATCGCAGTGACAGGAGTTGAGTTCTAAGTCGCTGTATTTGTGACCAGGAGCAAGATAATGAGACAACTACCCTCACTCAATGCAGTTCGAGTATTTGAAGTTGCGGGCACGCACTTGAGTTTCACCTCAGCAGCAAACATCTTAAATGTTACGCAGGGAGCGGTAAGCAAACAGATAAAACAGCTTGAAGAGTATTTAGGGGTACCTCTTTTCAAACGTACATCTACTCGTGGTCTATTGGAATTGACACCAATCGGGGAGCAAGTGCTTAGCACGATTTCTCGTTCTCTTTCTGAGGTAGAAAAAGGGCTAGAGGTTATCCGCAACCCTAATCTTCAGCAACGATTGGCTATTCTTGCCCCTCCCACCTTTACCAGTCGTTGGTTGAGTGTTCATCTCGTTAACTTTGCCAAAGCATTTCCACAATATGACTTACAGATCTACAGCAAACGAGAGCAAAGTACTCTGTATGATATTGAGATCCTTTTTGATGAAGTTGGTGAGTTCTATGCAAAAGACAACTTGTTGTTTAAAGAAAAGTACATTGCGGTTTGTAATCAAGAGCTAGTAACAGAGAGCATGAATATTGAGGCTCATACTCACAAAATGCTCCATATTCGTCATCATGGTCATAATCTCCCGGCATGGAAAGACTGGCTTGACTCAGCAAACATTCAACTGACGGAAGGGTATAGAAAAGGGATTTCGATGAGTACTCAAGAGCAGGTAATCAATACAGCTATCGCTGGTGGAGGGTTCGCGGTCGTTGATTTGAACATGGTCTATCACTCACTTAAAAAACAAGAACTGATTCAATTCCATCCTTTGCAGTGTCGCAGCCGATATGGGTACTTCATTCATGTACCGACACCTAAAGTCGGCACGAGTAAAGTCGAGGCCTTTGTCTCTTGGTTGAAAGAAGAATGCCTGAGCGTGTCTTAGCTTCAACTTTTTAAACAATCATATTTTACGGTTTAAATTTAATGCATTGTTTTTTATAGCTTTAAATTTTCATATCAAGGTTTTGAGAACTAAACTCATGTATACCTAACTTATATTCACTCGTGTTTTGTTGGTTTTTGGATCTAAATATTCAGGTCATAAAACAAAAATTAAACATTTATTTCACATAATGCGAGGGGTGAATATGGAATACGTACAACTGGGTAACTCTGGCCTCAAGGTGTCTCGTTTGTGCCTTGGTACAATGAATATGGGCTCTAAGGAATGGAAACCTTGGATCTTTGATGAGAAAGAAAGCGAGCCGATCATTCGCCATGCTATTGATCATGGCGTTAACTTTATTGACCTTGCAGACTTCTATTCGTATGGGGCTGGTGAAGAAGTTGTTTGCAATGTACTCAATCGTATAGGACAACGCGATAAGCTGATTGTAACGACTAAAGTCGGCTACCAAATGAATGATGATATCAATGCTCAAGGTCATTCTCGCCAACATATTATGAACTCTATTGATGCATCCTTAAAACGCATGAAGATGGACTATGTAGACATCTATATGCTTCACTTCTTTGATGTAAATACGCCTGTTGAAGAAACAATGTGCGCTCTTAATGATATCGTTCGATCAGGTAAGGCTCGCTATATCGGCGTTTCTACCATGTATACATGGCAGCTTGCTAAGATTATTCAGGTATGTGACCAAAACGGTTGGGTGAAGCCAATAAATATGCAATTGCAATATAATTGTGCCTACCGAGAAGAAGAGAGAGAGATGATTCCGTATTGCCAAGACCAAGGTATTGGGGTGTCGGTATTCAGCCCTCTTGCTCGAGGTATCCTTACCAGTGATATGCAGTCTAACCGAAATAAAACCGATTTCTTTACTGCTGAAATGTATAACGACAAGGCGTCATTTGATATTTCTACTTCTGTTGCTCGTGTCGCTGAGAGACACAATGTTGCTCCGGCTCAGGTAGCTCAAGCATGGGTCCTGTCAAAGCAATATGTGTCCTCAATGTTGGTTGGTGCCGATACCCCAGAACAGTTCAATAGCGCCCTAGCTGCTTTGGAGATGAATCTAGATCAAGATGATATATTTGAGTTAGAACGCAATTACACGCCTTCCGATATAATTAATGACTACACTGCAGGCAATCGTATTCCTCGTTCTGCTCGTCTTCCTAAAGGCATATATGCCGAATAACAATTAGGTATATAAGTTAATCTGTATTTAAATGGCACGTAACGTGCCATTTTTTGATCTTTCTAGTTTTGTATTTATAAATATCGCCCCACTAGTCCAGGAGTAATAAATACCATGAATGTTTATAACTTTTATTCCTGACTATAGTCAAAAAAACGACTGAGTTATTTCGACTGCAATTTCCACTTTCTCTAAACATCTTCACCCTTACTGATGTTAGAAAATTTCATTTAACTTACTGATACCTAAAATAATATCCCCCTCCTGCGCTACTGATAAATCACACATAGATCACATAACTAAAGGGGTATTCAGCTAAATTGCAACACGAGATTAACAACGTGTTATTGATGCCTATCACTTTTGACATATAAGTATTTAAGAACGATTTTACCTAACTGTTTGTTAAGTCGTGATATTCGCTATTGCGTGAATTTTGTTCTTAAGTATGGGACTTTATTTCCATTATTCACCAATAACATTGTTGTAACATTGAGCCTAATAAATACGGTAGTTTATTAAGGGAAATAAAATGACAAACCAATTTGTACTTGGCTCCAACCGAAAAATAGATCCGTCGCGTCGACGCGCTACACAATTAAAACCAGATGGAAGCGTGAACGATAATGATCGAGTTGAGATTGGGCCTACCGCTCTAGCATTCCAAGAGTGGGCAGACTTAGGTCTCACACCTCCAAATCTACATCATATGCGAGAATATCGATTGAAGCGAATCGTTGACCAACTTCAAGCTCGTGACTTGGCCGGAGTTTTGTTATTTGACCCTCTAAATATTCGTTACGCAACAGATTCGACCAACATGCAGCTTTGGATAGCCCACAACCATGCTCGTGCCTGTTTTGTATCTGCAGAAGGCTACATGATTCTTTGGGATTTCCATAACTGTGAACATTTATCCGCACACCTACCGCTTGTAAAAGAAGTACGTAACGGAGCTTCGTTCTTCTACTTTGAAACTGGAAATCGAACCAATGAGCACGCCTATCACTTTGCAAAAGAGATCGCAGACATCGTTAAGCACCACGGTGGTGGGAGCAATCGTATCGCCGTAGACAAGATAGAGATTGTCGGCTTGCGTGAACTCGATAAACAGGGCCTTGAAATCTTTGATGGTCAAGAAGTGATGGAGCTAGCGAGAGCAGTTAAAAACATCGATGAGATTAATGCGATGCGCTGCTCGATTGCATCGACAGAGATAGCAATGAAGAAGATGCAAGAGGCAACTGTCCCTGGCGTCACTGAAAATGACATTTGGTCGGTGTTACATGCTGAGAATATTAAACGCGGCGGAGAGTGGATCGAGTGTCGAATTCTTTCTTCAGGGCCTCGTACGAACCCATGGTTTCAAGAGTGTGGCCCTCGTGTAGTTAAAGAAGGAGAGCTATTGGCTTTTGATACTGATCTCATTGGCCCTTACGGATTTTGTGCTGACTTATCACGCACATGGCTAATCGGTGATGTAGAAGCCACTGAGGAACAGAGGCATTTATACCGTGTGGCCTATGAACATATCCAACACAACATGGAAATTCTAAAGCCAGGTATGACATTCGAAGAAGTGACTCGCTCAGGCCTTCTACTTCCTGAAAAATACCGACCACAACGTTACGGAGTAATGATGCACGGCGTTGGCTTGTGTGATGAGTATCCTTCAATACGTTATCCAGAAGATCTGGAAGGCCATGGATATGATGGTGTATTAGAGCCAGGTATGGCGCTTTGTGTAGAAGCATACGTAGGCGCTGTTGGTGGTAAAGAAGGGGTCAAATTGGAAGACCAAGTCATTATTACAGAAGATGGGTTTGAGAATCTAACGAATTACCCATTTGAAAAAGAGTTATTAAAGTAGGAGCAACACATGACATCCGTACCTAAAAACACTCATAAGTTATTAGTAAGCGCAGGGGCTGGGTTAATTTTAACTCTGTGCTTTGTCTATGTTTTACTTGCTCCAGAAGCAAGCACCGACATGTTTTCAAATCTGAAAAACTATATAGCGCATAAGTTTGCCTGGTTTTATATGGCAAGCGTTGCGCTATTTATCTCCATTTTGATTTTCAGTGCCTGTAGCCGTGTCGGAGACTTAAGGCTTGGCAAAGATAATGAGAGGCCAGAATTTTCTGGGTTCGCGTGGGGGTCAATGTTATTCAGTACCGGTATGGGTATTGGACTTGTATTTTTCGGCGTCGCCGAGCCTGTAATGCACTACATGAACCCTCCTATCGTTGAGGCACAGAGTGATGTAGCAGTGAGAGATGCAATGAACATTACTTTCTTTCACTGGGGAATCAATGCATGGGCTATTTACACTATCGTAGCGCTTGTTATTTCTTACGCTGCCTATCGTAAAGGTCGTCCACTAGAAATGCGAAGTGCGTTTTACCCAATATTTGGCGAGCGAATCAACGGACCATTGGGCGTAGCCATTGATGTCTTTGCTGTACTGGCAACAGTGGTTGGTATAGTTACCCCCCTAGGATTTGGTGTACAGCAAATCAACGCAGGCTTAAATTACGTACTTGGCGTCGAGATTAGCACAGGTAATCAAATTGTCCTGATTACAATCATTGGAGTAATGACATGTATTTCGCTAGTGCTTGGCCTAAAGAAAGGGATTAAAGCGCTGTCACTCATCAATATTTGTGTCGCAATTGGGCTAATGACGTATGTATTCTTAGCCTCTAATACCACCTTCATTCTTAACTCAACAGTAGAAAATGTTGGCAACTATTTGGCGAGCTTTGTGCCACTGTCTTTTGATACTTATGCCTTTACCAATCCTGATTGGTTTTATGGTTGGACCCTATTTTACTGGGCTTGGTGGATTGCTTTCGCTGCACCAACTGGACTGTTTATCGCTCGCATTTCACGTGGTAGAACAATACGAGAGTTCGTAGTTGGCGTACTTGTTATTCCAGTAGGTTTTTCTTTCGCATGGCTGACAATATTCGGTAACAGTGCGTTGGACCTTATTCATAACCAAGGTGTCGAGGAGCTAAGCGCGGCTGTGATGACAAACTCCTCATCGGCACTGTTTAAGTTCTTTGAGTTGGTATCTGATTGGAGTCTACCTAGTTACTTAGCGCTATTTAGTATTTTCGTATTCTTTATAACGACTTCTGATTCGGGCACGCTTGTTATCAATACACTAACATCAAAAGATGAAGATAACGCTCCGATTTCACAACGCATTGGCTGGGTAATTGCATTTTCTGGTATCACTAGCTTGTTATTAATGAGTGGAGGCATGACCGCCATTCAATCGCTACTTGTTATTATGGGATGTCCTTTCGCCATTATGGTAACGATGATGAGTTATGGGTTTATGAAGTCTGTGTATATCGAAGTCTATTCACCCGCAACCAAGACCCGAGGTGCAGAATTGGATGAAGTGATTAGAAAAGCAGAGCAAACAGAAATTGAATATAGGAAAGCTCAAGTCATCCATGGTGGTAAGTAATCATATTGAGTTAGATTCTTTAACATCAACACTATAGATATTGTATGTGATTACACGGCTCTCCTACTTTCAAGTTCCTCCATAGAGATATTTGAAAGTGAGGAGAGCAACCAATCAGCCATAGTTTCTCTATATATCCACATAATAAAGATTGGACACCAAGTTAGAGTCCTAAAAAAGGGATTGGTATCTCTACCAATCCCTTCCAAAGTTCTCTAATACTTACAAACTCTCAATTGCCTTTTGAACCGCAGGGCCAATCTGGCGCTTACGAGAGGTTACGCCTTCCAGAGTCAACATGTCGCTTGTTGGTTCAGCGTTGAAAGCGGATTTGATGACTTGATAGTCATTTTCATCCACCCACAATAGGTTCGCTTCTTTGTTCTTAGTGTCTGTGATTGAGAAGAACAGATGGTCTAGCCCGTTCTCTTCTTTGTATGCCTTCATTGCTGCCAAAAGCTCATCTTTACGGTCAATCAGTTGTTGAGCGGTTAGTGTTTCAGCAACGCCAATACCCACCTGTTTGCCACCGTATTTAAAGTTTTTATAATCCAGCGTCAGAATGGTTTCAGATGAAAGATGGCTAAGATCGGATTTAGCAACCAACATTTGTTGACCGAAGTCTTCGATGTCTGAAATGCCTGCAACCTTCGCCAACTTCTCTGCGTATTCACGATCATGCTCTGTCGTGGTTGCTGATTGGAATACCACAGTGTCAGAAAGAATTGCACCTAAACCCACACAAGCAAGGTGTTTAGGTAAGGTCACATCGAGCTTTTCCGCGTTGTCAGCCAGAATAGTTGCAGCTGAACCCCAGCCTCGAATATCCATCTCAACTATTTGAGGCGTATTAATCGGTGAACCACCAATCGCATGGTGATCGACCACAGCCACAATAGCTGATTGATCGATGGTTGGTGCTAATTGAGTCACTTGGTTGAAATCCACCAGCCCCACTCGATATGAAGAGTAATCTTTCTCTACACGTGGTGATTCAGCATTACAGTAATTCAAGATGAACGTCGATTCAGGGTTGATAGGCTCAGGCACTGTCGCCGTACCGCCATAGATATGAGCCGCGAGCATCGCAGACATTACCGTGTCGCTGTCTGGGCTAAGGTGCCCCGTCCATACGAGATCTTCACTGTTTTCATTGGCAGATTGTTGCAGGCTGAAAGCAAAACTTGCTGAACTGAAAGACATGATTACGGCAGCAACGACAGGTGTTAGCTTCACGGGTATTTCCTTATTTGGATTCGTTTTAGAACCCCATAAGCTATCCATCAAAAATTTCAAAACCGTGTCAGTAATATTTCAGATTTACTTCAGTAAGTAACGAAATGTAATTTAGATCTCGTTAGGTTCCCCAAAAACAAAAAAGGATCAGTATCTCTACCAATCCTTGAGTTTCACAAAGCAGTACAGGCTTAGAGGCAGTTAGTGCTTGTACCTAAAGGTATTGCTGTCATCAACAATCTCGATTTTGACAGGGACGGTTCCTTGCTTAACATTGCCGATTTTTGCAAATGCCTTGTGCGAAAGATCGATAACTCGGCCTTTTACGTAAGGGCCTCGGTCATTAATTTTCACATCGACAGACTTGTTATTGGCTGTATTGGTCACTCTCACGATAGTGCCAAAAGGCAAAGTTTTATGAGCCGCAGTATTCGCATTCATATTATACGTTTCACCACTTGCTGTGAGCCTTCCATGGAATTTATCGCCATACCAAGAAGCTTTACCAGCAAGATCATGTGACTTGGCATATTCCGTTGTTTTGGAACTGCCGACAGCCGACGTTGAGGTGCATCCGGCTAATATCATAAGAATAAGAGCGGTAAAGATAATATGTGATTTTTTCATATAATTTGGGTGCGCTAGTCTCTGCATGTTTCTCTATTTTCGTTGTGTTTTGGTTCGCCATATAATGCTGAGTATAGTCACTGCACAGTAAAGGCTACCATCCGGTATGTACGCACAATGTTTTCATGAAGTACGTTTTCTTCCGTCATATTCATGAAAGGTTTTATCGTCAAAACGTCAACTTTAACAATGAATTAGAGTTGTATATTTCTTAATCAGCGCATATAGGTAAGCCACTCAGCCAAAAACATCCAAATACAAAAAAGGATTGGTATCTCTACCAATCCTCTTTAGGGGGTGTTTCGGTTTCTAGCTTGTTACAGATAGGACAACGCTATCCAAACTTACTAACCTACTGTTAATGCATTTTATTGTTGACGGTAATTAGCGAGCCACTTAGATAAGTTTTATTAGGTTGAGTCAACTCCATCATCAACTCTGCCAAATCAGCTGGATCTACCCATGTAGAGTGGTCAGCATCAGGAAGTGCTTGTCGATTTACTTCAGTATCAACAACGGTCGGCAATACCGCATTCACTTGAACATTGGATGATGCACCCTCTGCAGCCAAGCTTTCGACCAAAGCATTCAGTGCCATTTTAGACGCCATATAAGGCCCAAAACCTGCGGGTATATTACGCGCAGTATCACGCGCAGAAACAAACATCAGTGAACCACTTCCCTGCGACTCCATTAACTTGAAAACTTCTCTTCCGAAGACAAACGCTGTCATAAAGTTCGCATTCCACAAGTCAGACATTTTACTCACTTCCACGTCAGTCCAACGACTCCAGGTATAAATACCAGAGCAATGAAAATGCGCATCGATATGACCTAAGATTTCAGATGCTTTGGCAGCAAGCGCTTGGCTTTGCTCTTCATCCGTAAGATCTCCAAGTAACACGGTCAGATGGCCTGAATACTTATCTTCTAGGCTTTTTGCTCTTGCTTCATCGCCGATGCGCCCAAAAGCGACGACACGGGTTCCACTCGTAATGAGCTTTTCAATCAGGTGTTGGGCTGTTACCGAAAAGCAGGCTGCGATAGTGGCTGTTTTAATAGTATTCATGGTTATTGCTCGTTGTTAGTGATGATGTGGAGAATCATAGAGACAACAACCAGAGGTTTGAATCTGCCGAGAGGCAATTCAGTTTTGCTTTAAAAGCAATTAAGCTAATATCAAAGAACAGTAAAGACATTAATATCACTTCCACTTCAGACATGAACTGGATTCATCAGAAAGCTCCGCTTTGGAAGAATCAAAACCATCGTTTAATGAGTAATGCACATGAGCCTTTTCAATCGTCTTGCCTATTTCAACTGTGTGGTTGAACAAGGCAGCATCTCCAAAGCCAGTCGGATATTTGATATTCAGCCTTCTTCTATTTCAAGACAGCTCTCTGCATTGGAAGAGGAACTCAATGTGCGACTGTTAGAGCGTTCGACACGCAACGTTGGCGTCACTGAGGCTGGTCAATTGTTCTATCAATACTCCAAGCGTATTACAGGCGAATTTGATGAAGCAAAACGAGCCGTCAGCGCATTGCATCACTCACCAAGAGGAAGCCTCAAGATAAGCACGACCGTCGCGTTTGGAGAGAGCAAAATCTTGCCCCTTATTCCGATCTTTCGGGCTGCCTTTCCTGAGGTAAACGTTGAAATTGAAATCACAGAAAGAGTAGTCGATTTAATCGAGGAAAATGTGGATATCGCTATCCGCAGTGGCCGACTGCCTGATTCGAATTTGATCGCTAAGAAGCTCGTCCAAAACAACTTTGTTCTTTGTGCCAGTCCTGACTATTTAAAAAGAAACAAAGCCCCTCAACATGTTGAAGATTTAGCAAAACACGACTGCTTGGTTTATGGCTATAAGGGTTGGCACGATTGGTTTGTATTGGAGAGCAAACCGCAAAAAATCGACATTTCCTATTACATGGAAGTCGATTCAGTCAACGGACAAAAGCAATTGATATTGAACGGTGGTGGTATTGCTCTGCTCCCACAATGGGCGATTGAACAAGAACTTAATACGGGGAAATTGGCGCAATTACTTCCCGAATTTACTTTTAGTCCGTGTAACTATGTCACCAGCACATACGCGATTTATCAAAACCGCCAGCTAGTGCCAAGCAAGGTTCGAGTGTTTTTGGATTTTCTTACTGAGCATTTCAAAAATGCTATTTAGCTATTAATCATCTCTGTTCACTTTATTAATAACCCCAGCTAACGTTATTAAAAACCACCCTAAATGGTTAGGCGAAATATTGATGAAAATTAACTCATATCAAAGATAGATAAGTTAGCTCATTAATCGTCAGACATACTCTTACATGCGATTTATAGTACCACTCTGTAATGAAACGGTGGCTATATGACTTTTATTGAATCCTTTACCTTAATGCTTGCATTGATTTATAGCATTTGTGTTCTCTACACTAGCGGTAAAAAGCTCGGTAGCATAATAACTTCCTGCATTGTCATCATTGCTGTACTTAGTGCAGCCTATTGGCCTCTGCTCATTGCCCTATCATTGGCGGTGGTTGTCATCTCTTCGATTTTTTACTTTAAACCGACCATAATCACGGCTTCATCTAAGACAAATGTTTTGCGTCAAGTCAGCCAACACGCGATGGCACTTTCATTATTTTTAGTGGCTATCCAGTACACCCTTCACACATGGCTACTTGTTCATCAAATATCTCCGAGCTTCATGCGACCTGATGTTACGGATGCTTTCTTACCTATTGCTGCAGCTATTCAACTGAAGGCTATCTTCTCTGTTGGGTTTTGGGATCAAACTCACCCGGCAGGTGCCGTCATGCTCGTGACTGTGGTAGTGACTGGTATTGCTTGTAAGCGTGCATTTTGTGGTTGGATTTGTCCGTTAGGTCTCGCTGGGGAGTATCTGTATAAATTACGCTTAAAGTTCGTGAAGAAAGCGTATTTACCACCGGCTTGGCTCGACTGGCCATTACGCATGATGAAGTACTTATTGTTGGCTTTCTTTACCTTTATTTCAGTAGGAATGCCTGTCGCGAGCCTGACTTATTACCTCAATGGCAATTATCATAAAATCGCTGATGTAAAAACTGCTTGGGTATTCGTTGAGCCAGGAATGATTACTCTTGGTGTTTTAGCCGTCATTCTATTGATGTCAGCATGGCGACAACGTGCTTTTTGCCGATACTTTTGTCCTTATGGTGCACTACTCGGGATAACAAGCCTGCTTAGCCCCTTTAAAATTCGTCGAGACACTAAGCATTGTTTAAATGAAAAAGATAATCTGAATTGCAGCAAATGCACTCGCGCATGTCCTTCTAATATTATTATTCATACCGCTAAACAAATTCGAACGGATGAATGCCAAGCTTGTTTACGTTGTGTTGCGGCTTGTCCAAATAAACAGGCTCTTGGATTAAAAACACGCAATGGTTGGCAATTGTCATCTAAGTATCTTCTCGTTTTAGTGCTAATGATTATGTTCGGCATCCCTCTATTATCTTTTGCATTGGGTTATTGGCACAGTCAAACAACCAATGAGATACGCATACAGTTAATTCAAGTGATGGATTACCTCAGCTATTGATCTTAGCTCTAAGCTCTAAGAATGCATCCACCTCCAATCACACATAACCCAAACACAAAAGAGGATTAGTATCTCTACCAATCCTCTTTAGGGGGTGTTTCGGTTCTTCTACCTTGTCGAAGGCAGTAACGCGATTACTCGTAATCCGTCGCGTATGTATCTTCATATGTGTGCGAGTAGAATTCGAATAGGTTGCCAAACGGGTCTTCAAGGTAAACCATTTGCGCTTGTTTTAGTTCGTCTTCTGGGTGGTAACGCATGATGTCCATACGAACCTTACCGCCAAACTCTTCAACGCGCTTAATAGCTGAATGGAACTGCTCTTTTGGAAGCTGTAGGCAGAAGTGGAAGATACCTAGGCGAGAGAAATCAACTTCGTGACGCTCTTGGCGATCTTTCATTTCGAACAGCTCAACACCAATACCGTCTGATGTCACTAGGTGTGCAATGTTGAAGCCTTTAAAGCCTTCGCCAAATACGGCAATACACATACGTCCGATTGCTGATTCGCGCTCTTCCATCACTTTAGTGTTGTTCATTACGATTCTTAAACCTAGAGCCTTAGTGTAAAACTCTACTGCTTGGTCCATGTCGCCTACCATGATACCTACGTGATTCATTTTCATAACTTTCTCCAATTCGTTTTTTATTCTGTGCTTTTCGAAGCTCAGCTTCTGTATTTCGTTTCGATGAAGAGAGTATAGGGAGAGAGTGTAATTAACTGAAATTATCATAAATTATATTAATGATAATTTTTTGTTATTTATGGATTAATAGGAGATCTCAGCTCACTTAAAGAAACACTGTCTACGTCGATGTTCACGCTATACATAAATGTTCACGCTATACATAGATGCTCAAACTATAAATAGCCGCTCACGCTCATAGAGATAAGCCCAATATTGAGAACGACCTAAAGAACTTAGCTGCTCTAATCGGGTGTTGCCGACGTTTGATAGCTTTTGTCGATAGCTTTCTTCTTTCAAAGATAGGAATTACCTATTGAATCTATAGAAATGTCCGATTTCACTAATTTCCGGCGCCAATGCAATATATCTCCATCGACGCGGGATAGCGTTAAACACTACAAATTAGAAAGAGAGTCAAAACATGATCAACACAGAAATCAAACCATTCAACGCAACAGCATTCAAAAATGGCGAATTCGTAGAAATCACTGAGCAAGACGTTAAAGGCAAGTGGGCAGTGTTCTTCTTCTACCCAGCAGACTTCACTTTCGTATGTCCAACGGAACTAGTTGACCTACAAGACAAATACGCAGAGCTTCAATCTCGCGGTGTAGAAGTTTACTCAGTATCAACTGACACGCACTTCTCTCACAAAGCATGGCACGATACTTCTGACAAAATCGGCACTATCGAATACTTCATGGTAGGCGACCAAACAGGCAACATCACAAACAACTTCAACGTTATGCGTGAAGGTCAAGGCCTAGCAGACCGTGCTACGTTCCTAATCGACCCAGAAGGCGTTATCCAAGCAATGGAAATCACTGCTGAAGGTATCGGCCGTGACGCTGAAGACTTACTACGCAAGGTTAAAGCAGCACAATACGTAGCCGCTAACCCAGGTGAAGTTTGCCCAGCTAAATGGAAAGAAGGTGAAGAGACTCTAGCTCCATCTCTAGACCTAGTAGGCAAGATTTAATCTAAGCCTAGCTAAAAAGAAGAAATAAAACGGTTCTACAGGCGCGCTTCGGCCTCCCTCCTAAAGGGCAGTTGCGCGCCACCCTTTTCAAACCATCAACACCACAATATTTGCCGACTTGCGCCCCCTTTTTATTTTCCTTTTTCAGCAAGAAGGTATTGGTCAATACCAAGACACAGAATTTAAGAGCAGGCACGATTATGTTAGATCAAGCAATGAAGCAGCAGCTAAAAGCATACCTAGAAAACTTAAAAACCAATGTTCAGTTAGTGCTGAGCCTTGATGACAGCGATACCGCAAACAAACTCCAAGACCTAGCGAATGATATCGCGTCTTTAACCGACAAAATTGAAGTGACTCGCGATGATAGCGCAAGCACGCGTAGCCCTATCATGCAGGTAGTGAACCAAGAGAAAGGCACTGCGATCGGTTTCGCGGGTTTACCAATGGGTCACGAGTTCACATCACTGGTACTTGCACTGCTTCATAGCGGTGGTCACCCTATCAAGCTTGAAGCTGACGTAATCAAACAAATTAAAGAATTAGATCAAGAGCTTAACGTAGAGGTTTTCATCTCACTATCGTGCCAAAACTGTCCAGAAGTGGTTCAGGCATTCAACATGATGTCAGCGATTAACCCACTGATTAAGACGACCATGATTGATGGCGCTGCATTCCAAGATGAAGTGAAGTCTCGCGATATTATGGCCGTGCCGAGCGTGTTCATTAACGGTGAGCTATTTGGTCAAGGCCGTATGTCACTGGCTGAGATCCTTAACAAAGTCGACTCAGGCGCAGCAGAAAAGAAAGCGGCAAACCTAAACCAACAAGCACCGTTTGATGTATTGGTGGTAGGTGGCGGCCCTGCGGGTTCTTCAGCAGCGATTTACGCAGCACGTAAAGGTATTCGCACTGGCATAGTTGCTGACCGATTCGGTGGTCAGGTAATGGACACGATGGCGATTGAAAACTTTATCTCCGTGAAAGCGACAACCGGCCCTAAGTTAGTAGCTAGCCTAGAAGAGCACGTAAAAGAGTACGGTGTAGAAATAATGACTGAGCAGCGCGCGGCTAACATCATTGCGGCTGAAGACACGAAAGACGGCTACATCCACGTTGAATTAGAGAGTGGCGCAACACTGCGAGCTCGCACAGTCATCACAAGTACGGGAGCACGCTGGCGTGAAATGAACGTTCCGGGTGAGCAAGAGTACCGCAATAAAGGCGTAGCTTACTGCCCACACTGTGACGGCCCTTTATTCAAAGGTAAGAAAACAGCAGTTATTGGTGGCGGTAACTCAGGCATCGAAGCAGCGATAGACCTAGCGGGTATTGTGGAGCATGTAACGGTACTTGAATTTGCAGACACGTTACGTGCTGACCAGGTGCTTATCGACAAAGCAAACGCGACACCAAACATCGAAATCATCAAGATGGCGCAAACAACACAAGTGATTGGTGATGGTAACCGTGTAACAGGTCTGGAATACAAAGACCGCAACACCGACGAACTTAAACAGATCGAGCTAGCGGGTATCTTTGTTCAAATCGGCCTGATGCCAAACAGCGAATGGTTGAAGGGTTCAAAAGTTGAGCTTTCACCACGCGGTGAAATTGAAATTAACGCTCATGGCGCAACATCAATGAAAGGTGTATTCGCAGCGGGTGATGTAACGACAGTGCCTTACAAACAGATCATCATCGCGATGGGTGAAGGTGCTAAAGCAAGTTTAGGTGCATTTGACCACCTAATCCGTAACTCAGCTCCGGTTAAAGAGGCTGAAACCGCTTAAATCTTTTAAGCAAACATTCCTTAAAACGTTCTTGTTAACTTACGAGTCATTAGGGCATGTTGAACTTTCGAGCTGATTTTTGCAGCGAGTTGCTGGGTATTTATACAAGGCAGAGGCGTCGATGTGTAGCTAGCCTACATGAGAAGCCGATAACGTAGTAGAAATGACCAGCAAACGATGCCCGAAGGGTTCGGCTAAAAGCGTTTTACTCTTTGTTGAGGGAGATTTGCTTAGAATGACTAGGCGACTTCCCCCTCGCCGCGATTAAAACACTTTTATCTCGAACAAAATTTAACCACGAAAGGTCAACACGCCCTAGTAACTTACTAATTATTGTTAACCATTTAGTCGACATTTAGACACCACTCCTATGGATTTAGGAGTGGTTTTTTTATTTGTAATTTTTATGCAGGTTGATAAAGCATAAAGGCAACCACCATCGCTAAGCTTCCGCCCAAGCAACGATTCACAAACATCATCTGTTTTGGTGATTGCAGTAGCTTTTTAAGCATGGTGCCGCAATACGCCCACACCAACATGCACGGTACGCCCGTGATCACCATACCCGCGATAATGGTCACTACTTGAATCAAGTAATCTGCATTCGGAGTGATGAACTGTGAAAACACGGTTAATGAAGCAATCCAACCTTTAGGGTTCAACACCTGCACCAATACGCCAGACATGAAACCCGAGCGATTATCGACAGTGCTTTCTTCGATTTGCATGTTCGCAATCGACCACGCCATGAACAACAAATAAGCCGCACCCGCGTATTTCAAAATGTTGTATAGCTCTGGATAAAGGGTGAATAGGCTCACCAAACCGACACTGGAACCGGCCAGTACGATGATGATGCCAACAGCGTTCCCAGAGATAAAAGGTAAAGTCGCAACAAACCCATAACGACTTGAAATCCCAAGTAATGCGATATTGCCTGCCCCAGGTGTAATTGCAATTGATGTTGAAAATAGCAAGAACGCCAGCATTAATTGAGAGCTCATTTCCTCTCACTCCTAATAAGTAAAGTATTTATACGGAGAGAGTTTACAGATTCGACTAGGAATTAAATTGCTATATAGGCTAATATTAATGCAAATTTGAGCAAGACTTTTCAAAAACACCCATGAAACAGAAAGAATCCACCAAAGAAGTGTTGGATGACACAGATATCGCCATCTTAGAACATATCCAACAAGACGGACGCATGAGCAACAGTAAACTCGCAGAGAAAGTGAACCTCAGCGAAACCCCATGCTGGCGCCGTTGGAAACGCATGGAAGAGACGGGCTATATTGATGGCTATACCGCGCAGCTAAACCGAAAAAAGCTTGGTTTTCATGTGGCTGGTTTTACTCTTGTGACCTTGGGTAACCATGAAGTTGAAAACACAGAGCCGTTTGAAGAGTTTGTTGCCGTCACTGATTGGATTCCAATGTGTCACTGCATTGCCGGTGGTGCAGATTACATGATTCAGGTGTTAGCGAGAGATCTAGAAGAGTACTTTGAGCGTATTAGCTCGATTAGAAGAGTGAAAGGCGTGAGTGCGATTCAGTCCAACATCTCTGTAAAAGAGTTGAAAAACAGCTATCAGCTACCGCTTTCAGACTAGTCAGCTGTCTATCCCTAAAACACATCAAACAAAAAGCCCAGCTGCTAGAGATTTCTGAAGTCTAAAGCAGTGGGCTTAACGTGATTATTTGTTTGGTTTGGTTTAACTAACTTAGCTATTCACAAGGGTGAGTTAAGAAAGAGCGGCATAAAGCCAATCAGGGATAACAGTACAAGCAGCAATGGTCATAACAGCGAACACCAATAAGCCGTAATGACTCGCGGTCGGCTTGGCGAACAGGTGCTTTTGCTTGGCTATAAATTCATTTTGTTGCTCGGTTACTTCTCCCCAGAAACGACTCACAACAACACCTAACACTAGGAAAACCACGGTGCCAATCAAGGCAAACCAAGGCCAAGAAATACCACTGTATTTAGCAATAAACACCACGGCCACACTGCCAATACTGCCTGCAATTACCCCTTTCTCATTTGCCTTTTTAAAGAACAAACCAAGGATGAAAGAGCCAAGACGAATACCAACAAAAATGGAGGTCAGGCTGGCAATCGTCTTAAGCACAGATTCGTTAGAAACCGCCAACAAAGCAGGCACAACAACCGAAGCAGCGGCAACTAAACTCATTTTTCTTGCGACCGATTCATAATGTGCATCAGAGGCTTTCTTACGGAAAAAGCGCTTGTAGAAATCGAACGTTGCTACGGTCGCCATTGAGTTATAAGTGGAATCCAGTGTCGACATAGCTGCTGCAGATAGTGCGGAAATCACCAAACCAACAATGATTGGGTTGGTATGGTTAAACACAAAATCGAGAATCACTTCATTGCTGTTTTCAAAACTTTGTTCTTGATAAAAGACACTCAATAGAACGCCCATTACCGAGAAAAATAGGTAGATAAAGAACGCACCGTAACCACAAAGCAGCATCGATTTCTGTGCTGTCTTTACGTTCTTAGTTGCCAACGTTCTTTGAATAATCAGTTGGTTAGTGCCGTACACACTTAAGTGTAAGAAGCTCACGGCGACTACACCAGCCCACAATGTGGTATCAACACCCAAGTCGAAATCGAGATTGATGATATTCAGATGCTCAGGAGACAACACTTCACCCGCATCAATCTTCATCAGCAATAAGGCAAAGATCGCAATGCTGCCGATGATCAGCACTGCCGACTGCAACATATCTGTCCATATGACGGTCGAGATCCCCCCCGCATAAGTATACAAAGCAGTAAACAAGCTAATGTAGATGATTGCCTCGGAGATACTCACCGGCAACACTTGTACCAAGATCAGTGCAACCGCATACAAAATCACCCCTGCCGAAATACACTGAACCACAATAAACACGATAGAGTTAATCGTGCGAGCAACAACGCCAAAGCGGTGCTCTAGGTATTCATAAATCGAGGTAAGGCCTAGTTTATAAAACACTGGGACAAAGAAAACCACAGCGAAAAAAATCACTATTGGATAATTCAAATGGACGCTCATTGCTTCCATGCCTGAACTATAAACCCAGCCCGGCATGCCCACGAACGTCATCGCACTGATGTAGGTTGCAAGAATCGACACACCAGCCGTAAACCAGCCAAACTGTTTTCCACCAGTCGAAAAGTCGCCACCAACGCTATAACGACTATTCACTAAGTAACTGATAAATAAAGTAGTTAACACATAAATAGCAATAACTACAAAACTTGAGTACGTAACCATTTTTAGATTCCGTTTATTGTATTTCGCAAATCATTCGCCGCCAATAGTACTCAAAATTGGATATATTCCCTCAAAAACCCACAGTAACTGTGAGTATTGTCACTAATATAGACGATTAAACACTCAAAACGTCCTGATCAGCGCAAACACACGATCTAACGGGATCCAGATCACCAAAATACACAAAATGGGTACGCACTCATTTTAAAATTGACTTTGATCACGGATCTAATAATCACAATAATTCTATTATCTCTCCCGAAATGAAGATGGTGCGGTGAACATCAATAACCACTGCACAATAATCAGAACTATAAACACCCTATAAAAAATAAAGGTTTATCGGTCATGACTACTAAAAAACACATGAGCGAAGTTCCTATGATACAAAGGGTAGCTGCTTATCTAGCAATTCTAGTTGGCTACTTTTTCTATTGTTATAACTTTGTAATTATTGACTACGTACGCCCCTACATCGTTGATGCGTATGATGGTATTAACTTGGCGGATACCGCTCAGTTCTATACATGGCAGTCGGTTGGCGCACTGATTGGTGCCCTAAGCTGTGCATGGGTGGCATCAAACTTTGGTAAGAAATCGACTCTTATTGTCATCACTGCACTGAACGGCGGCGCAACTATCATCAACATGATGTTTACTGACTACGCGATGTGGGCAGCAATGCGTTTCATCATCGGTATTTCTTTAGGTGGCTACTTCACAGTGGCAGTAAGCCTGATGATCGGCCTATTCACACCAAGCGTTCGCGGTAAGTTAACGGCATTCGCTTCTTCTATGTTCTCGGTTGCTCTAATGGCAATGGGTGCGTATGCAGCATTCATCTCTAGCATCGACGCACCTTGGCAGAGCCTAATGTGGGTAGGTGGTATTCCTCCTCTGGTTGCCGCTGCACTGATGATCTTTATCTTGCCTAGCGACAAGAAAGTGATCGCCTACGGTGAAGAAGAACAAGCCGCTGCGGAAGCATCGAATAAACCAGCGAAGAAAGGTTCTTGGGGTGAGATGCTAAGCGCGCCTTACCGCAAGCTAACGATTACTTGTTTATTACTGGCTGGTCTTAACTTCTACGGCTACCAATTCTTCTCTGGCTTCGTGACAACGTACCTAAAAGACGTTCGTCAATTTGACGGTGCAACTATCGGCATCATCTTCTCTATCTCTGCATTCGGTTCTCTATTCGGTGCTTGGGTATGGGGTGCAATCGCCGACAAATACGGCCGTAAAGTGAACGCGTTTGGTTTCATCCTAGCGGGTGTCATGGCTTCAGTATTCTTCGTCGCGCCAAGCGACGTGATGATCGGCAGCCTAAACATGCTGGCTCTCCTAGGTCTTATCTACAACTTCGGTCTGTCTGCTTCTGCGGTATGGGGTGGTTACTTCTCTGAATTGTTCCCAGCTCACCTACGTAGCTTCGGTGCAGCTTTGTTCCACGGTGGTCGTATCATCGGTATGTGGGCTCCAATGGTGTTGGTATTCATCCAAGAGCGTTCAGACCTTGCGACAGCAATGTGGGGCTCGCCAATCGTATGGATTCTGGCTGGTCTACTGTGGCTATCTCTACCAGAAACATTGAAAGGCGGCATTTTCGACAAGAGCAAAAAAGCGGAAGCAGCAAAAGCTTAATCCCCTTTAGTTGAAGACCTCTAAAGACAAGAAATAAACATCAATCCGGCTGAGAAGTCAGCCGGTAATAATATCCAAATCGAGTCCTGTTCCGAATGTTGGCTCGACAACACAAAGAGAAATTATTATGTCTAAATATCAAGAAGCTAAACGCATTGTTCGTGACTACTTTGACGCAATGGAAAACGCTACTCACGAAAACGTTGCTGACGTTTTAAAAGCGCACACGTCTGAAGATTACTTGTGGCGCGGTGTTTACCCATTCCGCGAGCAAGAAGGCGCTCAAGCTGCGGCTGACGTATTCTGGGCTCCAATGATGAAATCAATGACACGCATGCAGCGTCGTCAAGATATCTTCATCGGTGGTAACAACGAAGTTAACCCAGATGAGATTTGGGTAATGAGCATGGGTCACTTCATGGGTCTGTTCGACGCTGAATACCTAGGCATGCGCCCTACTGGCAAGATCATGAACGTTCGTTACGCAGAATTTAACTGTGTGGTTGACGGCAAGATCACTAAGACAGGCCTGTTCCTAGACCTTCTAGGCATGATGGACCAAGCAGGTTGCTACCCACTTCCACCATCAACTGGTAAGCACTTCGTTTACCCTGGCCCACGTAATCACGATGGTCTGTTATTTGAAGATGCGGCTCCAGAAGAAGGCGTTGCAACACTAGCGCTTGTAAACAAAATGGTTGATGACCTTTCTGCACTTAATGACAGCGGCGCGATGGGTTGTCCACCAGAAGTACTCGCGAAGAGCTGGTCAAAAGACATGATTTGGTACGGCCCATGTGGTATCGGTGCGTCTTACACGATTCCTCGTTACCAGCAACAGCACCAACTTCCTTTCCGTAACAACCTGAAAGACAAGAAGTTCAATGGCCACGTTTGTCGTTTCGCTGAAGGTAACTTCTCTTGTTTCTTCGGTTGGCCAAACCTATCAAACACACCAACAGGTGGCTTCCTAGGTATGACTGGCGGCGAAGTACGCGCAAACATGCAAGTGGTTGACGTGTACTACCGTGACGGTGACAAGCTGTCTGAGAACTGGGTTCTTATCGATCTTCCTTACTGGCTACAACAGCAAGGTCTGGACGTGTTCGAACGCACTTCTACTATCATGAACCCAACGCTGTAATCGAAACGCTTTAATCCAAAAGATTGAAACGAAACAGTGGCAACCTAAATAGACATCTGATTTGGGTTGCTATGACTTGCTAGGAGACCCTTCTCGCTCCTAGCAAGTGCTCCAACAACTAATAAATGCTTCACCAATCAATCATTGCTCCACCAATAATTGATCCAATTAGTACCTCATGGACGGGGTACACCCTGCCAAACCATTACTGATATAACGGGCTTGAAAGCACGGCGGCTTTCTACGGCTCGAATAAAGAGAATAACAATGAAAAAGTCGATTCTTTCAGCAGTGATCCTGACAGCACTTACCTCAGGTTCTGCTTTTGCTGCACATACTTTTACCAATGACGCGGGCGATAGCCTCACTTTAGATGGCCGTTTTGACGTTCGTTACCAAGACAAAGGAGAAGTCTTTAACTCAGATACAAATTCATGGGAAAAAGACAACGGCGAATGGAACAGCGGTAGCTCTCGCTTCGGCCTAAAAGGTCAAATGGGGCTAGACAACGACTGGACTGGCTTTGGCCATGCCGAATGGGGTTACAACTCAGGAGCTAACGGCGACAATATTTACGACCGACTTCTATACGCAGGCGTTGAGCACGAGAAATACGGCAAAATCGCTGCCGGCACAAAACAATGGTCTACCTTCTACGATGTGGCTTGGTTTACCGATATGGGCCGTGTATTTGGTTCACGTGGTTCTGGCTACTACAACCTATCTGACTGGGGTATTGCTTCCGGTACAGGCCGAGCTGAAAACTCAATTACTTACCGCAACAACATCAATGACAACTGGAAGTACGGCTTCACCTACCAAACCACTCGCGAAGATGTCGGCCTGGCTGACAGCCTAACAGCAACGCTGAAAAACGGTATGGGCGCATCAACGCTATACACAGTTATGGATGGCCTAACCATTGGTTTAGCCTACCACCAGAATGAGTTTGATGATGTCGATGCCGGTGTTAAAAACATCAAAGATGGCGATACACAGCGCATTGGTCTATTGGGTGTGAACTACACCAATGATGGCTTGTTTGTTGGCTTCACTTACAGCCAAGGTTCAAACTGGGAAACCACCAGCCAAGCCGAGTTTTATGACCACCGTGGTGCTGAATTCTTCACTTACTACCACTTTGAAAACGGTCTGCGTCCAACCTTTAACATTAACTACTTAACGGACACAGACGACAAAGCTAACGGCTACGAGCGTCAGTTGATTATCCCTGGCCTTGAGTACCACTTTAAGAAGAACAAGTTCTTAGTGTGGACGGAGTACCAGTTTGATAATGGTAACGACAAGTCTGTTGGTAACCATTACGAAAACAGCGATGACCAATTTGCTGCGGGTATTCGTTACTACTTCTAATAGCTTATGGCTTAAGTAGCTAGCGGCTTAGCGGTATGTCACTCATTTAATGAGTAGATTCGTAATCTAAAGCTCTGCTGTTATGCAGAGCTTTTTATAAGTGCACTTTTTATTCAACACAAGCAATGGGTTATACCCAACATTTAATTCAGAATAATCAATATTCCTTATTTTTCATATCATTCCTTGTTATTGCTTTATGAGTACGTACCTAAACATGGTACTCTGTGGGTTGTTAATTTGGCTAACAAGCATGGTCTATGAACTCTCCAAAACACTCCACGGCGTCAAAACCAACCGTTACTTCAAAAGATGTCGCTAAGCTGGCTGGCGTTTCTCAATCTACCGTTTCTCGCGTATTTGTTCCGGGCAGTTCGGTATCTGAAAAGACCAAACAGAAAGTATTCGAAGCCGCGAAAGCACTCAACTATCGCCCGAATGCCTTTGCTCGAAGCTTAACTACCAACGAATCTAAGTTGATTGGTTTGGTCTTCCCTGATGCTGATTACCCAATTCACATGAAAACCCTACAGCTCATCTCTACTGAGTTACAAAAACAGGGCTATTCTGCGGTGCTTATTCCGTGGCAGGTTGATGGTAATGACAACCACTCGATCCCTAACATATTTCAATATCGTGTTGATGGCGTGATTGCCGCCTCTGCGACGTTCAACAAGTCGCTTTATGAAGAGTGTGAAGAGTTCGATATCCCTATCGTTCAGTATGCTCGTGTGGTTGAAGGTACCAAAAGTAGCCATGTAGTGAGTGATAACTACGCCGCTGGCCAAGTTGCTGCTCAGCATTTGCATAGCGTAGGAACCAAGTCAGCGATTTACCTAACAGGTAACGTACCCACCTACACTAACGGCGAACGTGAAGCGGGCTTTTGCTCAGAATTCGAAGACCTGACGGGTAAGCAAGCTCGAGTTATTGAAGCTGACTATGACTACCTTGATGCACTCGATACCATTCGAACTCTGTTTTCAGAACCCACACATCCTCAAGCGATTTTCTGTGCGACAGATAACCTAGCGATGGCGGTAATGGATGTGGCACGCTTAGAGTTCAACCTGCGTATTCCAGAAGATCTTCAAGTGATTGGTTTTGATGATATCCCGCAAACTCAGTGGTTGAACTACCAACTCACTACCTTCAAGCAAGATTTCAGACGCCTTGCCCGTGAGTCAGTGAAAATTATCGTTAGACAGATTCAAGAGCAAGACACCAGCTTGGTTAAGCTGATGGTGCCAGTGAAGTTCATAGAACGAAAAACGACGCTAAAATAGAACCAAGGTTAATACGTATTCCAAAAAAATCCCGCTCACACCGAGCGGGATTTTTTATGGAATTTGACTAATTACCCACACCACCGGTCTTCTCTGCCGGAGAATCAGGTGTGACTGGAGGCCACTCTTGGAAGGTTGCTAGATGTTGTTGCACAGCAGCTTGAGCTGGGCCAAATGCCCACATTTTTTGTCCCATCCACTTTAGGTACATTCCCGACTCTTCTGCCGCTCGCTCGTATGGGTCACGGCGCAAGTTAAACAGTAATGGGGCGTTTAGCTCTTCTTTAGGGCCACTCCAACCGTGATTTTGCACGATGAAATGTGCCTTCCAATCACCCACTCGCACCGCTTGCAGCTTGTCTCGTTCGTAATAGTAGATCTCTTTACGATTCGACTCGCCTTTCTCTGTCAGCATGTCCACTTGGTTGTAGCCATCGAGGTGCGCTTTAAAGCCATCGTGACCTTTAAGCATCTTCTCTTTCAAATCCGTCGGACCACCAGCTGCTGCAACGAGAGTTGGTAACCAGTCCATACCATCAAAAATACCATTACCCACGCTTCCTGCTGGAATCTTACCAGGCCAGCTAACCAGTGCAGGCGCTCTTACACCACCTTCCCAAGTTGTCCCTTTCTCACCGTGATAAGGCGTCATACCGCCATCAGGCCAAGTCATGATTTCCGGGCCATTATCGGCAGTGAAAATGATGATGGTGTTGTCGGCGATACCGAGTTCTTCCATTTTTGCCATCATTTCACCAACATGATCATCAAGATCTTTCATCACCACTTCTTGAAGCCCCCAGCCGTTTTGGCCGAGCATTGCTTCGTATTCAGGTGACAGATGCGTCCAAACGTGACCACGTGATGGACAGTACCAAGTGAAGAATGGCTTATCCGCTTCAACCGCCCTTTCGATGAAGTTGATGGCGTGTTTATTCACTTCATCATCCAGAGTACGCATACGCTCGATCGACAATGCGCCATCGTCTTCGATCGTTTGACCACCTTTACCGTCTGATCTTGCATAAATGACATTACGAGGTGCAAAGGCATCCAAAGATCCATCTTTTGGCCAATCTGGATCTTCTGTGTATTCCATTGCATTCAAGTGATATAGCCAACCCCAA
Organism: Vibrio bathopelagicus; assembly: GCF_014879975.1. Taxonomy (NCBI): domain Bacteria; kingdom Pseudomonadati; phylum Pseudomonadota; class Gammaproteobacteria; order Vibrionales; family Vibrionaceae; genus Vibrio; species Vibrio bathopelagicus. Next base: position 1,091,474 of record NZ_CP062500.1, on the reverse strand, counting down.
TACTCATCAAAACCATGCATTGTCGGTAGGAATTCATCTCGGTCACCAAGGTGGTTCTTACCAAACTGCCCCGTAACATAACCCATGGTCTTAAGGATTTCAGGAAGCGTTGGGGTGTCAGCACTTAAACCAACTGGCCCACCCGGCAACCCGACTGAGTGCATGCCTGTTCGCACAGGTAGCTGCCCTGTTAAGAAAGCAGAACGACCCGCCGTACAAGAGGGTTGAGCGTAATAATCGGTGAGTAGCATGCCCTTCTCGGCAATACTGTCGATGTTCGGCGTTTCACTACTCATCACACCATTGTGATAGGCACTCAGGTTGGATATCCCAATATCATCCGTGAAGATAACAAAAATATTGGGCTGCTCTTGAGCTGACCATGCCGATAACGAAAAGCTACTTAACACACTCAGGATAAGAAGATGGAAGATCCTTTTCATAGAATGTCCTTATACTGTTTCAGATTGTTCTTTATGAACCATTTTTATTCCTACCAAGCCAAAGCCAAGCTCCAATATTAGATAGACAAAAAGCAGCCAATGAGGCATGCCATCTAACACCAAGCTAATGACACGACCTGCAGCCAAACCCAATATGAACACCACCAAGCTGTAGAGTGCTGGCAGTCGATATTTCTTTAATAACGCCCCTGCTATCCAAAACAACGCCAATGCTAAGTACAACCCCATCACGGCACGAAAGATATGAGTGACATTGATAGGGCTTGCATCAATTCCGAAAAGATAATCGAGGGAGATAACGGGGGCATAACCGTACGACAACGCAATCGGTGTTAACCCTAAAACAGCGATGAACAAAAAAACACTTTGTGGCTTCATGTCTTAACTCTTTGAATTTGGCTCTTTTCAAAAAACATAGTCTACAATCAGCAATATACAAGTTGCATATGTGAAAAGTGAACGCTGGGAGTATGCATTCACAGTTGTTCTGTTTCACAGCTAAGATAGGGATATCAACATGGCTAAATGGCGTTACCTACTCGCATCAGCACTGGCTGCTAGTTCAACCGTAAATGCGCAAGAAGCAAGCGCACAAGAGGATACAAAAAAGTGGCAGCATAGCTTCGAAATCTACGCACTCGCACTCAATATTCGTGGAGACAGCACCATTGGTGACTTGTCAGCAGATGTCGATGTTGATCCTTCATTCATCATGGATCACCTTGATATGACCGCTATGGTGCGTTTAGAGGGTATCTATAACAATCAGTGGGGCTATTACATTGACTACAGCTTCATGAAGCTAAGTGGAAAAACAAACTCGGTGTTAGATGCCAACCTAGAGATATTGAAAGGCAATCTTGATATCCGACAAGGTGTTTTAGATATAAAAGGTTTTAAGCGCTACCAATACGATTTTGGCACGATTGACTATCTATTTGGACTTCGTTGGTGGGATAACGACATTGATGCCAAGCTTTACGGTTCAGGCGGTAGTCTAAGTGTCGACCGATCACTTGATGAAGATTGGATAGACTATCAAATAGGTGTGAGATGGATAACGCAGATCAATAAGGATTGGAAGTTTCACACAACTATTGATGCAGGGCTTGGCAGTGATACCGACTTTACCTCATCTCTATTGACTGGAGTTCGATACCAGATAAACAGTTGGTCTGATTTAAACATCGCATACAAATCGACTTGGGTTGATTACGAAAACAAAGGCACTTTTGAGTACGATACGGCATCACAAGGTTTCTTGATTGGTTGGGCCGCTCATTTTTAGTCAAATAATAAGAGGTAAGCCTGATATCGTTAGGCTTACCTTACAATGTCATCCTTTCAGACGCTATTGCCCGCTTTAAATAACGAACAAGCAAAACTGAGAATCGCAGAATCAACGATCTAGTTATTCACAGAGCTTGGAACCACGCATTCTTTCTTCATAATATTCAGGCCCGCAGCGAGGGTTTCAGCCCAAGCTTGCTCAACTCGAGCGTCATAAAGTGGGTCATACTTCTTAACCGTATTAAGCAAAGAATTAAACCACTCGTTAAGTTCTTGCTCTGAAATATCCAACCCTAAGTCTTTATGCCTTTTACCCAGCCTCTTAACGGAGTTCCGCACACTTGGCAGGCCAGAAGAGTTATAAATAAGAATGATCGAGGCCTTGAGCATCTTGGTTTGTTGTTCTAAGCCTATACTTTCGAATCTCTCCGAAAATCTAGGGTTATGTTTGCAGAAATCCGCTAGAAAACTCTCCAAGAATTCTTGGTCAATCCGGCAACGCTCAAAGCTCTCATAAAACAGTTCATTCGGTGTCATCTAGCAGGTCCTTTGCAATAATCCGTCAATCCTTCGAATAATGAGAAAGCTCAAGAGTTGCCATTAGCTAACTCTGAACAATCAACACTCCCTAATTATACGCCACTATGGCATAAAATGAACTATGGCATAAAGTGAGTTGCACAGATCTTGTTTCCATCAGGGTCTCGCAGGTAAGCCATGTAAAGTGGCCGCTCATCGGTCCCTCTCATACCCGGCCCATTCTCAATGCTTGTGCCTCCATTCTCTATTCCGATACGATGCCATTCATCGACAGCGTCTGGTGAGCTCGCTAGAAAACCCACAGTCATACCATTACCATGAGTAGCAGGCTGACCATCAATCGGTTTCGTTAAACCCAATACACCCGTTTGAGTGACGTAAACACAACGTCCTTTAGGATCCACAGAGCCTTCGCAATAACCAAGCACCGTCATAATAGAGTCGTAGAAAGACTTTGCGCGTTCAATATTTTCAGTACCGAGAAATACATGGCTGAACATAACTAACCTCTTCTTTTATTGAAAGAACACCCTAAACTAGACCTATAATTTGCGTTTGTCTAGGCACGCTATTCGGTCACAACTGTTGCTTAACCCATTGAGTAAACACCTGAAACTTAGTTCGTTGCTCCATCCCTTTAGGACACACTAAGTCATACCCTTTGCCCGATTCAATGCTCATAAAAGGCGCGACTAGCAAGCCTTGTTCAATCTGCGGTTTCATGAACTCTAACCGCCCTAATGCTAGCCCCATCGATAATATCGCAGCATCCATCGCCAAGCGGTTATCGCTGTAATAGTCACACTGCAAAGTGCAATCGACATCACTCTGAGCTTCACACAACCAGCGCTGCCAAGCTGTAATGTCTCCACTATGGATGAATTGAACACCATCTAAATACTTAATACCCTTTTCCAAACTAAATTTATTCGCGTATTCAGGGCTGCACACCGGTGTTCTTATCCCATTAAACAACCGCTCGCTGTAGTGATTGGGATAGTGGCCTTCGCTATAGAAAATTGCCACATCATAAGGTTCAAACTGGAAGTCGGATTGGTTCTGTTTCGTTTGCAGTTTAATGCTTAGATTTGGATACAATCGTCTGAATTCTGGCAAGCGCGGCATTAGCCAAGATGATGCAAAATAAGGCGATGTCGCGATGTACAACTCACCACTTAGTCCACCGGTTTGAATGTCCATCAGTTCAGAAAAAATTGACTCAAATGAGACATTCAACATGGATAAAACTCGCTGTCCCTCTGGAGTTAGTTCTAGCTTTCTTGTCTTACGCACAAACAGGTTGAACTTCAGTTGTTGTTCCAATTTTTTGATGCGATGGCTTACCCCACCTTGAGTCAAACACAACTCATCGGCTGCAAGCGTAAAGCTTAGATGCTTGGCCGAAACACTAAAGGTGTGCAGCAGTGACAGCGTTTGTTGGCGGTTTTCGAATAGCCCCATGGATTAACCTCACTAATTCATAAGTCGTCATAACTGGTTTGTCAGTGTATGTGACCATCATATAAATTAAACCAAGTAATCTACAACATTAAATGGTGAACAGCATGCAACAGAATCAAAAACTCAAAGTAACCGTGATTGGTGGTGGATCAAGTTACACCCCAGAGCTCGTTGAAGGCCTACTCAAGCGCCATCACGAATTACCTATCTCTGATCTGTGGTTGGTCGATATCGAAGCAGGAATGGAAAAAGCAGAGATAATCTCGGCCCTCACTAAGCGAATGATAAACAAAGCAGGCTGTGAGATTAATGTTCACCTCACCACGGATCGAAAATCAGCCCTGAAAGACGCGAATTTTGTCTGCTCACAGTTTCGCGCTGGAAGAATGGAGGCCAGGCTACGCGACGAACGAATCGCATTAAAATATCGCATGATTGGCCAAGAAACTAATGGCTTAGGTGGTTTCTCTAATGCATGTAGAACTATCCCAATTGCACTCGAGATAGCAAAAGAGATGGAAGAACTGTGCCCGAACGCATGGCTACTCAACTTCACCAATCCATCAGGCATGGTTACCGAAGCTCTGCTTAAACACTCGTCGATTAAAACCGTTGGTCTGTGTAACGTTCCAGTCAACATGGAGCTTGGTGCAGCCAAAATGCTTGGCGCAAAACGTGAAGATATTACGATACAAATTGCGGGCTTGAACCACCTAGTGTGGGCTCGTAAAGTGCTCCATGAAGGTCAAGATAAGCTGGGCGAGATCATCGAGCAACTCCTTGGTGGCAACGATCAAATGATGCCAAAAAACATCCCGCCATTCGAATGGGACGGCGAGCTTATTCGCTCACTGAACTTAGTGCCATGTGCGTACTTACGTTACTACTATCAGTCACGAGACATCTTAGACAAAGAGTTTGTGGCTTCTGAAAATAGCACCAATCGTGCAGACCTAGTTGCAAAGGTCGAACAACAACTGCTAGAGATATACAAAGATCCGATGCTGGATACCAAACCTCAATTATTAGAAGAGAGAGGAGGCGCATACTACTCTGAAGCAGCATGTGAGCTGATGAGCAGTATCCACAATAACAAACGTTCTATCATGCATGTTAACACCCGTAACAATGGCGCGATTCAAGGATTACCCGATGACTGTGCGGTAGAAGTGAGCTCGGTGATCACTAGCAGCGCAATCTTGCCACTCAACGTTGAACCTTTTGATAGCGACACGCTGCGCTTGATACAGCAAATGAAAGAGTTTGAAACTCTCACCGTCCAAGCGGCGATGTCAGGTGATGTAGCGTTAGCAAAACGAGCTCTGATCTTAAACCCGATTGTCGATAGTGGTTCGCACATCGATGAGGCCTTGCTAGAAACCATTCGCGAGAACTTAGACTTCATGCCTGCGTTCGCTCATCGACTCGCTTAGTGTGGCACTTTGTTAGCAGCTAATGAGCTCCGTGAGAGCTGAGCTCATTCAGATATTGAATCCAAATTTTTTAATAAGAGGTCATCATGAAATTGATACTCAACGCCGATGATTTCGGCCTCACTGAAAGCGTGAACCATGGCATCGTCGACTGCTTTAAAGCGGGGATAGTTAAATCAACCACTATCATGATGAACCAACCCGGAACGCAACATGCTATCGAGCTCTATCACCAAGGTTTAGTCCCAGAGGTTGGCTTGCACTTTACAGTGACTTCCGGAAAACCGCTATCAGACCCAGAGTTAGTTCCAAGCTTGGTCGATGATAATGGTTTGTTTTGGGATAAAACGACGCTAATGAACAAATCCGATGTTTGCCCTAACGAAGTGACACTAGAGCTTAAGGCACAGTATCAAGCGACTCTAGATGCTGGATTAACAATAAACCACATCGACAGCCATCACTTTAGTGGGGTGTTTAAACCCTTGAAAGAAGCTTTTACACATTTTGCCAATCAACTCGGGTTGCCCGTTCGTCGTATCGATAACATCATTGAAGGACAACAACATCTCCAAGTTCCAACCCCTGATGCATTCGATATGCGATTTTTCGATGACGGAGTGTCATTGGAAAAACTCCAGGACTTACTACTAAGCTATCAAGCCATCATGCCAAAAGGAGTAGTTGAGTTGATGTGTCACCCTTCTATAACAGCCAGTGAGCAACTCACGTCACTATCAAGTTACAGTCATAAACGTGCAGAAGAATATCAACTCCTTACTGACCCAAAGCTAAAAGTGTGGCTTGATGACAACCAAATTGAGTGTATTGGGTTTGATGACCTATTAACGAGTCAAAATCGATAATCAAGGCGGTATCGAGGCTACTCACCGATCCGCTGTGCGCCCTGCCCTTGATCATGAAGAATATCTTCTGGGTTTAATAAATGGCACTTCTGCATACTTAAACAACCACAGCCAATACAGCCTGTCAGGTTTTCTTGTAACGAACGGATTTGTGCCATCTTGCTGTCGAGTTGCCCTTGCCACTTCTTAGCGACTCGTTCCCAATCCCGCTTAGTCGCGGTCTGATTCATCGGTAAGGTAGACAGCTCCTCCGTGATCTCTTCAAGAGTAAAGCCTATCGACTGCGCAACTTGAATAAGGGCAATTCGTCTCAGCATCGCTGATTGATAACGGCGTTGATTACCGTTGGTACGGATAGAGGCGATCAGTCCTTTGGTTTCGTAGAAACGCAGAGCCGAAGGCGCAACACCACTGCGCTCTGATAGTTGACCAATCGTTAAATACACTACGTTTCTCATGTCCTTACTTCCCTTTTCGAGTATCCAATGCACTATCTAATATATACAGAACAATAGAGTTCACTTTAACTTTAGATCTAAATTTGAGCTTAGGTAACAAATTCAACTGAGTGTTATACAATCACCTCAGTGATAAGCGGCTTATGATTTCATTCTGCGATTACCATACATCCCATCAAAGCCCGCAATACCTTGCTCCCAAACAGGCTGTTCTTCCCCGACTATCGATTTTAAAGTGTCGATGAAAAGCTTGGTTTTTATCGGCGCGTCTCGATGAGGATAAACCGCATAGAAGGTACCAAAATCATCCAATGGCAAATGCGTCATGATAGGTACTAACTCGCCCTTTAATACTTCATCAGTGATCATCTGTGCCGTAACCACCGCCAAAGTATTACCTGTTAGTGCGCTCTTCGGAATCATCTCCACATCATTCACCTTATAGGTCGCGTTGAGCTGAAAATGCTGTGTATTGCCCTCTCCATCACGGTAAGAGAATTTGTCGATCACCAACCCCGGTGCGGCATAAATGGTGGCAGGCAGTGACTCTAGTTTTTCGATAGTGTCAATTGCCCCATGTCTATCGATGAACTCAGGAGACGCGACAATCAAGAGTCGGCTTCGCGCTATCTTGCGGCTGATTAAGCTAGAGTTTTTGGGCTTACCAATACGAAAGCCAATATCGAACCCTTCTTTGACCATATCAACGATGCGATCTTCGAGCCTCAATTCAAAATCGACATCCGGATACTGTTTCTGGAACACTGATATGGCTTGCTGAACATACTGCCTACCAAACATGGTAGAGCTCGTAATTCTTAACAGGCCTCTAGGCTCTGAATGGTAGTTCTGTGCCAAGCGTTGTGTGTCATTGAGCAAGGCTCGCAATTGATAGGCTTGGTTGACCATCTCGTTGCCAGCGGCAGTGAGCGACAAAGAGCGAGTGGTTCTGTTCAACAGTCGGACATCGAGCTCTTCTTCAAGACGACTGATCTGTTTAGAGATGACAGAACGGTCAACGTTCCTCTGCTCAGCGACTTTGACGAATGAGCCTAGTTCGATCACTTCCAACAGCAATAATAAACGACTTGATGTATCCATAACGCCCTTTGTTGCATTTGAAGCACCAATTAGGTGCCAATATGACTATTTTTCTCATCTTATTACAAATCTATAGTAGCTGCACATAACGGAGACAACATTCAGTCCCAAATTATTAGAGGAAACTAAAATGGCATTACTATCTATTTCTACTCAAAATGGCATTGCTACTGTATCAATCAACAATCCACCAGCGAACGTATTAACTTTCGATTTAATTAATGAAATCAATGAGTTTGTTCTTTCGCTAAAAGATGACCGCGATACTAAAGTGGTGGTATTCAAATCACGGCATGCTGAGTTCTTCCTTGCTCATTTAGATCTAAACGTGATCAACGGCACCCAAGGTGGGCAAGCTGGCTCAATCGAATTCAACCACATGATTGAAAACATCAAAGCGATGAAACAAGTCTCTGTGGCTATTGTTGATGGTGTCGCTCGTGGTGGAGGCAATGAATTTGTGATGGCGTGTGACCTTGCTTATGGCACTGAAAACTCAGCGTTCGCACAACCAGAAATTCATGTAAACATCCCAACCGGTGGTCAAGGCGCGGTGCAGTTTGCAAGACGCATGGGTAAAAACAAAGCGCTGCAAGCATTGTTGCTCGGTAACGATTTTACGGCTCAACAAGCTGAAAGTCGCAATATCATCACTCAGTTCGTACCGAAAGCAGAGCTTGAAGATTTCTTAGCGGCAACACTTGGTGTGATCAGCCAATTGGAAGTGCGTGACATCGTGATGTACAAAGAGATCATCGCAACCTCAATCAAAGATGAGCAAGCGGGCGCAGAGCTAGAACCGCGTTACTTCTTAGAGCGTGCAAAAGAGCAAAAAACAGCAGCCATCATTGCAGCATTCTTAAAACATGGCGGTCAAACTGAACGTGAAGCGAAAGACATTCAAGGTATCTTCGTTGATACCGCCGCTGAGTTATCAAACTAATACAGCACCTAAGGCAGCCATTACGTTATGGCTGCCTTTTACTTTTAAGATCTACCCACTCACTGAATGAACCGAATGAGCCGAATGAACTGAATGTACTAAAACCACTTAGCCGATCTTTTTCATAATCATCTTAAGATTGTCGATCATCTCTAGGTTGGTCATCTCACCAGTTTCCATATTGAAGTTATCGTAGAAGCTTGGCACTGACATTGAGCCTTTTACATCGGCATCGAAGTAAGGCGCAGAGTTAACCGCAGAAGATAACACCGAAGTCGCACCACCTGGGCCCGGAGAGGTAGCAAGCATGACTACAGGCTTGCCTTGATACACTTTCATGTCGATTCGTGATGTCCAATCAAACACATTCTTAAAGGCCGCGGTGTATGAGCCGTTGTACTCTGCAAAGGAGATGACCACAGCGTCAGCTTCACCAATCTTGCTAAAAAAGCGCTGCGCGTGTTGATGAACGCCGGACTCTTTTTCTCTGTCTTCACTATAAATAGGCATCTCGAAATCATTAAGATCCAGCACCTCTACTTGCGCGCCCTCGACTAAGCTTGCGGTGTACGCTGCTAATTGTTGGTTAATCGATGCTTTACTGTTGGTCGCGCCAATCGCTAATACTTTCATTGTTGATCCTCGAATTTGGTTAGAAACATTTCTCTAAAGTTTGAAAAGGCGCATTTGGCGCTAGACCAAAGTACGTTTGTAATGCAGCAAAATAAGCAGGCTCGTCTTCAAGTAACCACTCTTCTGTTGAGCCGTTTTTGCTAATTTTAATTTTCTGGTTAAGTAGCGTGACAATCCCACCTTCAATCGGCAGCGCTGCAATACAGTTTGATGTGAAAATCGATTTCGGACTGTTTGAGGTAAAGAAGTTGCTCGACTCTAGGTCGTTGGCACACACATACGTCATGTCTAGGCTGTAGACGTTCATCCACTCTTCACTCTGCTTGATTTGCAATAGCAAGCCGTACAGTTCGTCTTCTATGAAACGGAAGGTTTGTAAGTCATTAGACTGTTCTAAGTTGGTTTCTAGTAGTAACGGCGCTCGAGGGGTAAAGGTGCCAAAGCCCGCATCCACCAGCCATTGTTTGCCTTCAATCGTTACCAAGGTCACGCGATGGCTACGCCCTGTAGGCTCACCAGCTAAGTGAACACGGCCAAGTAAACTTCTCGCTTCAAAGCCCAAGTGGCTTAATACGTTCAACAACAGTCCATTTAACTCTTGGCAATAACCGCCTCGCTGATTTACTACTAGCTTCTCATGCAGTGCGTCTGCTGAAAGCTGAATCGGCAACCCCTGAACCACATCAAAGTTTTCAAACGGGATACTTCTGTGTTGGTGTTGATGGATCGCCTTTAGGCTCTCTATTGTGGTATCGCTTGGTTGAGATAAGCCGATCCTTGAAAAATACTCGCTGATTTGACTCTGTTCCATACCTAACCCCTGATTCGTTTTTGTCATCTCATGACTTGCTTCTACTGAGCTTGCTGCCCTTAAAAGTGACAAGGTGATGCTTTATGTTTTTAGATTGGGGACGATGATAAAACCTCAAGTTAACTTGAGGTAAAGCGATATTTTCAAAAAATAGGAAATAATTTAAAAGTGCTTATAAAGCAGTTAATTACGAAAGGATAAATATAGATTAGTATTACACAGACGAAAACAAGCACACCCATAAATACAGTGAGTGTGCTTTATCGATGTGCTGTTTACTTAAGTGGGTTTAGTGGACTGACACCAGAATATGTCACGCCCGATAGTTCTGCCATTTCACGATTCCATGTTGCCAAATCGTGAGGATTAAACTGATTCAAGTGATCATGCCCACACGCTCTCGCCATCACTTGCATTAATTCTGTCGACGCCTCGAAGAAGTTTTTAAGCTGATTCGATGCCTTCTCCACATTTAAACGCTGGCGTAAATCGGCCTTCTGAGTCGCAATACCCGCTGGGCAATTATTGGTGTTGCACATTCTCGCCGCCACACAACCTATCGACTGCATGGCACTGTTTGAGATAGCGACACCATCAGCGCCAAGCGCCATCGCTTTCACAAAGTCCATCGGCACACGTAAACCACCCGTGATAATCAATGTGACTCTGTCACTGACACCTTGCTTGTCTAGATAGGCTCTAGCACGAGCTAAAGCTGGAATCGTTGGCACACTGATATGGTCGCGGAACATTTCTGGCGCCGCCCCAGTACCACCGCCACGCCCATCCAAGATGATGTAATCGGCACTGGCATCCAATGCGAACTGAATATCCTCTTCAATATGATTGGCACTCAACTTGAAGCCAATTGGGATTCCGCCCGTCACTTCTCGAACTCGGTCAGCGAATTTCTTGAAATCCTCGACGGTTTTTAGATCAACAAAGGTAGGTGGAGATATCGCAGCTGTACCCGCTTCAATGCCGCGCACCTCTGCAATCTTGCCGATATTCTTAGCCCCCGGTAAGTGACCGCCTGTTCCGGTTTTAGCCCCTTGTCCGCCTTTAAAATGGAAGGCTTGGACATTTTTGAGCTTCGCTTCATCGTAACCAAACTGAGCACTGGCTAATTCATAAAAGTAACGAGAGTTCGCAGCCTGCTCTTCGGGCAACATACCGCCCTCACCCGAGCAGATTCCCGTTCCCGCGAGCTCCGCACCTGTCGCTAAAGAGACCTTGGCTTCTTCAGACAAAGAACCAAAACTCATATCAGATACAAACAAGGAGATGTTCAATTTGAGCGGTTTTTTCGCTTTTGGCCCAATAATAAGCTCAGTACCTACTGGCACATGTTCCAACAGAGGTTTCGTCGCCATTTGTGCAACCATCACTTGAATATCATCCCAATGAGGTAATAGATATCTTGGAACACCCATCGATGTCATTGGCCCGTGATGCCCAACCTTAGATAAACCATCTCGTGCTAATTGATGAATGAACTCAACCGTGGGTTCTTCTTTGGTTGCAGAAGCCGCTGGCGAGCGATCTGGCGTTGCCGCTTGGATATGAACATCGGGGCCTTCTTGACCTACTTGTTCAGCCGTAAACTGTTTATGGGTACCATCACAAAAAGGAAGATTGTTTGAATACTTACAGCGACACAGATAGGCGTCGCCGTTTTCCTCGGCCACGAAACTCTTCGGTTTGAAGCCGGTTCCTGCATGAGAGCCGTCGCAGTAAGGTTGGTTTTTCGATTTACCACAGGTACAGAAGTAATACTCCTCCCCTTCTGTTAGCTCCACTTTGATGGGCTTGGTATCCGCTATCACTGGATTCTTCATAGTTCGTTCACCTTTTCTTTCTTATGATTTGATGACTGCAGCGATGACTTGCTCACAAGAGTAAAGTAAAGGTGAGATACGCGGCTAATTCAATAAATGAGCCTGAGAAAGCAAGCTTAATAGACAGCCTAAAAAAAGAAGCATTGCCTGTTCAACACAAACAAAAATGGCCACCAAACTGGCAGCCATTGTGTTTTACTGAGTCTAAGCTAAACGTGAAAGGTTAATCGAATAACTCGATGACCAGCTTGTTGTCTTTAATCACAAGGTTAGGTTCCGAAGACTTAATCAATGACTCTTGAACCTTATTGCTGTCGAGTTTGTAAACTGGCGACTGAGACAACGCAAAACCAATCATAGAAACGGCAGGCTTAAGTAGTTTGGCGATCTCAGGCGAAAGCTGTTTGTCTTTTTCTTCAAAGCGCTCTAAACGCAGTGATTTCAAATAAATCTCGCCACTCTCTTTGTCATATTCAGGAATCGCACTGAACTCGATATCAAGATCCAACCTCATGTTCGGCACGTTAAACACCTGAACTTGTGCATTGGTATTCGCCAGAACAGAAACGCGCTCGGCATCAGCTCGGCCAATTTTCACCGCTAAGTCATCGACAGCCACTTGCGCATACATAACGTTTTGCACACCGACTTCTTGCTCTAACATCACAGAATCTTGAAGATAGTTCGTCATTTCTTGTTCAGTAACGCTATAGCTAACACACCCGCCTAACATCAACGCTGAAACAACTGGAATGATCATTCTCGATAATTTAATTCTCATAGATATCAGCTCTTTATATTTAGTGACTTACGCGAAGTTTACCTTGTGAACCGTGCACAAAACAGTAAAAACACGATATTAGTTAATACCTTTATTAATAAGCATAACTATCAGTAAGTAAAGCTTCAGATTGACGTTGTCTCTTAAGGTAATGCCACTTGTTAACTCAACGTTCCCGAATTTGTGTACTCGAATTAATTGAATTTTACTTCTAAGCTTATGGGGTATTTAGGGGGCTTACTAAAGGTTTCATCATGGATAGAAACATGAAGAGTGAGCACAATGCCATCAAAAAGAGTATCACCTGAACCAACAACTCGTTCCGTGATTCTGTTATGCAACACCGCATGCCTGCATCATAAACAGTGGGTAGAGGAACTGCGTCTCCATAAATGGAAAGCTCAACTTGCAGAAACCAGCGAGCAGGCCATTCACTTGCTCAATTCCCACAGTCACTGCTGCACACCAATTGTCGTTTCCTGTCTAACATCATCTTCAATCGACAAACAATGTGAGCAAATTTCAGCACTGAAGGCTCATTCTCCAAGTTTAAAAGCAATCGCTATCTGTAGCCTGCCACCAAGTCACGACTTGCCACTCATTAAGCAAACCTTCTGGGACTATTACCATCTGCCCATTGATACCGAATGGCTTGCCCGTAGCTTAGGGCACGCGTATGGCATGATAGATTGCAAGCAAAACAAGTCCAAGCCAGTCTCGATCGGTGAGTATCAATTGGTGGGCCAATCAAACACCATCCAGCAACTTAAAAAGAAGATAGCTAAGATCGCTAACAACGATTTCCCAGTGCTGATTCAAGGAGAGACAGGAACAGGAAAAAGCCTATGTGCGCGTTTAATACATGAGGCCTCAGCACGCAGTCAAAAACCTTTCATCGCTGTCAATTGTGGCGCTATTCCACAATCCCTAATTCACTCAGAGTTATTTGGCTTTGAAAAAGGCTCGTTCACGGGAGCAAACAAACGCTACGTCGGACACGTGGAAAGAGCGAATGGTGGCACGCTATTTTTGGATGAGATCGGCGATCTTGAACTGTCACTACAAACCTACTTACTCCATTTTCTAGAAAATAACTTGATAGAGCGATTGGGCAGTAACAACCAATTACCCGTAGATTGCCGCGTAATTTTCGCCACCAACGTCAACATCGAACAGGCCGTTGCTGCGGGTAAATTTCGAAAGGATCTCTTTCACCGGATCAATGTACTTCCATTGGATTTAGTGCCACTCAATGATCACAAAGAAGACATTGAGGATTTGGTTCGCTTTGAACTGAAGCACAATTACGCATCCAAAACCAAACTGCCTAGTGACACCCTTGAGCAAATGAAACAGTACCATTGGCCGGGCAATGTCCGAGAATTATTCAACTGCATAAAAAGAGCGATTGTTCTTTCTAATTCAAGTGCCCTCTCTACTCGTCATATGGGGATTCAATTGAAAGACGCGTCGCACGACACTGAGAATGACACTCGACTTTCTTCAAAAAATGTTCGTCGAGTGATTCAGCAACACCACTACAATATTTCTCAATCAGCTAAAGCGTTGTCTATTTCTCGGACAACCTTATACAAGCTGATCAAAAAACATCAGATAATAATTTAAGTCGCCTAGCTAGCTAAGCTAGCTAACTAATAAAGCAGCCTAACGAACTAATAAAGCAGCCTAACGAACTAGGCTGCTTTAGAGTTTAATTGAGTACAATTGATGAAAGTATTTATGGCTCAGGTACAGTGAATGGACAAACATCACAGGTTGCAATGTTCGATGTTTCCATAAATGCTTCTTGCAAGAACAACGAGTCAAACGTTGCTGTAACTTGATTAGATAGCATTCCTGCAGTTCCGGTCGGTAACACATTTGGCGCATAAGTTTTACTGACTTGTGTACACACTTGACCAATCGCATCACCAAAGTTCGGTATCCATTCTCCTTCACCCGTTTTACAAGCAAACAGCTCAGGGTCGGCACTTAATGCACTACACATATTGCCAGCACCACATGTGGTCACATCCTCAAGATCATTACAAGGTAAAGCAAAATCGAGGTAATAACTGCTGTTGACTACTTCAGTAGGTAAATCAGAACGGCTCAAAGAGTCATCCTTAGAGTCCACTAGCGATTCAATGGCCAATGGGATATCACCGGTATTACATATTTCAACATCATAGGTTTTCTTAAGCACAACTTGACCGCCATCAACCTCTAAGAAGCTATTACACACCTTAGAAATCTCAACCATCGGGCTCAAGTCTATTGGTGGACAATTGTAAGCCACTGGCGCTTGAGCATTCACGATAAGCCCATCAAGATCCACCGCACCATCTATCACGCCGACGGCACCGTTATTTACAGACAGATAATTCCCCATGATTGAGAATGACTCACCAACACTCCACACTTCATCACCGTTACCCACGACAGGAAGCGCACCTAAGATTGGTGACTCAGATAAAAAGGCCACTTCGTAATCACCATTGGTGCCTAACGAACCAGGGCCGGTATTGGTTACCGTCACGGTGTAATCGATATTAAACATGCCATCAACCGTAAAGCTGGTTGTGTTACAAGTCGCCGCTATATTGATGCTACATAAACTGAATGAACCGACAACGAAGTCAGCCAAAGATGCATCAATCGAACGAGAAGCTCGTGACTCCACTAAGAAGCTACTGAAACAAGGAATATCCTCAATACCAAACTCATCATTCAACAGAGCTGACAAGTTTAATCGACCTTCCACAAAGCTCTCTGTTGGAATCGTTGTTGTTTCACCCGTTTTAGCTAGATAGTCCCAACCTTGTACATTGGGTAAAGCAATTGCCCCGATAGAATCATCATTTGAAATCGCGCAGATCTTCTCGACACCAACAGCGCCGCTGCCACATCTTGCACCAACGAAATCATTCGATTTAGGGTCACCGTCTGTTTGGAAAATTCTCGTCATGTTGTCGGTGACATCGCCATTATTCAAATCCCACTGCAACACTTCTATGTACGGATTACCGCCACTCGCTTGTGGGAATGAAATCAGCACAAGGATGTCTCCATTGACATGCTGCCCAACAAAGTCGCCCTTAGTCTTCCCATCCGGCAACCCTACTTGATCTTGTAAGAACCAGAAGCCAATGTACATATCACCATTGTTCGCATATCGGTCTGCACCAAAGTAAATCAGCAAGTCACCTCCGCTTTCAAAGGCAGCAGCATACGCATTGGTAAAGTCATCTTTTGGTTGTGGTGACGCGGTACGGAACGCCCAATCTGTAATGTCGGAATCATCTTTTGACCCACCCTTCCAAAAGATTTGGTCGATACCGTTACGGTCTTTTTGAAAAAATTCTGCAATCCCAACCATGCTGTTAGGATCATTGACATCGTCCCAATCAATACCACTATTATCACTGGTCGCATTACCATCAAGTTCCATCACATCAACAGTAGCACCAGCGACATTTGGAATACTGAACAACAAAAGTACGCAAAATAAATAATTTATAACCTTCATGTTCTCTCTCCATTTATCCATACTTACGCTTTTAGAGTTTTCTTCCATACCCAAATTGGAGAAAATCCTTTAGCAATTCGTAGGTTCGAAAGAGCATATTCCAAGCCAAGTTCAACTTATTGAATTGCTTGATGTTTATATATGGAAGACACACCTTTATTGGACGCTTTGTTATCATTTGTCCATAAAGCAGAGATTTGACCTAACAATCAATGAGTTGAAAAGGTGAACAAAGTGTCTACGTCAGGCTCCTTTTAGAGCTTTGATACGAGGTGAGTGAACTTTAAAAGGTGCAATAACGTAGCCAATACTAGATTATTGAATAACAAGCGATTGAATTGACTGGTAACGGCTTAATGGGTAACAGAAGGTTCAGGTCGTGAAATGATAGGCGAACAGACGATGACACAACTTACGATATTTTATGATGGAACATGTCCATTGTGTGCGAAAGAGATGGCCGCGCTTGCCAAGCATGATACCGACAATAAGATCCAAACCATCGATATCTACAGTGAGGCGTTTTCAAACTACCCGCAAATAGATGCAGAGGCAGCCAATACGATTTTGCATGCACTCGATGAGCACGGAAAACTGCTACTTGGCTTAGACGTGACTTACCAAGCATGGAACTTAGTAGGAAAAGGTTGGCTTTATGCTCCATTACGTTGGGCGATATTCAAGCCAATTACAGACTGGTGCTACCTAAGATTTGCCAAGAATCGATACAAGATTTCGTTCTGGCTAACCGGAAAGTCACGGTGCAACGGAAACAGCTGCACTAAATAGTGATGAGTTAAGACATACCACTAGCGACTTTGTAGTAAACGATGCCAAACAGTGCAGCGAATACCAATACTGTAACGGCGACTTTCAACCAAATAAACTTCATCTATTACCCCTAAATTTCATATCGATAAGTGCTAAATACAAATACACCATAAAAAGCATGAATAATCATTAAATTATATTGTGTTCTCGCTAACGACAACTCACCTTTTTAACCGACTTAAAGCACAGGTTACATCGTCAGTTGCATCACCAACCTTGGTTCATCATCGCCAAAATAGTTCGACTCTTCTTTGATTGTGACAAAACCTATAGATGCATAAAGCGCACAAGCAGATGTATTATTGGGATCCACAGTCAGCAATATCTTCGATTCTTCCGGCAGTGTCGCTATCGCATGCTCCATCAATGAACGACCAATTCCCATCCCGCGATAGTGACCATCAACGGCCAGTGACAGAACCCAATACTCTTGTGGCTTGTCTGTTGGTGTCATCAATACATAGCCCGCAACCTTAGATTCTTGCTTGGCTACCAACAAGCCTTTTCCCCAGCAATCAAATGCCTGACGGAAGAAAAACTGCGGGTAGGCATGGTCGCCAAACAAAGCACGTTCAAGTTGGTAAATCTCAGCCAGTTCCTGTTTTTCCGCACAGACAATATTCATAGATAGACCTTTATAGATATGACTCCTCCCTTCAACTACAATCTGCCTTCAACTAAAGACAACCAAGTAGGTATTTGTTCTCTGTACCACTGGATGTATTTCGAAGCTTCGGGGTTGTTACGTGCGACTAATATATTCGTGACTTCGACTACGATCCAGCTTTTCGCGATGATCAATTGCCTTATTAAATCTTCACGCGAAATCAGACTGTTATGAGGCAGGTACTGGTCAACAATAAACTCATAGTCAGACAAAGTACCCATTCGGGAAACGAGCGGTGCTAAATCAATAGCTGGGCTACCATAACCAAAACGCTCCCAATCAAATAACACGAGCTGACCGTTATCTCTCCTGCCCCAGTTTCCTTCGTTCGCATCCCCAGAGACCAAGGTGTTATGGTTAAACAGAGCATCACTATGTTGCTGAATACACAGTAAGCTGTCTTGAGTAACTTGAGGTAAATTAAGAGATGCTAATGCAGCTTCGGTGCCATGGGCATGCCA
Organism: Vibrio bathopelagicus; assembly: GCF_014879975.1. Taxonomy (NCBI): domain Bacteria; kingdom Pseudomonadati; phylum Pseudomonadota; class Gammaproteobacteria; order Vibrionales; family Vibrionaceae; genus Vibrio; species Vibrio bathopelagicus. The sequence continues at coordinate 1,073,367 of NZ_CP062500.1, read as the reverse complement.
ACCGTGCTCTTTGACTGTAAAGCTCGGCGAGTATGGACACTGATGAATACGAGATAATTGCTGATACACCTCTGTGGAGGCTTGAAGCTCATTTAATGTCAAAGAGTGCGGAATATGTTCAATAAAGAGATCATTTCCTTCCACAGCCAATAACTTAGGGCTATTCACACCAGACAAATGTTGTGCAGCATGTTGGTAAAAAGAAATCTCAACCTCACCCGCCCCTTGCTTGCGAATGCAAGGTTCACCGTTAAGTTCGACCAGTGATACCTTAGCCAAACCCATTTTGGATAAGTCTTTGTTACTCATCAGCTCCCTTCCCTGCTTTAAGCTGCACCAAGATAATTAAAATCGAAAACTACTGTCGACTAACCAACAGATTAGCACCGGATAGTGCAAGAAAAACCGAGCACGCTTTGTTAAAACGTTTTGCCATTTGCGGCTTAGAGAGCCAGTTTCTGAGATATAAACCAAAAGCGGCGTAGATAGATATCGCAAGCAGTTCTAACACTAGGAATGTACCACCTAGAATGAAGAACTGTGAGTTTACATTGACTGATACATCAACAAATTGAGGTAAGAATGCAGTAAAGATAAGTATCGCTTTTGGGTTGCCCGCGGCAAGAGCGAACTCTTGTTTGACTAGGCCGAGCCTGTTTTTATTACGTTCAATACCTAAGATAGGGCTGGCTTGAGATCGCCATAGGTTAAACGCAATCCATAATAGATACATCGCGCCAAATAGCTTGATAAGGAAAAACAAAGTTTCAGAGGTATAAAGCACGACAGCCAAGCCGGATGCCGCCAACGCAATCATGCCAGAGAAGGCAACAATTCTGCCTAGCCCCGCGATCAATGCCGTTTGAAAGCCATAGCAACGGGCATTATTCATCGACAATAGATTATTTGGGCCAGGCGTCATGTTCAGCGCAAAGCACGCTGGAATAAACAGCAGCAACTTCCATATTTCCATCGGGATGTCCTAGTCGTCATGTATCAGGTAATCGAATCATTAAATGCGATAGAACCTTTTATAACAGCATTTTATGTACTTTGTAATAGGACTAAAAAGAAGTGCCTCTCGGTAAATGTAACCTTTCAGCTAGTTCTCAAAAAATTTCTCATATTCCGGAGTCGATAGATTTTCAGCAATGCCTACCTCTCCCACGAAGTAGATCGCACTAGCTATCGTATCTATCGTTGGGTTAGATTCGCGTTCAGGAAAATCCCCCGCAGCAGGAACTAACTGTGGCTCGGATATTGAATTACAGACAAGGCTGGTACAAACGCTATGCTGCGTTTCCATAGATGAGAACTCTGACGCATCAAAATGGTTAGACAATAAATCTTGGCTGGCAAGCTCAGCAGAAGCATGCGATAGAGTTGATCAAAACGCTGAGAGTACAATCCACTTATTCATATATCTTTCCATAGTTAGCATTCATTGAATTTATAAATACTATCTACTCTAGTTAATTATGAGCAGTGTTTTATTCAGTTTGCGTGCGACTGTTTTTCCGGTATGAACTTATCAAGCAGAGCCTGAGGGACAACGATCACCGAATATTTCACAAAAGCCACCAGCGTGATCAACGCGACGACGGCCCCTAAAACAAACTCATGGACATCAACCAGGATCAATCCAAGAACACGGTCACAAACAATAGCGACAATGGCAATACTGATTGCTGTTATCCATCTGCGGTGGTCATAAGGCAAACACTCCATCGATTGGCTTACAAAATACAGAAGCAGTAGCCTCAAGATATAAATCGCACACAGAACAGCAATGACGCCCCACACACCGTAAGTTGGGGTAATGGTAAAATAACCGATTGCCGCCAATACCGCACAACCACCTTGGATCCACATCTGTGATTGACTTGAGTCACCACTGAAACAGCCTAAGTTGAGGTAGTCGCCCGCACTTTTAATAACAGCGATGGCCAGCAGTGCGACAACTATAACCCCAGCCTGATGATAGCTGCTTGGTAAGATAAGAGAAATGAAGCCTGGGACAGTTAAGATCATCAAGCCTCCTAACACTATGGCTAGATTAACTCCGATTAAGGCCCTGTCTGCACACATTTTGCTACCGCCGGGTTGCTGAAGCATGGCGACTCGATTCGGAAACCACCAAAGCGCGTAAGGTTGTAACAGTAAGCCTAGAATCAACGCAAACTTACCACTAACCGCATAAACGGCCAACTCCTCTACCCCAACAAAGCTTGCCATCACCCAGCGATCTAACCCGGTGATCATATAAATGGATGCACCACCGACCAGCGTTGGCAGGCCAAATTTCAAGATCTTTGCTGAGTACTGGAAACAACCTAGATTGCCCATCTGCTGCCATTGATAACGCACCAGACAAACCATCAATAACACACTAGAAGCTGCGGCAGAAACTAGTACACCATCAATGCCATAACCGGCTTCAAGCAGAACAAATGTCATAATCGCCTGAACACCGGCTTTCAACACATTGAGTTGGCAAAATCGCTTCGCCATTGCATTCATTCGCATCAAAGTAAGCGGGATGGATATTGCCCCATCGAGCATCGTAGGAATAAGTAGAAGAATGATCTGATAAGGTTGGAACTCGACTGGCAACATCAGCAGTAACAGAGGCATACTAAAAACAATTAAGACGCCTCCTAACACACAGACTAAGACACTCAAGGTAAAACAGTTCGAGACAAGCTTTCTCTTTTCTTCACCCTCAGCGACGCCCACATATCGGTACATTGCTTCAACAATACCGAAGCTAAATAATATCGTCCCGATATCGGCCAACAAGACAATGGCCTCTAAAGAACCGTATTCTGCCAACGTCATCTTATGAGTGATATAGGGGATCATCACGAGTGAGATCCCTTTCATCATCAAGATGCCAATAGCGTAATAAGCAGACTGTTTTAATGAGCCCATAGGAGTCACCGATTCCCTACCATGCCGGAGTTAGGAAGCTCTTACAGTCTCCTAGAAGATGTCGTAAGGTTCGTTTTTGCGGAACCAACGCCAACGAGCGGATGCTATAAGAGATGGCCAAGCGGTTTTTCTGTAAACCTCGGTAATAGTCAGCGTAGCCCTCTAATATTCTCGCCTTTGCTATCTTGAAGCTAGACGCTGGCAGGTTCCATCGTTGAGGGTCATTTTGGTAACGCTGAAGAATAGTTTCTATAGACTGTAAATTTCTCAATTTGAGACTTTCAGTTTGAGTGACAGAACTTGCTCTCATTAAATAGCCAACTTGCACCGAGTTCAATACGCCAATCTGGTGGTTCTCACTCATTCGAAGCCACAGCTCCCAGTCTTCCGCATACTTAATATCGGCATTGAAGCTGTCTGTTTGAGAAAACACATCGGCTTTCACCATGACGGTTGAGGTGCCAATAACGTTATTTTCAATAATGAACTCTAGTGGATTCTCAATATTAACGAATAACTCGTCTTGGCCTTGAAACTGCGACCAATAACTAAAACAGTCGACAATCACTTGGTACTCTTCAGTAAGATGTTCGTAGTTAGTAAAGCTCATCGCGAGGTCTGGATATCTTTGGTGAAATTCGAGTTGGCGTTCGAGCTTTTCGGGGAACCAAAAGTCATCAGCATCTAAAAAAGCGATATATTCCCCCGTCGCTTTTTCTATACCAAGGTTTCTCGCTTGAGGCGCACCCACACCCAGAGTTGATAATTTAATGATGCGCTCATCATGTATCGACGAGAGATAAGTCGACGTCCCATCATTACTATTATCGTCAATGATAATTAACTCAACGTCTTGATGAGTCTGCTTAAGTACACTGCCAATTGCCTTAGGCAGGTAATCCAAACAATTATAGGTAGGAATAACAACACTTACTTTAGCCATAATGACGCCCTCAGATTTATACGTTATATGGCTGACGTTGCATGTTCTATGCCGAGAGTGTATTGCAATGAAATTACTTCTAGATCAGTCGCCTACGCGCCTATTCCCAAAATGACGAAAAAACATAGCTGGTCGAAAAGCCTACCACTCCAATTTGATTATCAATTTGAGAAAATGGGCAACTTCTTGGGGCTAACCTTCGGAAAACAATAGAAAGGCCCTCAAAAGCTACGGTTTGATCTTGGTTCGTATCTTGCTTTATTGGTTATTAGCTTGGCTTAATAGCTTTAATCACATGGATTTGAGGAGTAAAGAATGAAGAAAGTAGCATTTGTGGCGCCAACTTACCCGGTACTCAGTGAGACCTTCATTCAAACAGAAGTCGCCTCCGTGAAATCTTGTGGACACGATGTTTGCGTGATGACATTTGAAATAGAAGAGAGCGAAAAATCATTTGACTATGATATTGTGAAAATCGGGCGAGATATTCGAGTTGGTGAGATAGTAAACATAAACTGGTTCGGCTTTATCAAGGCGATATCATTTGTATCAAAACAGACCAGTATGCCTAAAAAGTCATTGTTCGCTTATGGATTCAAATTGGCACTACAGCTTGCCGAAAAAGACATAAACCACGTTCACGCTCACTTCTGCCAACACACCGCTGCTCACGCGATTGTCGCTGCAAAACTGTTGAACATCACCTGCTCGTTCGTTGCCCACGGTCACGATGTTTACGAATTCGCTTATGATATTGAACAGAAAATTTCATCGAGCGATTTTGTGGTCGCTGTATGTAAAGACATGCTAACCGACTTTAACAGCATGGCGAAAGGCAACGTTAAGCTCCTGCACTGTGGAGTAAATATTAAACAATTTCAACTGCACCCAAAAACCGAAGCTAAACAACTTCGCTTCGTTTTTCTTGGCCGCTTAGTTGAACAAAAAGGTATCCACCATCTTATTGATGCACTAGCACCGATAGCCCAACCTCTCGACATTCACCTTGATATCGTCGGCACTGGTGATTTAGAACAACAACTAAAAGCTCAGGTAGAACAACAAGGGCTCACTCGAAACGTAACCTTTTTAGGAGCTAAGCCCCATGAATGGGTGAAAGAGAATCTACCGAATTACGATAGCTTGATCGCGCCATTCTGTTTTTCCGAAACCGGATGTGTAGATACAGGACCATTGGTTTTGAAAGAGGCGATGGCTGTTGGAACGCCTGTCATTACGACCAATATAATGGGGTGCAAAGAAATCGTCTCACCAGAAACAGGATTTGTGGTTCGCGAAAAAAACGTTGAAGAATTAAGGGAAGCAATTGAGCATTTTGCGCAATTGAGCAGCAATGACAAAACAGAGATGGGAATGAGAGCAAGAACAAGAGTGGAGCAAAGTTTTAATTCGTTGAAGCAAGCTCAACAACTGTCTCACTGGATAGAAAACCCAGCTTAACACCCTGAGAAATAAGCCTCATAAAAGGAGGCAGGAACAAAGCGTTACATTGATGCACACTGTAACGCTTCGATAGTCATGTTCTAACTATCAACCTTTCTTAACCCGCTCGCAAAGCTAAGATCTCAGTTAGATCGTCAGTTTCAGTATATCGACTCAAGTCTTGCTCTTTAGAAGCAATCGCCACAATAGACATTCGGTCGGCAAGCTCGTTACCTTCAATACCAACGTGGCCATTAACGTGGTAAATGGTAATTTGAGAAGCCAACTCTTGGTAAAGCGCATACGCAGGCTTAATGATGTCGAGGTTTTTTATCTCACCACCCGACTTCGTCCAGCCTTTTTTCTCCCAACCTGTAGCCCATTTGGTAATGCAGTCAATCGAGTACTTAGAATCGCAATAAATCGCGACAGATAAGCCAGCTTTCAGCTTTTCTTTAGCCAAAATAAACGCTTGCTTCAAGCCATGCAGCTCTGCCGTATTATTAGTACCAACCTGCTGATATAAGCCATACCACAACTCGGTTAACTCGTTATTCAAGTAGACCGCTAAGCCTGTTCCTGCTTCACCAGGGTTCGGCTCACAAGCGCCATCAGTGTATATCTTGATATCGAAAGGCATTTCAGCGATTTGCTGCTCAGAAAGAGGCGGGACTTTCGCTTTCTTAGGCTTACCCGCAGCACTTGGCTTGGTCGATGAAAATCCAGATGTTGAAGCAGAACGAGACGCAGAAGATGCTTTACCGCCGAAAGCAGACTCTGCTTCGCCTAATGTTGGAAACGATTTATATCTCGCACCAGCAAAACCATCAACTTGCGACTTACACTCATTCCAAGTAGTAAAAATACCCGGTGTACGACCTTTCCAAACCACATAATACTTCTTAGCCAAATTAACTCCTTACCAAAACCTAAATACACAAATAGTGAATCAATACATTAGAAGTCACCATGCCATACGTTGCAAGGCCAATCAGTCAAAAACAGGTCTAAAGAAGCTACGCTCATAGCTAACAATACAATCGACCTCATCAGCAAATTCGAAGGCTTTGATACACTCAGGATCGTTTAGCGACTGATTACGGTACTCTTCATAAGCCGCCAAGCTATCAAAAGAGAATAGTGCCAACGCGATATTATTCGCGCCCTCTGATGGCAAGAAGTAACCATTGTGTTGACCGCCAAATTTAGCGACCAAAGGAATCCACATTTTTGCGTAGGTCTCGAAGTCCTTTATCTTCTTAGGATCAATCACATATCGAACATAACAAGTAATCATATTTATATAGCTCTTAAATTATGGGTAAAACATAAAATCAATAATAGAAATCAAGAGAAAAGGAAATCAACCGCGACAAGGTTATAGAACAAAAACACCGCCATGCTGACGCCGATCGTTAGCAACACATTGCCTGTTTTCCATATCAACAATCCGGTCACAAGAGCGCCTATCAAATATGGGTTTTCGATACTTGGCCAAAATGTTTGCTCTGGTGAAAAAACAATCGGCCCCCAAATCGCAGTTAGCACCGCTGGGCTTGAATAACGTAACAGACGTCGCGCAGTTTGATTTAAGCGAAGTGGGATTGCAGGTTCTAGAAACAGATACCGACTAAAGAACACAATCGCTGTCATGAGTAATATCGTTAACCAAATCATCTCTACTTCCCCTCCACGATTGGCTTATTACCATTGTTTCGCTCTTGAAACGACTCGCTGAAAAAGCCCGCTAACATGCCAGCAATCGCCGCAATCATTAGCCCACCGTCAATATTGTTAACCGACATCGCGACCGAGGTAACGAGTGAAACCACCACACACACGACAACAGGTAATGTTCTGATTAGTGGGAAAACTAACGCAATAAAGGTCGCTGCTACCGCGAAATCAAGGCCAATTTCATTCAATGACGGAATTTGGCTTCCTGCGACAATGCCAACAAAGCTCGCGATATTCCAAACCAGATAAAAACCGCCGCCCACACCCGCCGCATACCAACGATTAAACTCTTGCTGAGATTGCCCACTGCAAATCGCAAAAAGTTCGTCGGTGAGCCAAAAACCAAGCAGTAAACGCCAGCGAGCTGGAAGGTGACTGATTTTGTCGCGCATCGATACGCTATATAAAAAGTGCCTTGAGGTGATGAACAGTGTAGTCAATAGCATGGTGCCTAAACCAATACCCGCTTTGAACATACCCGCAGCGACAAGTTGAGCTGAGCCAGCAAACAAAATAGCCGACATTGCCTGCGCTTGAAGTTGATTCAATCCGGCATCTATCGCATATGATCCTGCTAGAATTCCCCAAGGGATAACTGCAATACTCAAAGGCATTCCCGCTAAAACGCCCTTCCATAACTGTGTTCGTCTATCCATTTTTCCACTATCCATATAATTCTATGCTGTCTTCACATTAGCTATTCAATGTAAGAAGAGTTGAGTCGGTTCGATTGTACAAACTTGCTCGATTTCGCGGCTAAATCAATCTGTCCAATTTAGAGCATTTTGATGTATTGCCCCGGCGTGTAGCCATTGGCTTTCTTAAAGTGTCGATGGAAATGGCTTTGATCGTGAAAGCCACACTCTTGAGCAGTATCTGAAATGGTATGCCCTTGCTTCAATAACTTACGCGAAAGCCTTAACCGAGATTGGATCTGATACGCATGAGGCGGAAGACCAAACTCTTTTTGAAAGGAGCGCACTAAATGAAACGGGCTCAAAGCCGCTAGCTTAGATAGCTCCTCCAGGGACACATCGGCTTGTGGAAAGTCATCTAAAAACTCCTTAACCAGAACAAGCTGACGCTGAGTTCTTCCATCGAGTTGAGGATTAAGCGGCGATTTTCCATGTCGGCTAATCAGCTTAACCAACATCCCGTACATCAAGGTTTCACGTAACAAGCGATTATCCGATTCATCAATCGCATTGAACACTAGCCTTAATTGGTTAGCGAGTTCAGGGTCTTCAACAACCGCTCTTAGGAAGTAAGGCGCGCCGTAATTAGGTAAGTTAAGCTCTTGAGTGATTTTGGCAAGTTGCTCTGGCAATGGATACATTGCACGATACGCCCAACCACCTTCAGTCGCAGAATGGCCACTATGAACCTCGTCGGCGTTCACCAGAATAATGGCATCTTGAGGTGCGATATGATGCCCGCCCGTTCTATAGAAGCGCTGAGCTCCCTGCTCAATAACACCAAGCGTGTAGCCCTCATGGCTATGACGTGAGAAGTTCTGCTTTTCGTATTCAGCATTCAAGATTTCAAGGCCACCGAGCTCTTCTGTGATCTTATATTCGGCCTTTTCTTTAGAGCGCTTCTTGTTCTCCATAACAATTCCCAAGCCTGTTAATTATCGAGCGACTTATCAGTCTACTCTATAGGCTCTTTTAGCTTTTGTACAAAATTGCGCTTTTGATCTTTAATACCGTTTTAGTCATTGGCTTAAAGCGACCGATAATACGGTTTTGACTTGGATGAAGATCTTGCTATGTAAGCAGTTAGCGGGAAATTGACAAATCAGTAGCTGAATCATGCCAATAATCTCTGAAAACCATCGGCAATAGACCAGAGACATCATGAAAAAAACCTTAATCCTGTTCTTTTTCTTGAGCCTAACCGGATGCACACACAATCAATCCAAAGCTCTCAGCATGAACGCCTCTTCAGTTAATACGTATCCACAATCTATGTCTAACCTAGAACTGTGTGACACCTTGTATTACGGACGCTCAAGTAACCAAACACTTGCGGCGATTGGCAGTGAGTTTAATCGTAGAGGATTATCAAAGCGTTGGTGTGATACAGAAACCAACAAACTTTACCTGACAAAGACCATTGATTGGGTTGCCGAGCAAGTAGAAGACAAAGAGGAGTCCGAGGAAGAAGCATCGGCAGTGGTGCTGCCTGCTAATTGATAAGTTAATTAATTCAACTCAACTCAATGTGATGCACAAAAGCCACCTCTAGGAATAAAGCTAAAACAAACTGATTACCATGCATGCCTTTGCTCACATCAATATGTATTCGCGTTGATAAATGTTAACAAGTGGTTAATTATCAGTATCCATTATTACTATAAGGAAATAACAAATGAAATGGATACTTGTTGCATTCGTCAGTGTTTTCTCTGTATTCACATACGCAAAAGATTGGAAGCAAATTCGATTTACTGTTGAAGGGGCTTACCCTCCATTCAGTTGGACAACGCAGGACGGTGAATTAGAGGGATTTGAAGTCGATTTGGCCAACGCACTGTGTATCGAGCTAAAGGTGAAATGCATCATCTCAAAAACAGATTGGGACGGTATTATCCCATCACTTCTAAGCCGAAAGAACGATGCGATAATAGCGGCGATGACAATTACCGAAGAACGTGAAAAGAAAGTTAACTTCACTATCCCTTACGCCAAAGTTCCTGCTCGTTTTGTCATGAAGAAAGATCGAGAGATCAATATGGGCGACGACAGCTTGAATGACCTAACTATCGGGGTTCAGCGAGCAACTATTGGCGATAAATACCTTTCTGAGATCTACCCTGATGTAGACATTAAACGTTACGGCTCATTCGATGAAGCTTTTACTGATTTACTCAACGGCCGTCTTGATACCGTATTTGGCGGCTCGATGGGGCTCAATGCGGGCTTTCTTGAAACTGATCAGGGTAAAGACTATCACTTTACGGGTCCTAAATTTACAGAAGAAAAGTGGTTCGGACGTGGTATTGGTGTAGCGGTACGAAAACAAGACAATGAACTCAAAGATCTTATTGATGATGGTATACAACGCTTGATCGACAATGGTCAGCATCAAAAAATCGCAAGTAAGTATTTTTCATACAGTATTTATGAATAACATAATACCTTTCAAATATTGCTGACTGCGATTGTTTGTCTTTTGATTGTAAACACAGCAATATTTTTAACTAATGATGGCAAGGTCAATCATGCCTTGCCCATAAAACTAAACTCAAGCCTTTGCCAACTTAATACGGCGCCATAATCTTCCATCAATGGCCGACAAACCAATGGCGATCAACAACATGCCAACAAAGTGAATCACTTCTAACGACTCATTGAGGAACAGGAAGCCAAGTAAGATAGCGGAAACAGGAACTAACAAAGTAACAAGTAATACGTTGGTCGCTCCCGCAATCTCTAAGATTTTGAAATAAAGAACATAAGCGACCGCTGTCGATAAAACTGCTAGCCCGATTATGGCCGACCATGTGTCTCCACTCATTGCCACAACATCAAGTGGGCCATCTACCATTAATGCGACTGGAGTTAATACAATCGTTGATGCAGTCACTTGCCCTGCCGCAGTAATAATTGGGTTAATTCCCATCGTTTTGAATCGACGCCCATACGCACCAGCAAATGCGTATGACAAAGCAGCCGCTATGATTGCCAACTGGGCAATTAAACTGCCACCGCCACTCAAGGCAGGTAACCCTATCATCACAACAACACCAACAAAACCAATACCGACACCCGCAAGTTTTAACGATGTGACGCGCTCGTCAGGCAAGAGTATTCCTGCCACCACAACCGCAAAGATCGGTGTCGCGGCGTTAAGAATCGATGCTAGCCCTGATGCAATTTGAGTTTGCCCCCATACAATAAGCGCGAACGGGACAGCATTGTTGAGTAAACCCATTCCTAAAAAAGCCCCCCAAACGCGCCACTCTTTAGGCGGACGAAGTCCTATCATCAAAGCAATAATCCACAAAGTGATTGCGGCAATTCCTACCCTGAGCGCGACAATGGTTAACGGAGGAAGATCAGTAACCACAACACCAACGAAGAAGAACGATCCTCCCCATAACATGGAAAGCAGAATCAGCATTGCCCACACTCGTGCATTCATTGAGATATTGATAGTCGATGTCATGGTTCAGTTCACTCTCTAATAATTGGTATGTGATCAATCTTAGCGACCCACAGGAATACAAAACATCCGAATTTTGCGTTATATCTATATTGTTCAACCCCAAAGCTATTGAACCTCAGGAGCTTATAATAAAAATTAGTCAGCAAGAAACGGATGGAACCATCACCGAACATACGGTTAGATAATCGTAGACCAGTAATTGAGTAGAGATTGAGCCATGCCAATGCCACCAGAGATCGAAATGAGAAAAGCGATAGCCGTCAGAGACCAGTCTTTCGATGGGCAATTTTTCTATGGTGTTATCACAACGGGCGTTTATTGCTTGCCATCGTGTTCGGCGCGACCGGCCAAACCTGAGAACTTAAGGTTCTTTGAAAGCATCGAAATGGCGATGTTAGCAGGCTTTAGGCCATGCAAACGCTGCCACCCTTTTCCGGGAAACTCTCGAGTGGTAAAATTGGTCGAGGTTGCACGCTACATTGAAGCACACGCCGATGAGAAACTCACACTTTCTAGCTTAAGTGAAATTGCGGAGCTGTCTCCCTCACGATTACAAAGACTGTTCAAAGAAGCATTCGGGGTGTCGCCTAAAGCGTATCAAGATGCAGCTCGAATGCGTCACTTCAAGCGCTCTCTAAAGCAAGGGGATGGCGTTACCGATGCAATCTACGCTTCTGGTTTTGGCTCTATCAGTCGTGTATATGGAGAAGCAACTCGCAACATCGGTATGGCGCCAAAAGCCTATCGAGCGGGAGGTGCAGGCGAGACGATCAATTACGCATGCCGCCAAACTACACTCGGTTTCATGATGATGGCCGCGACCGATAACGGCGTCTGTTTCGTGCAATTTGGTGACAATGAGCAAGCACTATTAGAGCAATTAAGTAGTGAATTTCCAAAAGCTGAGCTGACAATTTCCGCTTCGCAAGATACGCCCGAATTGGATTTCTGGATAGAAGCTCTCGATCAACACATAAGCCAAGGCGCCCCAAGACCTGACTTACCACTCGATATTCGAGGAACCGCATTTCAGATTAAGGTATGGCAATTTTTATTGAGTATTAAAGAAGGTGATCTCATCAGCTACAGTGAGGTGGCTGATGAGATCGACAAACCAAAAGCCGTTCGAGCTGTGGCATCTGCTTGTGGTAAAAACCGGATTGGCGTGCTGATACCTTGTCATCGTGTGCTAAGAAGCAACGGTGAGCTAGGTGGCTATCGCTGGGGATTAGAACGTAAACGCGTATTGTTAGATAAAGAGCGATTAGAGCGAGACAAGTAAGATCTAGGGGCGCAGATGAATAAACTTGAAGGCGTTATTTGAAAACTACAATTAAAAGCTTCAAATAGCAAAAAACCGCTCATTAAGAGCGGCTTTTTATATGGGTGGAAGCCCCAGCCACATCCCGGCACACACGTCGCCTGCTGCGGCTGCTCCCTTCCAGGCCTGACCGAGTTCACAAGTTAGTGTTGCGGGAGGACCAGAGCCTCCATAGATTCTTTTTCTAAGAGGCTTGCCTCAAAGAGTGATTGGATTATTAAGCATCGCAGCAACCATTGCAAGCACAAAGCGACTCTTTTTAAACAAATGTGGTTTAAGTGATTACCCTTTACCCAACACACCGTAAAACTGTCGGATAAAGCATCAGCTTTGTCTTTGTTTCATAACGCATTCATTCAAGTCACATGTGCTCGCTTTTATCCTTACGAACAGAATATCATTCACTTCAGCTAAAGGTCTGCGTCTTCGTTCTCTTCCGTTCGGATGATGTAGTCTGTCATCCATGCGGTGCCCAACAAGCATAACCACACCACAAAGACTGGGCTTGGTACCTCAATGCTGGGTGTAATGACCAAAGCCGCAAAGCCAACAGTCGGCAATGTCCAACACAGTAACTTATTCCAACGGAAGGTCTTCAAGCGAGTAAGTGTTTCCATCGATGCCATAATACCGGTAACACACAAGGCAACCAAAGCCGCGTAAGGTAAATCGGCGATCCATAATGGAAGAATCAAACCTAATGACCACCAGCTGTGACGGCTGGCGGGCTTAAGGTGATTCGCCGCCCACCAAATCATGATAATCGACAAGGTTTGCAGCGTGGTAATCCAAGGTGCACCATCAAGCTTACCCGCAGATTGGGTCACCATAATACCAACTTGTAAGGTCGCGACAATTAATCCCGAAATAATAACAACCGACAAGCTACTGCGTTTTGAAAAGACCACCATCAATAATGGGAATAGCACCCACGCACTCACAGAGAGTGTGATGGGTTGTAGGGGCAGCGTTAAGCCGTAGGTCGTCATGGAAACAAGCAGAACTAATCCTGCAATGCCGCCCTGCGGTAATATCCATAATGCAGGAATGACCATTGCAAGCACTGGGATATCTCCCTCACTTAAACTGATTGCTCTCGCACAAACAACGGCTAATAATGTGGTTATCAAGAACTGAAACGTTGAAAATACCATAGCCCTCTCCTTCTACCGATCCGTGGTATTAATGAACTAGGAATTTTTAGTATGGACCAATTTTTGTCCCAAATCTTTGCAGTGATTCACCAAATTCCATATGGAAAAGTAACAACTTATGGAGACATAGCACGTTTTTCAGGTTTTCCGGGGTATGCACGACATGTAGGTAGAGCATTAGGAAACTTACCGGAAGGTAGCAAACTGCCTTGGTATCGAGTGATCAACAGTAAGGGTGAACTTTCTTTGAAAGGTGATTCGTTTGATCGCCAAAAGAAGCGTCTTGTCGAAGAAGGGATTGAAGTGAGCGACGCAGGAAAGGTGAAACTCAGAATATACAAATGGCAGCCCTAGAGCTGCCACTAATCGCCAATTCAACTGGCTAAGTTAATCCAATCAAGATGCCTTAACAGCGGCATCCATTTCTAATTAACGAACACCAACCAAGCGTAGGTCTGCTTGTTGCGTGTTTTCTACGTCGGTAATCACTGACTTAATCGTGTCAGTAGTGAAACGCAGTTTACCGTCAACGTGAATCGTTGCGCGCATGTTGTAACGGTGGTTCGGTTGGATCTTGTTGTTGTCGTAGCTCAACTCGAATGCAAACGGTACTTGCTTACCATCGGTAGTGAATTCTTGAGTCGCGATAACGGTCGATGGCGCGTCAGCCAGTGAAATATCTTCTAGCGTTACGGTAACCACTGCATTCTCGGGCAATGCAATTCTTTCGCGATAGCTTACTGTTCCTGAAATCACTTGAGCGTTCTCTGCAACCACTTCCTGAGAAGTGTTCGTTTCTGATGTTGCTTGGCAACCAACAAGTAGGCCAAACGATACTAAAGACGTAATAAGAATTAGAGCCTTTTTCATATTCAATTTCTCTCAACATGTTTGCCGGACTCGGCAAATCTACTCATCAATTATAAGAGAGCTTTCATATTCTGTCTTGAAACCCTATGATTTATTGACAGATATCTGACTAAGCTGAATGATTAACACAATAATCTGACATCCATTTTACCAAGAGGCATGCTGGCGATGAGTCAACCTTTGCAAGAATTATTAAGTTTACTCCAGCTAGAGAAGCTGGAAGAAGGTCTGTTCCGCGGGCAAAGTGAGAACCTCGGCCTACCACAGGTTTATGGTGGTCAAGTATTAGGGCAAGCGCTATCTGCGGCTCGTTATACCGTTCAAGACGACCGCAGTGTTCACTCGTTCCACAGTTATTTTCTATTTCCTGGTGACCCTGAAAAGCCCATTATTTACGATGTTGAGAACCTAAGAGATGGACGCAGCTTCAGCACGCGCCGTGTTAAAGCGATTCAAAATGGCCGCCCTATTTTCTATCTCACGGCTTCTTACCATGGTGATGCTCCAGGTTTTGAACATCAGAATGAAATGCCAAACATCCCAGGCCCAGAGAACTTTGCATCTGAAACTGAGCTAGCGAGCCATATTGCTGAGTTCTTGCCTGAAAAACTGCGTAAGACTTTTTGTGGCGAAAAGCCGATTGAAATGCGCCCTGTTACTGTCGTTAACCCACTGAAGCCTAAAAAGGCCGAAGCAAAGCAATATCTGTGGGTGAGAGCGAATGGTGCGTTGCCAGATAACCAGCTCATTCACCAATATTTGCTTGCTTACGCGTCAGATTGGGGGTTCTTGGTTACTGCGCTTCACCCACATGAAGTTTCAATCATGACACCAAACTTCCAAGTCGCGACGATTGATCATTCAATCTGGTTCCATCGCCCATTCAAGATGGACGAATGGTTGCTTTATGCGATTGAGAGCCCGACAGCAGCAAACACTCGTGGCCTAGTGCGCGGCGAGATCTTCAATCAAAAAGGCGAATTAGTCGCGACTGCGGTTCAAGAAGGTGTGATGCGCTTTACTAAGTAATGAGTAGACGTTTTTTACAAACAATACACCAGCACCAGCACCAGCACCAGCACCAGCACCAGCCAACAATAAGGGGCTAGGTATAACCTAGCCCCTTTTCTTTTCCATAACGCCAAGCAAAGGCTGTTACTCAATAGTCAACAATCTCTATTCAGTCTCTAGCGTAGGCTCAAATTCACCTTGCACTCGCGTTTTAATGCCATCGCCCGCATCTCTAAGCAAGTTAAACGGGGATAGCACAACTCCTTTCACCGCACCTTCTGCAGCGCCCTGAGCTAGTTCCTTACTCTTATCAGCTAACAAATTAGCCTGTGCCAAAATACCCGGCACTTCCGCTCTTAGCATTTCAGACTCAGTCACAATCACAGGGATAGTCTGCTCGCGGTAGGACTTACTTTCAGCCAACACAGGAGGAACAACATCAATTCGGTAGCTTTTCATTTCTGAAAGCGTTGGAGGGATAACATCCACCCTCACATTTTCGACTTCAGTGCGTACATTTTTTACTTCTTCGAGAATACTTGGAATCTTACTGTCGACAGAGACAATAGTTTGATTGACTTGGTCCACTGTCTTTCTCACGTCTTCGACAGTATCTAAAACTTGTGGAGCAAGCTCGTCGACATGAGCTGCAAACTCTAGCCATTCTTCGACTTTAAGGCCTTTGGTCAAGACAGATAAGTCTTCGATAACCTGCGGATAAGTATCGACGATATCACCGACTTTATTGGTAAACGAATAGATGGTGTAGCCTAAGTAAAAAATGGCGATGGCTAACACTAATTGGATCGCGGTAGAGATTTTTGCAAACATGAATAATCCTTTTCTTTATCGCAGAGGCGATGTCTAAACTGAGACAAGATGTAACGTGAGGCTAGGTATAGTTTAAAGCGGTAGAGCTGTCGTGTACTTCAATGGTTCCATAGCAAACGTCGAGGTCACATTCGAGATACCATCAATACTATTCACCAAACGCTTGTAGAAATCATCAAAGCACTTCATGTCTTTAACCTGAACCTTCATCATATAATCATACTCGCCAGCCATTCGATAGAACTCCATCACTTCTGGAAAGTCCGACACAGTATTCACAAAGCGCCCATACCACTCATGAGAATGGTTGCTTGTTTTCACCAATACGAACGCGGTAAAAGCAAGATCAAGCTTCTCAGGGTTCAGCAACGCCACTCTTTTTTCAATAATACCGTTCTCTTCAAGACGCTTCAGTCTTTTCCAACAGGGAGTGGTTGTTAGGTTGACCGCCTCTGAAATATCGTTCAATGACAGCGTGCTGTCTTCTTGCAGCAAACCTAATATTTTTTTATCTACGGCATCTATCACACTTTCACCAAATCGCATTTAAAGAGAATAATTTTCTACATTTTAGTCAGAACAAAGCAAATATGGCAAAGTTTTTCTCTCGAATTCTAGATAAATTAGAACCATACCAATTACAAAAAATTCCTACACAAGATCAGGAGAACGCTTATGTGCACTGACCATCAATGGATTAACAACGCGATTCGTAAAATTGAAGCCGACTACCAACGCTCAGCGGATACGCACCTTATCAAGCTAGACCTTCCAAGCATCGAAGGCATTGATATCTACCTTAAAGATGAAAGCACACACCCAACAGGCTCTTTGAAGCACCGTTTAGCGCGTTCTCTGTTCTTATACGCGATTTGTAACGGTTGGGTTGGCCCAGAAACAACGATCATTGAATCTTCATCTGGCAGCACAGCTGTGTCTGAGGCGTACTTTGCTCGCCTGCTTGGTCTTCCATTTATTGCGGTAATGCCTAAGTGCACAGCGAAGAAAAAAATTGAGCAAATTGAATTCTATGGCGGCCAAGCGCACCTTGTTGACCGCTCAGATGAAATTTACGATGAATCTCGTCGTTTAGCAGCGGAACTAAATGGTCATTACATGGACCAATTTACTTACGCTGAGCGTGCAACCGACTGGCGTGGTAACAACAACATCGCGAACTCGATTTTCAACCAAATGCAGATGGAAGATCACCCGGTTCCAGCTTGGGTTGTAATGAGCCCAGGTACTGGTGGTACTTCAGCAACGATCGGTCGTTTCATTCGTTACCAACAGCATGAAACTAAACTATGCGTTGTCGACCCTGAGAACTCTGTATTCCACGAATACTTCCAAACAGGCAATGCGAACGTGAAAGGCAGCACATTCAGCAAGATTGAAGGCATTGGCCGTCCACGTGCAGAACCAAGCTTCATTCCAGGTGTGGTTGACGAAATGCGTAAGATCCCAGACGCAGCAAGCATCGCAACCACACATTGGTTGTCTGACATTCTTGGTCGTAAGGTTGGCGCATCAACAGGTACCAATATGTACGGTGTGCTTCAGCTAGCAAGTGAGATGAAAGCGCGTGGTGAGAAAGGTTCTATCGTGACTTTGCTATGTGATAGCGGCGAACGTTACCTAGACACTTACTTCAACGATGAGTGGGTAAACAACAACATTGGTGACCTACAACCGTACGCGGCAAAGCTAGAAGCTTTCTCGCAAACCGGTGAGCTAGCGTAAGCCCGAGAATAAGCACCCGTTCCAAAATAAAAAGAGCCCTGACGGGCTCTTTTTATGTGTCATTCGTAACCGATGAAACAAGATTATTCTGGTTTTTGCTTCGCTTCAAATGCAGCCAGTTGTTCTGGTGTCGCTTTGGGTTGGTGGTTTTGTTTCCACTCATCGTAAGTCATGCCATACACGCGCTCACGAGCATCATCGATATCAAGATCTAAACCTTGTTGTTCAGCTTCCGCTTTGTACCACTTGCTGAAACAGTTACGGCAGAAGCCAGCCAAGATCATTAGGTCGATGTTCTGCACATCTTTATTGTTATCTAGGTGTGCTAATAGGCGACGAAAGGTTGCTGCATCCAGCTTATCTTGTTCTTCTTGAGAAAGATCTTTGTATTTAAATTCAGCCACTTTAGTGTCCCTTAATAGTTTTCATTTTTTAATGTGTTGAGCAGATATTGTTATACAAAAAAAGACCGCATTTCGCTAGGAGCAAACACAGGCTTTTCAAAACATTCATCAATAAACCAATACAAAGCCTATTGCACCTTGTGTGATGGGCATTTTTTGTCACTACACCGATAAACCGGAACTCCCATGAAACGATTACAAAACGTATTTATCCTGTTAGCTTCTCTTATTCTAAGCGCTGCGACTTGTGCGTCTCCAACAGAGGGAAAACAATACACGGTTCTGGATAAGCCTTATTCGACCGAGTATCAAGTAGACAAGTTCTTTTCATTGACCTGCATGCCTTGTTGGCAGATGACGGAGTTGCTCAAAGATAAAGAAGCTTCTGGTGAGCTAACATTGCATCGTACTCACGTGATTTTTAACGACTCGACCTTACAAGCGGCAAGTCTTTACTACACCGTTTTGGCTCAAAAACCGGATCTATCTCATGAGCTTTTGAGTGAATTGTTTTCGTTGGTTCAAACTAACAATCCGCTTCAAGAAACGGATATTGACCACTTTTTCAAAGAACATAACCTTGTGAAACAAGAAGACATGACTCAAGACCAACAACAGCTCTGGGCCAAGTTTATGGAAGATGCTGTTTCAAAGACAGAGCAAGCGTCGATTAGCAGTATTCCGAGCTTTATTATTAATGGGTGCTATATGGTGAAACTAAGAGGCCACCGCTCTATGGAAGAACTGCTCAAAACCATTCAGTACCTAAGCGAGCAATAGAGTCTCATTTCCTTTCAGACACCATTCTCAGCACCCCAAAAAAAAGCCCGACAACGAGCAAGTTGTCGGGCTTGTTTAATAAATGTCAGTCGCGAATCCGCTTAACCGTGACTGGTTCTTCCCACGTTATCATGGCTGAGTTCTTTATTTAGAACCGCTTCCACGTGACCTGGAGAACGCGTAGAGCCAGAAATCAGTCGGTACATCGCAGGGATAACGAACAGAGTAACCAAAGTCGCGAAGCCCATACCGAAGAAGATAACCGTACCCACTGCTACTCGACTTTCATAACCCGCGCCTGTTGAAGTAATCAATGGAATTGCACCTGCTAGCGTGGTAAACGCGGTCATCATGATTGGACGCAAACGTCGAGCCGAAGCATCAATAATCGCCTTTTCAAACTCAATACCACGGTCACGAAGTTGGTTGGCAAATTCTACGATCAAGATACCGTTTTTGGTTACCATACCGATCAACATGATCATACCAATCTGGCTGTATACGTTGAGTCCTTGACTCATCAGTACTAAGCCTAAGAAGCCACCAAAGATACCCATGGGCACGGTGAACATCACCACCAACGGGTTAATGAAGCTTTCAAACTGCGCGGCCAATACCAAGTACGCTACCAACATCGCTAGCGCAAACACCACTAGGATGCTCGATTGGTTCTCTTTGAAGTCTTTAGACTCGCCAGAGTAGCTCACAGAGATATCACCCGGTAGCTGCTCAATCGCTTGTTCATCAAGGAAATCTAGAGCATCGCCCAGCGTGTAACCTTCCATTAGGTTAGCTTTGATGGTGACCGACTTCTGCTTGTTGTAGTGCGACAAACGAATCGATGATGCCACTTCTTCAATGTGCGTCAGTGTATCGAGCGTAACAAGCTCGCCAGACTGAGTTCGCATGTAGATTTGGCTTAAGTCATTGGCGTTATTAAAGCTGTTTTCATCACCACGTAAGTAAACATCGTACTCTTCACCACGGTCAACGAAGGTCGTTTCACTGCGGCCGCCAAGCATGATTTCTAACGTATCTGAAATATCCGACACGCTTACACCCAACTCAGCTGCACGCTGCTTGTCTACGGTAACCAATAACTCTGGTGTCTTCTCAGAGTAATCGATGTCCGCACCTTCCATCATTGGAGAGTCTTCAGCCGCTTGCTTTAATAACTCTGCCCATTTTTGAAGTTCAGTGTAATCAGAACCGCCAAGAACAAATTGAACTGGCTCACTTGAACCACCTTTGAAGCCAGGCATGAATGGGAATACACGCACATCAGGAATGCCATTCAAAGATTTTCGAACTTCATTCAAGGCTTCTTGCGCCGTGACATCACGTTCGTCCCAATCTTCTAAGATCATGATAACGAAGCCAGTTTGGTCGCCCGCATTACCACCAAACGCTGGTGATTGAATGCTGAATGATTTCAAGAAACCTTGACCAAGCAACGGCATTAGGCGCTCTTCAACGATGTCCATGTTGGCAGACATACGGTTATAACTAGTTGCATCAGCACCACGAACAAACGCAAATATAACACCACGGTCTTCTTGTGGAGTTAGTTGCGACGGCACTTGTTGCATCAAGCCATAACTACCGCCCATACACGCAATAATAATGATTGGAGCAGCCCAACGCCAAGAAAGTGCACGGCGTAATACGGCTTTGTATCCAAGTTCTAGCTTGCCAAACACGCGTTCAACAAATCGATTGAAACGGTTCGGTTTCACATTCGCTTTCAGAATCTTACTGCCCAGAACTGGCGTTAGCGTTAATGCCACAACAGACGAGAAGATCACCGACATCGCCAACAGTACCGAGAACTCAGTAAACAAAAGCCCTACCATGCCATCCATGAATGAGATTGGTAGGAACACCATTACCAGTACTAGAGTGGTTGCGATTACCGCAAAGCCTACTTCACGTGTCCCTTTATAAGCGGCAAGCAGTGGCGATTCGCCGCGTTCAATGTGGTGGAAAATATTCTCGACAACCACGATTGCATCATCGACCACCAAACCGATCGACAGGATAAGTGCCATCAAGGTAATCAGGTTGATAGAGAAGCCGAAGTAGTACGCCGCAATAAACGACGAAATCAAAGATACAGGCACCGTCACCGCTGGGATTAACGTTGCGCGCGCTTGGCCGATAAAGACATAAAGCACGAGAATAACCAAGCCACCCGTAATAAAGAGTGTGCTGTATACCTCTGAAATCGAACGATCAATAAAGACGGTTGAATCATAATCCACCGCTAGACGAGTACCGTCAGGCAAGAACTTTTGAATCGCCTCAACTTCTTTATGTACTAAGTCAGCAACCTCAAGTGGGTTGGCATCTGACTGAGGCACAATACCCATACTAACGTTAACAACACCATCGCTCTTAAAGGTCGAGTTTTCGTTTTCAGCGCCAATGTAAACATCCGCTACGTCTTTCAGATATATAGGTGTGTTGTCAGAAGCACGCTTAACAACAAGGTACTCAAAATCTTCAGCTTGGGTATACGAACGAGCCGTACGAACCGACATCACAATCGCATCGTTACGAACTTCACCACCCGGGCTTTCAATGTTCTCACTGTTTAATGCAGAGGTGATGTCCGAGGTAGTGACGCCACGACCAGCCATCTGCGCAGGTTTCAGCTTCACGTACATTACTTTGTACAAACCGCCAGAAATATCCACCGAGCTCACACCAGAGATCAAACTAAAGCGGTCAATCAATACACGCTCGGTGTAATCGGTTAACTGCGTTCGGTCCATCTCCGTCGAGCTTAAGTTGATGTAGACCGAAGCTTCACCACTACCGTTGTTCTTATAAACAATGGGGTCGTCGGCTTCATCGGGCAATGAACGCTGCGCACGAGCTACGGCATCACGAACATCACTAACACCGGTATTGAGGTCGTAACCAAGCTCAAAAGTAATCGTGATACGCGACATACCGTTACGCGTTGTGGATTCGATCTCATCGATACCACTGATACCGGAGAGTTGGTCTTCGAGATTGGAGGTTATTTGGCTTTCAATGATGGTGGCTGATGCACCTTCATAGCGAGTACTGATCGACACCACTGGGCTTTCGATGTCGGGCATCTCTCGAACAGCCAGCTTATTAAACGATACAATACCAAACACAACCAAGAGCAAGCTCAATACGATAGCCGCTACTGGTCTCTTTACAGAAACATCAGATAACAACATTAGTTCGCACCTTCTTGTGTTGCTGTATTGCCATCAAAATTAGCGGTATCGCCGTCAAGTTTAGCTGGGTGATTAACGGCAAGTTCTTGAACCAACACACCATCGCGCATGTTCACGATGCCTTGCACCACGATCTTCTGACCAATCTCAATACCTTTATCAATCACGACTTCGTTATCGATACGCGCACCCAAGAACACTTCTGTTCGAGTTGCTTTGTTGTCTTCACCAATCACATAAACAAAACGCTTCGTACCTGAGTACTCCAACGCTTGAACAGGGATAATCGGTGCTTCGACTGGTGGGAAATCCATATCAGCGGCCACTAACATACCTGGCTTCAAGTAATCATTGTTGTTATCAAAGTGGATTCGAACTCGTAAGTTCAGGGTTTCAGCGTTGATACGTGAATCAATACCAACCACAGTACCCGTGAACTGAGTCTCACCCCACGCACTGGTGCGAGCCGTTACTGTCATGCCTTTGGACAGTTTCGAAAGGTAACGCTCGGGGATTTGAAGATCTAACTGCATCACTGATAAATCATCTAAGGTCACAAGCTCAGTGCCTGATGTCACCATTTTACCGCGGCTAAAGTCGATAAAACCGACGGTGCCAGAGAAAGGTGCGCTGATATGAAGATCTTTAAGGTTGGCATTTGCGGCCGCCAATCGAGCATTGGCGATTTCAACATTGGTTTTCTGCGCGTCAATTTCAGTTTGCGTGATCGCATTACGTTTCACTAGTCGTTGGAATTCCGCTAGCTTACGTTTCTCATCTTTTAGGTACGCTTGCGCTTCTGCAACCGCAGCCTTGGCTTTGTCGTCATCTAATTGAACCAACATTTGCCCTTTAGTCACATCTTGATTGGCTTTGATGTTAATAGAGTCAACTCTGCCCGCTACTTCAGAAGTAATGATTACAGATTGCTCGGCTTCTAACTTACCAACCAAAGAAAGAGATTGGCTAACTTGGTGAATATCAACCTGCTCAGTAACAACCGTCACAGTACTAGGCCCCTGACGTTTTGCGAGTACGGCTGGAGACGCCATAAGAATAGACAAGCTAAGCAGGGTTAAAACAGATTTACGCTTCATAATAATGGTCTGCAAGTAAGATTTAATATCTATAAATGAAATTAACCGTATTCTATCAACTGATGAATGCTGTAACGTCAAGAAGTGTAAATCTAGATTAAATTCCATTTACGTTTCCTAGCGAATTCCACAAATCAAACACAGTACAGAAAGCCAGTTACCTCAAGGTGTTACCTATTAATACGTAAACCTTAGTACAGATGTTCACTTCCCGAGCAATATGCGTACTTTTCGCCATCTTTGCCCAAAAAGGCAGCATTCAACACAAAACCATAAGAAAAACTCTTTACAGGTTTAACGTGTTTGCTATGATGCGCTCCGCACTTGAGAGATGCGTTGGGAAAAACATCTCTTTAGCCTATCCATTATGAGTTAGGAAAAACACCCTGGAGGGGTTCCCGAGTGGCCAAAGGGAGCAGACTGTAAATCTGCCGGCTCCGCCTTCGATGGTTCGAATCCGTCTCCCTCCACCATATTCTTCTTACCTCTTTTAAGAGTTAAGAGAACAACCTAGTTGATGGGCTTATGGGAAAACATCAATTTAGGCTTACTTTGTGAAGAGTAAGACACACCCTGGAGGGGTTCCCGAGTGGCCAAAGGGAGCAGACTGTAAATCTGCCGGCACTGCCTTCGATGGTTCGAATCCGTCTCCCTCCACCATATTCTTCTTACCTCTTTTAAGAGTTAAGAGAACAACCTAGTTGATGGGCTTATGGGAAAACATCAATTTAGGCTTACTTTGTGAAGAGTAAGACACACCCTGGAGGGGTTCCCGAGTGGCCAAAGGGAGCAGACTGTAAATCTGCCGGCACTGCCTTCGATGGTTCGAATCCGTCTCCCTCCACCATATTCTTCTTACCTCTTTTAAGAGTTAAGAGAACAACCTAGTTGATGGGCTTATGGGAAAACATCAATTTAGGCTTACTTTGTGAAGAGTAAGACACACCCTGGAGGGGTTCCCGAGTGGCCAAAGGGAGCAGACTGTAAATCTGCCGGCACTGCCTTCGATGGTTCGAATCCGTCTCCCTCCACCATATTCTTCTTACCTCTTTCGAGAGTTAAGAGAACAACCTAGTTGATGGGCTTATGGGAAAACATCAATTTAGGCTTACTTTGTGAAGAGTAAGACACACCCTGGAGGGGTTCCCGAGTGGCCAAAGGGAGCAGACTGTAAATCTGCCGGCACTGCCTTCGATGGTTCGAATCCGTCTCCCTCCACCATATTCTTCTTACCTCTTTCGAGAGTTAAGAGAACAACCTAGTTGATGGGCTTATGGGAAAACATCAATTTAGGCTTACTTTGTGAAGAGTAAGACACACCCTGGAGGGGTTCCCGAGTGGCCAAAGGGAGCAGACTGTAAATCTGCCGGCACTGCCTTCGATGGTTCGAATCCGTCTCCCTCCACCATATTCTTCTTACCTCTTTCGAGAGTTAAGAGAACAACCTAGTTGATGGGCTTATGGGAAAACATCAATTTAGGCTTACTTTGTGAAGAGTAAGACACACCCTGGAGGGGTTCCCGAGTGGCCAAAGGGAGCAGACTGTAAATCTGCCGGCACTGCCTTCGATGGTTCGAATCCGTCTCCCTCCACCATATTCTCCTTAATTGGAAAATCGAAAAGCCAACTCATTGAGTTGGCTTTTTTCGTTTCTGAGCTTTGTATCTTTATAAACACTGCCCTCAACTTCCTAAACATCAACCTACTACTACAAAAAAGACTAAGCGATCTAGCTCATTCAAACATCAGTGATCCATACTTCAGCATAACGCTCACAAACCAGACAAGCAGCGTAGCCTAAACAACTGGTCGATACATATTCTTCGCATTCATTCGCAATTACCTGTTTCTGCTGCAAAGTAATCTCAGACTCCAATACGAGTTCAAAGAACTTTGTCATTGCTAATTACATCCAAATAAAATCAGTCGATTACCTTCAGCTTAATCCACTCTTTGAGCAAGATGCATCTCTTAATATTTGTCGTGATGACACTCTTCCTCCACTCATGTTCTTTGTCTGTTCCGCACTTTTCGTCATATTGGCATTGCCCCCGTGAAACTAAAACTCTCCCCCACAAGCTCAAAGCCAACTTCCCTGCAGCGACTTACAGATACATATCATTAAACACAAAAAAGCCCCTGCTGATTTCTCAGCAGGGGCTTTCTATTATTGGGTGTCATTCCTAATAACTACATCATATTGATGTTTAGTTAACTCTTGGAATTAGCCTTGGATACCAACAATTAACCAAGGCGCATTGTCAGTAGTTAGATCACGCTCTAAGTGCCAGATATCTGTAATATCTTCTTCAACACCATCCGCAGTATCACGGTAACGACCGCTAAACTGTAGGCTTAATTGAGCCTTGCTACCGTCATGGTCAGCACGAACGATTTCAGCATCAACGTACATTACGTCTGTATGTTGCTCGCCAGAAAGCTTATCACGCTCAGCTTTCAGGTCTTCGAATAGGCTTGGAGAAACGTATTCTTCAATTGTATTCAACTCGTTGTGGTTCCATGCACCTTGCAGTGTACGGTAGTGTTCACGCGAGCCATTGATGAAAGCTGCTTGATCAAAGCCCGGTGGGTAATTGTGTGGAACATCGCTTTGCGCACCAAAACCAAAGCCGCCAGCAGCGCCTTGAGATTGAGGTTGTGCTTGCTCGAAGTTATGAACATTAGGCTTTTGCTGCGGTTGTTCAAACTTGTTCTGACCCATGCCGCCGAATGCTGGCTGTTGGCCACGTGCATTCTGCTGATTCATGGAGCCTTGCTTCGCCCCCAACATTCCGCGTAGGAATTTGAACGCAAGGAAAGCAATCAGACCCATAATCAGAATATCCATAAACTGAATACCTTCAAATGCGCCACCGAAGAATGCAGCTAATAGACCACCAGCAAGCAAACCACCTAGCAGACCACCCATAAGGCCTTTCTTGCTAGAGTTAGCTGCTGTGTTCTTACCAGTTTGATCTTGTCGGATCGAATTCGTATTTTGTTGCTTTGGTGCTGGAGCCGTTTTAAAGCTTTTGCCAAATGACTTACCACCACCAAACTTTTTCGCTTCCGCGATTGGCGTCACCGCGACTGTTACCAACAGGATCGCGACTAGTGAGAAAAATCGTTTCATTATTATCCTTTATAGGTTTCTTTATCTTTCGACACCTTAATCATACTCGTTAACAAAGAACAATGAAATATTCACGGCGTTTACACATGTATCATAATATTGCGGTTATTAATTGTTTACTAATGTAGCTAAAGGATTGACGGCACTCTGGGGCAGCATTAAAATATTGAACGATGTTCATTTACTAGATACTACTCATGGCACGAAGAAACGATCACACTCGAGAACAACTGGTTCAGCTCACCTTAAAGACAGTGACGGACTTCCTAGAAGAGCACTCTTATCACGAGTTAAGTTTACGAAAAATCGCCAATATGATTGGGTATGTACCTAGTACTCTTGTGAATGTGTTTGGTAACTATAACCTGTTGCTTTTGCACGTTGTCGCTCAAACACTAGACGAACTAGCCTCTGAATCCGCATCAGCCGTAGAAAAATCAAGTAATCCACAGCAAGCTTTATTCAACCTCGCTTATTGCTACCACGACTACGCACAGAAAAATCCTCATCGCTGGCAGCTTATCTTCGAACACAACATGAATGGTGAAAACCTTCCTGAGTGGCAATCTAATCGAATCGATAAAATGACGGGCATGCTAGAGCAATTATTAATGGCCATTGCGCCTGAACACACCGAAAGTGAAGTTGTGAAAGCAAGCCGTGTGTTATGGTCTGGTGTTCACGGAATAACCCTGCTGAGTGTTGATGATAAATTTTTCGCTTCTGAACCCATTGATGGTAAAGAACTGATTAATAACCTAATCTCAAACTACCTCACTAACTGGTAATCATCGAAGGATAGATAATGAACAATGACAGCCAATCCTCGCTGTTAGCCCAAAAAAGGTTCCTACCCTATTTTATTACCCAATTTTTGGGAGCCTTTAACGACAACATCTTCAAAAATGTCCTGCTGCTATTTGTTGCCTTCGCAAGCGTAGACACCTTGCCAATTTCCAGCAATTTGTTCATTAACTTGGCCGCTGGTCTTTTTATTCTGCCCTTCTTTCTTTTTTCTGCTTTAGCAGGTGTCTTGGCGGATAAGTACGAAAAATCTTGGTTCATCCGTAAGGTTAAGCTTCTTGAAGTCGTGATCATGTCACTGGGTGCCATTGGTTTTATCTACGAAAGCTACGCGATTCTGCTTCTATTGCTGTTTTTAATGGGAACACAAAGTGCCTTCTTTGGCCCTGTAAAATACGCCCTACTTCCTCAGCAGCTAGAATCGAAAGAACTGGTTTCTGGTAACGCTTTGGTCGAGACAGGCACCTTCTTAGCTATTTTGATCGGCACCTTAGGCGCTGGGATTATTGCCTCAGAAGAGAATTCAAAGCTGATCGCCGCAGTTTGCATCGTGACGTTTGCGGTGCTCGGTTATTTAGCCAGTCACTTCATTCCTGAAGCGCCAAGCAATGCGCCTAATCTAAAAGTGAAATGGCAACCAATTACACTGACACGCCAAACACTTGCGATTGCTAAGAAGGATCGACCTACGTTCCAAGCACTGATTGCGATAAGCTGGTTTTGGTTCTTAGGGGCTACTTATCTCACTCAGTTTCCCAACTTCACCAAGGTTTACCTAAACGGTACGGAAAGTGCTGTCGCGTTTTTATTAGCGCTGTTTTCAGTCGGTATTGCCATTGGTTCATTGGCTTGTGACAAGTTATCCAACCACAGAATTGAGATCGGTATTGTACCCATGGGCAGCCTAGGCATCTCTATTTTCGGATTTTTAATGGCCGTGTCGATACCAGATGCACTTCCTGAATTCGATTCGTTCAAAAGCTTCGTGTCTTACTCAGAATTATGGCCTCTATTTGCCTATCTACTGCTGCTTGGCATATCGGGCGGCATATTCATCGTGCCTTTGTACTCTTTGATGCAGTTTAGAGCCAAACCAAATGAACGAGCGCAAGTTATCGCGGGCTTGAACATCTATAACTCACTGTTCATGGTTGGAAGTGCAGTCTTAGGTATTGTTTGCCTCAGCGTTCTAGAGTTTTCGATTCCACAACTGTTTGTGTTGCTCGCGGTGGGAAACACTTTAGTTATGCTTTACCTGTTTTATCAGGTGCCTATTTACGCTTTCCGTTTCTTTACGTGGGTGGTGACTCACACCATGTACCGAGTAAAGCATAAGAACCTTCACCACTTACCAGAGAAAGGCGGGGCGCTGATTGTCTGCAACCACGTGAGTTATATGGATGCATTATTGCTGAATGCCGTTTGCCCTCGCTTGATCCGCTTTGTGATGGAAGAAGATTACACCGAATTGCCGCCAATTCGACGTTTCTTAAAAAGAGCGGGGGTTATTCCAATCTCCGCAACGAACCGTAGCTCGATTCGAAATGCTTTCAAAGAAGTAGAACATGCCCTGCATGAAGGCCACATCGTGTGTATTTTCCCAGAAGGAAAGCTAACGTCTGATGGTGAGGTTGCAGAGTTCATGCGTGGAATGGAGCTGATTATCAAACGTTCTCCTGTATCTGTCATTCCAATGGCCCTCAAAGGGTTATGGGGTAGCTACTTCAGTCGTTACAAAGGCAGAGCCTGCAAAGGGTTACCAACCCGCTTCTGGACTAAGCTAGAGATTGAAGTTGGCGAGCCTATTTTACCTAAAGATGCCTCATGCGAAACTCTTCGACAGTCAGTCTCTGATCTTCGTGGATCGCTACGCTAAGTAATCGACCCTTTATTCATATCAACTGAACAAGCGTTAAATTTTCCTTAACGTTTGTTCAATTCATTTAGACTTACTTATCATTTTATTGAACGTATAGTGGTCTCATCACAATAACGCCACAACAAAACAAGACTCTAAATACAATGAACCTAAAAAAGTCCGTTCCATTTTATCTTGCTGCACTGTTTTGCTTAACGCCTTGGGTTAGCTCACCGACAGCCCTCGTTATCGGTTTCCTACTTGCTAGTTTAGGTTTAGTTCCTGAGCACCTTGAAGTAGGCAAACTCACCAAAAAACTACTGGCCTACTCTATTGTCGGCTTAGGTTTTGGTATTCAGTTTGAAAAAGCATTAGCGGTAACAGGCGATGGTATTGGTCTCATTGTAACGACGATTATTGGTACATTAGTCATTGGTTGGTTCTTGGCTAAACGAATGGGGCTGGATCGCACTACGGGTTATCTCATCTCTTCTGGTACCGCAATTTGTGGTGGTAGCGCCATTGCCGCCGTAGCACCAGCAATTAAAGCAAATGATGAACAGATTGGCTTGGCATTAGCCACTGTTTTCGTGTTGAATTCGGTCGCCCTTTTCTTGTTCCCGATGATTGGCCATGCTCTTGAGTTAAGCCAGCAAACTTTCGGTACATGGGCTGCAATTGCGATTCATGATACATCTTCAGTTGTTGGTGCAGCATCAGCTTATGGCGAAGAAGCACTGACTACAGCGACAACGTTGAAGCTAGCACGTGCACTTTGGATTATCCCGATCGCCTTGGTCAGTGCGATGATCTTCAAGAACGATAAAAAGAAGATTACGATTCCTTACTTCATTTTCTTCTACTGCGCTGCTATCGCTGTCAGTGACTTATTGCCACAATTTGAGATGGTCTACCAAGGTATTTTTGATGTATCTAAGCGTGCATTGGTGGTGTGTCTATTCTTGATTGGTTGCGGTATTTCAGTTGAGAAACTTAAAGCAGCAGGACCGAAGCCATTAATGTTTGGTATTACAATGTGGACGATGATTTCGACAGGCTCATTAGCGTGGTTAACTCTCGCCGAATACGTCTAATACGCAAAGAAGCACTTTAGATTGGTTTGTGTGTTAGCCAGACAAACAGATTAGCGAGCGACAAAACAAAAAGGCAAAGCTCAAATGGGCTTTGCCTTTATCGTATGTATACATTGCTACAACAATCACTAGTCAAACACGGGCTTTTCACTCTTTTTGCTCTCTCTTTTCATCAAAACAAGTAGCACAACCAATACAAATGCTGTGAGTTCAGCCAACGATCGAGTCAGCCCAGCCGAAGTCACTGCTTGGCCTATCTGCAGTAAAACCGCGATGATGAGGGCAATTTTCATAATAAGACCTTATTCTATAATCCGTTATTTATAGGGTTTATTATGATGGATGGTTATAAAGATAATAAATTCTGTTTTGAACTATCTAATTGCTAAATTAACTAACCTAGCGTAATTGCCCCTCTAACCACTTAATAAAGGTTCTTACCTTAGGGCGCTTTTCCGTACCTAGCGGGCAAATTAAATCATACCCTTTGTCTGTATCCATGCTCGGATAAGGCGTTATGAGCTCACCAGTCTCAATGTACTGCTTAACAAAATGATAGCGCCCCATCGCGACACCTAAGTCATGAGTTGCTCCTAAGAAACCCATTTCTCGGTGACTCACACAATAAAATTGTTTGAAAATATCAACGTCCAGATCCATATGATTGACCCAACGTTGCCAAGCATCTGATCCCAAAGCATGAATGAAGTTGATACGCTTTAGAGACTCTAACCCATCCTCATAAATATTATGTTGCTTCGCGTATTTAGGTGAACATATCGGGATATATTTCTCGCCAAACAACCGCTTTCGATACACATTTGTGTGATGCTCTGAGTCGAAGTAGATAGCAACTTCAATATCATTAATGTGGAAATCCTGCTGCTCCTCATGAGCAAACAAATTGATATTGAACTTCGGATACTTAGCTTTGAAATCGGCTAAACGTGGTAACAGCCAGCCATTAGCAAACCCACTAGAAGTAGCGATGTTGATCTCACCCGCCATCTCTGTTGCATTGATCTCATCAATTTCTGAAAAAATAC
Source organism: Vibrio bathopelagicus (assembly GCF_014879975.1). Lineage (NCBI taxonomy): Bacteria > Pseudomonadati > Pseudomonadota > Gammaproteobacteria > Vibrionales > Vibrionaceae > Vibrio > Vibrio bathopelagicus. The sequence continues at coordinate 1,041,782 of NZ_CP062500.1, read as the reverse complement.
TGTGCAACGATTTAGAGAGCGTCGAGTGAAAACGATAGCCCTCACTGGTCAATTCAAGCTTACGAGTTCCTCTTACAAACAAATTGAACCCGAGTTCTTGCTCAAGAACCTTAATCCTATGGCTCACAGCGCCTTGTGTTAAGTGCAGCTCTTGTGCCGTCAAAGTAAAGCTCATGGTTTTGGCTGCCACATTAAATGTGTGTAAGTTTCTGAGTAGCAGTTGTTGGTTAGCCACATCAATACCCATTAAAATTTTTAATCCATGGTACTACTCGTTTCGTTTGTTTGCATCGATAAATAAGTTTCTAATATCCGAAGATTCTTAAATTGCTAGTGACATCAACCTTTATTCGGAAGTGGTCGTCAATTAGCACATTAAAATAATTAATACATATTAGGGGTTCAAATGAATATACTCGGATATATGCAAAAGTAGGTAAGGCACTGATGGTTCCAGTGGCAACATTACCTGCGGCAGCAATTCTAATGGGGATCGGCTACTGGTTAGATCCTGTGGGTTGGGGGTCAGAAAGTATCTTAGCCGCATTCTTGATCAAATCTGGCGGCGCAATCATCGACAACATGGCAGTACTTTTCGCTGTGGGTGTGGCTTTTGGTTTAAGCCGAGATAAAAACGGCTCAGCCGCATTGTCTGGCTTTGTGATGTTCTTGGTCGTTACCACATTGCTTGCTCCGGGCTCTGTCGCTCAATTACTGGATGTTGAATTAAGTGAAGTTCCAGCGGCATTTGGTAAAATCAGCAATCAATTCGTGGGTATCATCGTGGGTATCATCTCTGCTGAGATCTACAACCGCTACTCAACCGTCGAGCTTCCTCAAGCTTTAGCGTTCTTCAGCGGTAAGCGTTTAGTTCCTATCCTTACTTCAATCGCTGGTATGGCACTCTCTTTTGCTCTGCTATACATCTGGCCAGCTGTTTATGATGCTCTGATCGTTCTAGGTATTAAACTAGAAAGCATGGGCGCGGTGGGGGCAGGTCTGTTTGGCTTCTTTAACCGTTTATTCCTATCAATAGGTATGCACCATGCGTTGTACCCTGTGTTCTGGTTCGACGTTGTTGGTATCAACGACATTCCAAACTTCTTAGGTGGTGCTCAATCTATCGCTAACGGTACGGGTATTCCGGGGAAAACAGGCATGTACCAAGCAGGCTTCTTCCCTATCATGATGTTTGGTTTACCTGCAGCAGCATTGGCGATGTACCACTGCGCTGACGCGAAAAACAAGAACCAAGTATTCGCCATCATGCTTGCTGCAGCCATGGCTTCGTTCTTCACAGGCATCACTGAGCCTCTAGAGTTCAGCTTTATGTTCCTAGCTCCGGTGTTGTTCCTACTACACGCTGTGTTAACAGGTTTGTCGCTTTACATTGCAGCAAGCATGGAATGGATGGCAGGCTTCGGCTTCTCTGCGGGCTTTGTTGACTTAGTGCTATCAAGCCAAAACCCGTTAGCGACTAACTGGTACATGTTATTAGTTCAAGGTGTGGTGTTCTTCGCGCTTTACTACGGTATTTTCCGCTTCGCTATCATCAAGTTCAATCTACGTACTCCGGGTCGTGGTGAAGAGATGGAAGCAGAAAGCGAAACAAAGTCTCCAGAAGCATTAGTTAGCCTAACCAACAACTACATCGAAGCTATTGGTGGTGCAGACAACATTCTAGAAGTGGATAACTGTATTACACGCTTACGCTTAACAGTAAAAGACTCTTCAGCAGCAGACAGTGACAAACTGAAAAAACTAGGTGCTGCAGGCGTTGTTCCTATTGGAAAAGGTGGCCTACAAGTCATCATCGGTTTAGGTAAAGTAGATAAGGTTGCTGAACAAATGAAGAAGGCACTCGCTTAAGCTAAACAGCTAGATCCAAAGATAAAATGCTAAGAATTTGTGATGGCTTCACCACCATCACAACCCCCTGAAGCGCAATTACGACTAGTCACCGTGTATTGCGCTTCGCTTTATTGCTCTCAGTTCTATTTAGAATGCATCTGCTGTAACCATTGCGCCAACCCTGCGCGCGAGACCTTAATACCCTGCTGTTCTTGCTCAGGCATTTGATAATACTCGATAGGAAATTTGAATCGCTCTAGGCTTCCTTTCAGTTGCTCTGCAAACCACTCTTTAGTCGGTAGCTCGTCACAATCGACAATCGCTACAGGTCTAAAGCCAAACTCACTGTCTTTCACGGGTACCACAAAGGCTTGTTTAACTTCAAATAACTGGTTAAGTATTATCTCAATTTCTTCACAGTGAATGTTTTCACCGCCGGAAATAAACTGGTTATCCGCTCGGCCAATAATCGACACTTGTTCGCCATCCCATTCACCGAGGTCTTTACTATCGAACCACCCTTGATCATCAACCAATGCCATTAAGTTACCTTGATAGTAATAACCAGAAGCAAGTGTATTACCGCCAATATAGATGCGCTGATCTTCAATTTTCAATTGGCGCTGGTCGAGAACAAAGCCTGCCGTTTTGGTACCATCGACGGGCTTCGCGGTCACAGTCGAAGCGGCTTCTGTCATGCCGTATCCGAGCCATGTTTCGATACCCATTTGTTGCGCTTCAAGCCCTAGCGCTTCTGGGATATGGCTACCACCCAGCAGCACATGAGTTAAAGTAAGTGCTTGCTTACTCTTTAGTAACCGATGTAGCTGAGTCGCAACTAGCGATGCATGACTGCAGTCTTCGATGTCTGATTCAAGCTGACCTGTACCTATTTTGATGCAACCACCAGCAGCCAACCAACGGTGAACTATCGCTAATCCTGACACGTGGTACATCGGTAAGCTAAGCAACCAAGTATCACCCAATTCAAAGTGGAAAACGTCGAGTAAACCGTCTGCCGAACGTAAGTGTTGCTGCAACGTATGCGCCACCGCTTTCGGGTTTCCGGTAGAGCCAGAAGTGAAGACGATACTCGCTAAAGATTGAGGATTAAAGTTAGGATTTTTCGGTGTTGTTGGCTTGTCATCACCATCGACCTTCACTTCGTTCAAGCAAGGTAACGTCACCAATATAGTCCTGAGGTCAACAGCATCAGAATGATCTAACCCACAACTATCTAACAACCACAGGTACCGTCTATCCGGTGAACCATAGAGAGATTCAAGCTTTTGCGTTAAACGAGCTGCTGGTTGAGGCGTTGTAAACGCACAAACCACACCTAGATTTAAGGCTGCAAAATACACAGGAATCACTTCAGCTTGGTTCTTACCGACAATCGTCAGTACATCACCTTTAGATAAACCTTGATGGGATAATTGTTGTTGGTACTCACTCACTAACACTGAGACTTGCAGCCAAGTGTATGCGAGATTAGGAGTCACTAACGCTGTTTGATGTGGGTTCTGCTGCGCCCACTGTACCCAGAGCGGGTGATGAATAGATTGTGGGCGCATCATAAGATAACCAAAAAATAGATTAGGAACTGACTGAGCTAATTAAATAGTGATTAAACTAGCTCATAAAACAGATCGGTCTAAGAAGACCAAATCAGATTTTGTTGCTCAAGAGTTGAAACTGGAAGCTGACAACCAGGCCAAGAGACTTCTAGCTGTTGCTGATACAAGCCAATCGTATCAAGCCCTGGAACTTCATTTGGCAAGTATTGTTGCGCTAATCGTGCAATCTGAGTTAAGCCAAGGCTAGACTCTATGCTTGAGCTTAGTACTGGTTTGATACCGAGTTGCTGCGCGCGTTCAATGATAGCAACACAGCGCTCTACTGAGCCAATTAAAGTTGGTTTAATCACTACCGCTTTAACACCCGTAAGATCGCTGAGGTTAAACTCAGGGCTTCTTACCGCTTCTTGTAGTGTCTCGTCCCATGCAATCGCAACGCCATGGTCAATGGCAAATGCCAAGCTGTCTTCTGGCTTCTGACAAGGCTCTTCAATAAAACTTATACGTTGACGCAGTGAAGGCGCAATGTACTTGATGAACTGCTTAGCTTTTTCCGGCTTCCACGCGCGATTAGCATCAAGTCTTAGGGTTAAATCAGGGATCGATTCAAGGAATAAGCTCACCAACATGCCATCACGGATCGCTTCATAAAGGCCAACTTTTACTTTAGCAACCTTCTCGCCTTTCATCTCATTGAGCACAGGGATCAACTCATCAGGATCGCCAGTACACAAAGGCGCAGCTTGATAGTTACCTTCTGCGTTAAGATCGCCGCGTAGTTCCATCATCGCCATCGAAAAGCCAAATGCGACAGAAGGATATAACTCATCAAATGGCGTTTGAGGGTTGTTGTGGCTCCAAAGCTCTAATTCGTGTTGCAGTTGAATACCGGCTTGCTCGGCATCTTCTAGGCTGAAACCTGGCAGAGGCGCAACTTCACCAAAACCAGTTTTACCATCACACTCAAGTTGGATAATGTAACCAATTCGTTCGCTCAACTTATTATCACGAAGTACTACACCACTATCCATAGGTAATTGATAACGATAGAGTTTAGCGTGACGCTGAGAATTCACTGAGTTCATAAGGTGTCCTAAAAACGGGAACATCAAAACAAAACGAGCCGCTATTTAGCGACTCATTCTGAAGAGGAAAAGGCTATGGGTTACGCGGGAATTTGTCGAAATCAGGTCGACGTTTCTCGTTAAACGCATTGCGACCTTCTTGGCCTTCCTCAGTCATGTAGAACATCATGGTGGCGTTACCTGCCAACTCTTGAAGACCAGCTTGGCCATCACAGTCAGCATTGAGTGCCGCTTTCAAGCAACGCAGTGCCATTGGGCTGTGTTGAAGTACTTCACGACACCAACGAACGGTTTCTTTTTCTAGATCAGCAACAGGTACAACGGTATTCACTAGGCCCATGTCCAATGCTTCTTGAGCATCGTAGAAACGACACAAGAACCAGATTTCACGCGCTTTCTTTTGACCAACGATACGAGCCATGTACGAAGCACCCCAACCGCCATCGAATGAACCTACTTTAGGGCCCGTCTGACCGAACTGTGCGTTTTCAGCTGCAATGGTAAGGTCTGCCATCATGTGAAGAACATGACCGCCACCGACTGCCCAGCCAGATACCGCGGCGATAACTGGTTTTGGACAAGTACGAATTTGACGTTGGAAATCAAGCACGTTCAGGTGGTGTGTACCTGAATCATCTTGATAGCCGCCGTAGTCACCACGGATACTTTGGTCACCACCAGAACAGAATGCCTTCTCACCAAGACCAGTCAAAATGATTACGCCAACCTTCTCGTCATAACGAGCATCCGCCAGTGCATTGATCATCTCTTTTACGGTTTGTGGACGGAACGCATTGTGAACTTGAGGACGAGCAATCGTGATTTTCGCAATACCGTCGTCAGACTTATGGTACTGAATATCTTCAAATTGACTGCTTTCATCGCGCCAGTTAACTGCTGCGTAAAGTTCTTCTTCTGTGATGCCTACTGTTTTAGCCATGGTGATTCCCATTGTTCTATTAGAGACCACGACTAACGAATAGTCGTGACGGTGTTGCTCTGCTTTTGATAGTGCTTGATACGAGAGAATCGCTCAGTCAATTTAGCGGCGACTGGCGATACATTGGATGATCAGGTTGGAAAACAACTCTGGTTGCTCGAAATGAACATTATGACCAGCGTAATCAACCTGACTATATTCAAAGCCACTATTCTCAGCTAGCTCCATGAATTTACGATCTTTTTCACCACACACATAATGCAATTGATGCTCATGAGATTTCAATGTGGCACGTAAATCCGGTTGCTTAGCTAACGACGTAGATAACAACATATTTGCTACGGATACTCCAAGGTTACCACTACGCTTTATGACCAAAGTTTGTCTTTGCTCATGATTTAGTGAAGAAAAGACGCTTTGTTGATACCAATCGTCTAAAACATCTTCGATCGACTGCTGCGCAAAGCGAACGGCCCATTGCGTATCATGTACTAACCTTTGTGCTCGTTCTTCATCATGCTCCAGACCAAAGTTGCCACCTTCAATAATGACTTTCTCTAGGTTGAGTGTTTCGAAGCAAGGGCTTGTCACCCCATACATGGCGAGCCTTCCTCCCATAGAGTAGCCGATGACCACGATAGGGTAATCCGCCGGAAGATCGTTAAGAGCAAGCTGAGCAGTAATGCACTGAACGATTTTCTTGCAGCAATGATCAAAGCCTACCGGATCAATAAAGCGACTTTGTCCGTGCCCGGGCAAATCTATGCAAAGACGAGGAAAGTCCTCTAGATATGGATGACATGCGCTCCAATCATCCCCACTCCCAAGTAAACCATGTAAAAAAACAAGCAACGGTTTGTCAGAAGACTCTTGTACAGCTGGGTAATAACTGGAGTAAAGCATGTAAAGTCCTTAGGCTAATGCCTCGGTAAGCATTGAACTGAATTGTTTCAGTAAAGTAGACGCTTGTTCGGGAGGCGTCTTAACTTCAACGAGCAAGGTACCCTGACCCTGTTCAAAATGTTGTTCGATAATCGTTTGATAGCAATTCAAGGTTTCTGGCGCAGCGTAGCCAAGCTGAAATTGCGCAGCCGCGTGCTCAAAACTGAAACCATGAGGCATTTGATATAGAGACTGTTTTTGTTGCTCTGGAACCGGCAACAAGTCAAAGATCGCACCGCCATCGTTATTCGTCACAACAATAACCATCGGCGTTACATTGTGAGTAAGCAGAGCCAGTGAGTTGAGGTCATACAGCAAAGAGGTATCACCAATCAACATAATCAAAGGAGTCTGGTTGGCTTTTACCACGCCCGCAGCCGTCGCCACCAAGCCATCAATGCCCGATGCGCCACGATTACTGTAAACTTGATTTGCAGATATTGATGACAGCATATCCACCAGCCTTACCATCAAGCTATTTCCCACAAATAGCTCTCTGTCTTTAAGTCTAGTCGACAAGTCAACTGCAACGCTCAACTCTGTCAGTTGGTCATTATTGGATATTTGTGCGAGTGCGAGTTGCTGAACGGTATTTGCTACCTCTATTAAAGGTGCCGCCCAACCCGAATGTTTGCCTAACAATGTTGGCAGGTGTTGCTCTGTTATCCATGACTCGATATTGGCGACAATATGGGTTTGAGGCAGATGATCTTGGTTGATACGATGTGCATCAGCTGAAACCACAACATATTGCGTGCAATCAAAGGATGCTGATTGTGACTTCATCCACTGGTTTAATCGCTTGGAAACTATGCGCTCACCAAACTGCAGAATGAAATCACACTGATTAAGTTGCTCTTTAACTGAGTCACTCTGCAACCACAGATCATAATGCTTCCAATCACTGCTGACACCGGATTGAGGATCGCAAAAAACTGGCCAGCCTAATGCTGTGGCAAACTGCTGAGCTTTTTTTGCTTGTTCAATATCTAGCGAACCGAGAATAACCACACCCTTGCGTCCAAGATACTCACCTGGTGCGATAGGTTGTGTGTTCACTTGATTAGGTAAAAACGTTTGGCTGTAACAACCTGTTCCCGACTTCCACCCAGCGACACTGGAGGTGTATTCTGCATACATTTCAGCGCTATTCGCAGAATATAGAGGCTCTGGGAACGGACAGTTGATATGAATCGCACCACCAACATTGCATTGTTTCGCCAGCGCGTTATCAACCGATGTCAGTAGCCAGTTCAAAGAAACTTGTGTACTCGGGCTTGGTAGATTTAAAGCACTTTCAACATGGGAAGAAAAGATGCCTTGCTGCTGAATCGCTTGATTAGCACCACAGTCGACCAAGTCGATGGGTCTATCTGAGGTCAACAAGATCAGTTTTTCTCGTGTCAGCCCAGATTCAGCCGTCGCAGGAAGAAGGTTTGTAACAGCAGTACCAGAGGTAACAATTACCGCAACTGGCTTATCGCTGGCTTTTGCTAAACCTAACGCAAGAAAACCAAGCCCACGCTCATCAAAGTGCGTGTGCAGTGTCAGTTTTGGATTGGCTTCAGCTTCAAGTGTTAATGGTGTTGAGCGCGATCCCGGCGCGACACAAACATGTTCAACGCCACTACGGGCTAACTCTTCAAGTAACGTGTGACACCAAACTCTATTTAATACGGCTTGGTCGTGGTTCATGACGCCACACCCAAAGGTGGGTGATCTGAAATTAAGCTGAGCAGAGTCGACATCTTCTTGTTCAACTCTTGCCACTCATGTTCAGCAACTGATCCCGGCACGATCCCCGCACCTGCAAACAGTTGTACTTGATCGTTTACAACCAAGGCACTTCGAATCGCGACACAGAATTCAGCACGTTGATGGCTAATATAGCCAACAGAGCCTGCATACCAGCCTCTCGCAAACGGTTCATGTTCAAGTATGAAATCCATCGCTTCTTTACGAGGTAATCCCGCAACGGCAGCTGTTGGTTGTAATGACGCAAGCAACTGCACACCGTTAACGCCAGTATTGAGTTGAGCGTGAATATTACGCTTGAGGTGCTGCACCTTACGCAAACGCACAAGTCGCGCCTCTTTTTCAACGTGTACCGTTTGAGAATGAGGAGTGAGACGCTCAATGATATCGTCAACCACATATTGGTTTTCATTGAGGTTTTTACTGTCTTGAGAAAGCCAGTTGGCTAACTCCATATCTTCTGTCGCGTTTTCTCCACGACCAATGGTTCCTGCCAGCGCTTCAGTATCAAGCTCTGTGCCATATCGACTGTACAAACGCTCTGGCGTTGAGCCGATAAAGCTGTGTTTGGAATCCAATACCAACATAAAGTGAAAGCTGTGATGGTTTTGCAGGTAGCTGGCCTTAAGTAACTGAGCCGCACAGATTGGCGCATCCAATTGCAATGTGGTTCTACGAGCTAATACGACTTTCTTATATTCTTCATCGCTGATGCCCTGAAGCACTTTATCGACCAGATTGCCCCACTGTTCTCGTTCTGGAATGTGGTTAATCTGCTCAATGTGCGCCGACAAAGGGGCCAATATCGCTGCTTCTACAGAAAGCTTATTCAAAGCATTAATGGAAGCAACGCGATCAGGAGACAAATTAACCGCTAGCGACCAAGTGTCGTCAAAGCGAATTAATTCAACCTGAGGAAGGAAAAAAAATGATTCCATGCAACGACGGTTCTTTGCGGTATGTCCATCAAATGAACGTCCACCCCAAATTCGCTGGTCTTCACCAAGAATGGCATACGCGGGAGCAGGATCGGAGAAAGTGTGCAATTGACCGAGCGCGACCACTTCTTCACGAGTGTCGCGTGACTGCCAGTAGAACTTTGGAAAGAGCGGTTGAGCATGAAGCCATTCTATAAATGCAAACGATGGTTTTTGCGTTAGAACTTCAACACAACGAACTTCACTTGCTTGGGCATTTTGTACTCGCTCAATCAAAGCGGAGATAGTTTGCTGGAAATGTGACAAATCGACCTCGTTCACATCTAAATTATTATTATATTAGTTTGATACTTTATGGGCAGCACCCACTTAGATCAAGAATGTACTATATCTTTTGAACATTCCTGTGATTTTAAGCAATCCAGCCTCTTTATTCATCTTAGCTAATAACAAAGAAAGCGATTAATTAAGATTTAGAAAAGAGTGACAACAAAAAGACCAAACGTGACACTGAAATGCGACATTCATCAGATTTTTATTCTATCAAACCCCATTTTGCGGTACTTTAATAAAGTATTTAAATTAATTTCAGGAAATCGGCAATGCAAAATATCGGGATGTCGTCAAAACTCAACAGCGTATGCTACGAAATCAGGGGGCCTGTACTCAAACATGCTAAGCGCATGGAAGAAGAAGGGCATAAAATACTGAAGCTTAATATCGGTAACCCCGCCCCATTTGGTTTTGACGCCCCTGATGAAATCCTTGTTGACGTAATCCGTAACCTACCGACATCTCAAGGTTACTGCGACTCAAAAGGCATCTATTCAGCCCGCAAAGCGGTTGTTCAGCACTACCAGAAAAAAGGCCTACGTAACCTTGATGTAGAAGACGTTTACATTGGCAACGGCGCATCAGAGCTTATCGTTATGTCTATGCAGGCGCTACTGGATAATGGTGATGAAATCTTAGTTCCCGCTCCAGACTACCCACTGTGGACAGCGTCTGTTGCGCTTTCTGGCGGCACACCTGTTCACTACATGTGTGATGAAGATGCTGATTGGTATCCAGATCTAGACGACATGCGCGCGAAGATTTCGCCAAAGACGCGCGGCATTGTACTGATCAACCCAAACAACCCAACGGGCGCCGTTTATAGTCGCGACTTCCTACTTAAAGTGGTTGATATCGCTCGTGAAAATGATCTGATCATTTTTGCCGATGAGATCTACGATAAGGTACTTTACGATGGCGCAGTACACACTTCGATCGCAACGCTAGCTGAAGATGTACTCATGGTGACATTCAACGGCCTGTCTAAGGCTTACCGTGTATGTGGTTTCCGTGGTGGTTGGATGTTCTTAACCGGTCCAAAACATATCGCGAAAGGCTATGTCGAAGGATTAGAGATGCTCGCCTCAATGCGTTTGTGTGCCAACGTACCTATGCAGCATGCAATCCAAACTGCACTGGGTGGCTATCAAAGTATCAACGAACTGTTGCTGCCTGGCGGTCGCTTACTTGAGCAACGTGACCGTGCATGGGAACTGATCAACAAAATTCCAGGTGTCTCTTGTGTGAAACCTAAGGGCGCTATGTATCTGTTCCCTAAGATTGACACCAACATGTACAACATCAAAGACGATCAGAAGTTTGTGCTCGACTTCCTTAAGCAAGAGAAGGTGCTATTGGTTCAAGGTACTGGCTTCAACTGGCCGAAACCGGATCACTTCCGCATCGTAACTCTGCCGCACATTGAAGACCTTGAAGTTGCCATTGGCCGTCTTGAGCGCTTCTTGCAGACTTACAGTCAAGACGATCTCACCGAGGCTTAATTGACACAAAGAGTTATGACTACAATTTGCTGTTTTAAAAGACTTTAACTTGTAATCAATCACTTCTATGCTTAAAAGGCTCCTGTTTGGGAGCCTTTTTTGTATCCGCTGTCTCGTATCTCTGTATTGAACACCAGTACGAGTGGATCATTGTTTAGAAAGGACTCTTATGAAACAAAGCCATTTCTTTGCCCATTTAGCACGCATGAAACTCATCCAGCGCTGGCCGCTGATGCGTTCAATCTCAAGCGAGAACATTTCAGAACACAGCCTGCAAGTGGCTTTCGTCGCACATGCCTTGGCATTGATTAAAAATAAGAAGTTTGATGGTCAGCTCAACCCCGAGCACATTGCTCTGCTTGGCATGTACCACGATACCAGCGAGGTACTCACTGGTGACCTGCCTACACCCGTCAAATATTACAACCCAGACATTGCTCTGGAGTATAAGAAAATCGAGGCTGCAGCAGAACAAAGGTTACTCTCTATGTTGCCGGAAGAGTTTCAAGAAGATTTCGCCCCTTTTTTAATATCTGGTACGGCAAACAAAGAAGAACAAAGCATCGTCAAACAAGCTGATACTATCTGTGCTTACCTCAAATGCTTGGAAGAACTCAGCGCCGGAAACCACGAATACGAACAGGCCAAACGCAGGCTTGAAGAAACGCTATCACAACGCAAAAGTCCGGAGATGGATTACTTTCTGACGACATTTGCACCCAGTTTCGAATTATCACTAGACGAAATCAGCTAGCTAGGTATAAGTTGAGTGTAATTATCTAAATAAAATCAATTTGATAGGTGCTATTTTGACTTCTCCAATCGAACCACCATTTGTACTCGAGCAAGAATGGCAAGATCGAAACAACGATGAGCATAAGATCAGAAGAGACGATCACCGTAGCCCATATCAACGCGATCGTGCTCGCGTGCTTCACTCCGCTGCATTCCGTCGTTTACAAGCGAAGACGCAAGTGCATGGCACCACAGTGAATGATTTTCACCGTACCCGCTTAACGCACTCACTAGAAGCTGCTCAACTTGGTACGGGGATTGTCGCTCAGCTAAAGAAAAAACAGCCTGAGTTTCGTGAATTGTTGCCTTCAGACAGTTTGATCGATTCATTATGTCTGGCTCACGACATTGGCCACCCACCTTATGGACACGGTGGTGAAGTCGCGTTGAACTATATGATGCGCGATCATGGTGGTTTTGAAGGTAATGCTCAGACCTTCCGAATAGTGACTCAGCTAGAACCCTATACTGAGCATCATGGAATGAACCTATCAAGACGCACCCTACTAGGTTTGATCAAATACCCATCGCTACTGAGCGAGGTTCACTCCCAATCTCAACATCAACCCGTTAAGCACCAAAGACAACTGCGTGCGAAGGATTGGATGCCAGCAAAGGGCATATACGATCATGATGAAGAGTTGTTCAACTGGGTGCTTGAGCCACTTTCAGACAACGACCAACAACGTCTGAAGCAGAAGCGAAAGTCGCATACCGAACCACTTGAACACAACAAAACCAAATACAAATCACTCGACTGTTCGATTATGGAACTGGCTGATGACATCGCTTACGGCGTGCATGATTTGGAAGATGCAATTGTGCTTGGATCGGTCACTAAAGCACAATGGACCGAGTCAGCTTACCCTCAACTCAAAGAGATGGCTGACCCTTGGATTTGTGAGCATTTAGATTCAATTACTGAAATGCTTTTTTCGGGAGAGCAATATCGTAGAAAAGATGCGATAGGTGGGATAGTCAACGCGCTACTCACTAGTATCTCTATCAAGCCCGTTGATACAGAATTTGAGAACGTACTGCTGGCTTATAACGCTTTTCTTGAGCCGAGTATGGATGGCACGTTGGATAGGCTTAAGCGCTTTGTCAGCGAGTTTGTAATCCAAGTTCCACAGGTTCAAGTGATCGAATATAAGGGGCAGCAGATCATCATGGACATGTTTGAAGCATTCAGTGCAGATCCTGAACGTTTGTTGCCACTGCCAATCAAGAAGCAATGGCTGCTGCATGAAGATGAATCGAGAAAGATGCGCGTGATAGCCGATTACATCTCATCAATGACCGATGATCTTGCGCAGAAAATGCACCAGCAATTGTTCTCGGCTCATACCGAGTTTTAATTTATGACTCGTTCTAGTGAAACGGCTTAATCTTAATCTAAGTAATTTTTCTCAAACACACCTGGGGGCATTTGATTGATTTGAAACTGAATCATTTGGTCAAATGCCGTTAGCAGCGGACTGAAATCTCGGTCGCTCTCTAACAAGCTAAGCAAATGATAACCAGCTTCAACGGTAGAAAGGCTGTTTTCGCTGGGCGCTTTGCGAATTCGATAGTTGCCCTTGAGGTCTTTCGGCAAATGAACCGTGTTCAACGCATGCAAGTTACTCGATACCTGCCACATCTTGAATGCCTTCTTCCACGTGCCATCCAATAAGATCACACGTAACTTCTTACTTGGGCACGTGGCGGACTCAACCGAAACAGAATGCTCACTTGGGTATAAAATCACATGCTGATATTGCTCATCAGCCAGCAACTCATTAAGTTGTGTATTCTCTGAAAAGTCTTCACCCACAAGCGTCACGCTGTTTTTTAGAGATAAAGACAGAATACGCGCAGTTCCCATTGGGCGATGCTCTTCTGATGGGTGCTGAAGAATGATAAGCTCAACGTTCGATTCTAGTGGCATAACCCACTGACATATACAAGCTTTCAAAGCCTTGCTGCATTGGCGGCAATAACGAGACATGGATTTAATGTGTACCCTGTTTTAATTTTCACTTCACTTTTATGCGTCTTATTCCAATTTGAGCCAATACAAGCTTGGGTCGTTTGGGATAACAATGCGATTGCCGATGGGCAATGGTGGCGAATCCTAACAGGAAATTTTTCACATACCAACTACTCGCACCTTCTGATGAATTTAGCCGGCTTATGGATCATCAGTTATCTGTTCCAACCCAATAAAAAACAACTGATCAGCACATTGCTTTTCATTAGTTTAGTTACAGGGGGCGCTCTGTTATTTTCGAGTATTCAAATCTATGTCGGTTTGTCGGGGACTTTGCATGGGCTGTTTGGTTTATTCGCGCTCAGAGAGGCGTTAAACGGCAGGAATTCTAGTTGGCTGTTGGTGTTAGGATTAATCGCTAAGATAGCGTGGGAGCAGTTTGTTGGCCCTTCTAGCACGACTGGCGAACTGATTAATGCTCGTGTCGCCATTGAAGCCCACCTAGCAGGTGCACTGGCTGGGGGCTTTATGGCTGTTGTTGTATTTCTAACGAATAAAAGAACGAATCAAAGCTGAATTCTCTCGCGGTTCTTTTCGACCGTGGCCTCACCTATTCCTTTCACGTTCACCAAACTGTCAGCAGTGGCAAACTCACCGTTCTTCTCTCTGTAATCAACGATTTCTTTTGCTTTCTTATCGCCCACACCCACTAATAAGGCTGATAGCTCTTCTGCTGTCGCTGTGTTGATGTTTACCGTGATCTCAATGCCATCGTATAGCTCAGCTTTAGTCGGGCTATCAGCAAACACTGCGGAGCTCAGGGTAATAAGAAATGAAAGAAGTAGTGTTGAATATATCGCGCGCATAAACCGTTCCTTTGTACAAAAAAGGTAACTTATGCATTTACCGCTGCAGATAACACAAACCCCAGATAAAAATAAAGCGGGTCACCGAAGTGACCCGCTTTGTTATACATCTAATTTTCATCAACTTGTTGATTGGCTCGCAAACCGAGTTGCTGCACTACTCTCAAGTTGCATTACTCAGCAGAAGACCACCGAGTAAATTCAAAGCTTATTGAGCTTGACCAACGATGTAGTATTCAACGTCTGCATTTTTACGTAGTACGTTTAATACGTTAGTTAGATCTTGTTGGTTACCAACACGCTCTAACTGAGCACCGATTTGAGTGCTGTAAGCTGGGTTGATTTCAGCCGTCACTTTAGAAAGCTCAACAACTACGATGTTACCGTCTTGGTCTTTAGATTGACCAAATACTGCTTGGCCTTCTTCTGGTTTCGATAGTGCGAACACAGAAGGCGCAAGTGGAGAGTTACGGTCAATCGTTTCAAGTTCAGTGAACTCAAGGTTGTTGTCTGAAAGTACCGCTTCGTTGCCTTGTTTAAGTTCGTTAACAAGAGATACACCAAGCTCAACCGCTTGTTGCTCTGCTTGTACCGCAGACAGTGCAGCGACAACTTGATCTTTCACTTCAGCTAGAGGAAGAACTGTTTCATCACGAGTCTCTTCTACACGAACAACAATCACGTGCTCAGGTGCAACTTCAATAACTTCAGAGTTCAGACCGTCTTCTTTCACTTCAGGGCTCAAGATGGCTTGCATTACTGCAGGCGTCATCAGAACTTCTGGAGCATCAGCTTGAGAGATGAAATCAGTCGTCGTAATTTTCGCATTGATAGCTTCTGCAGAATCGTCTAGAGAATCTGGGAATTCAAACGCTACTTTTTCAAGTTCAGTTTGTTGCTCGTAGAACTGATCAACTGCATGTTGGTCTAGAAGCTCTGTCTTAATCTCTGCCGCTACTTCAGCGTAAGGCTGAGCTTGAGATGCTTTTAGTTCGTCTAGCTTGATGATGTGGTAGCCGAAATCAGATTTCACTAGGCCAGTAGTATCGCCAATATTCTCAAGAGCGAAAGCCGCGTCTTCGAATGCTGGGTCCATAACATCACGTTCAATCCAACCTAGGTCACCGCCAACGTCTGCACTACCGAAGTCGTCAGATTTCTCTTCCGCTAGCGTAGCAAAATCAGCGCCTGCATTTAGCTCGTCTAGGATAGACTGGGCTTTCGCTTCGTCATCGCCTTCAACCAAAATGTGGCTAACTTTGCGTTGCTCTTCAGTTGAGTACTTGTCTAGGTGCTCTTGGTAGTATTTCTGAGCTTCTTCATCGCTTACTTCAAGCTGAGACTTAAGTGCTTCAGCAGAAAGCTCGATGTAAGACACCTTAGCTTGCTCTGGGCGAGTGTAAGCTGCTGGGTTCTCTTGGTAGTACTGTTCGATCTGTTCGTCAGTTAACTCGATATCTTTCGCTAGGTCAGCAACAGACAATGTCACTGTGCGAATGTCACGAGTTTGAGCAATAAGCTTGCTTTGCGTATCGATCTCACCTTGAAGAACGAATTCGCTGCCTTGTAGGGCAGTAACAAGCTGGTTGCGCATTAGATCACGACGCATGTATTCAGCGAAGCTTTCCGCGCTGAAACCTGCACGACGTAATGCCGATTGGTAAACTTCTTGGTCGAATTGACCAGCCGTTTGGAATTGAGGCATTTCTAGAATCATGGTACGGATTTGAGTGTCACTGATTCGTAGACCTAAAGACTCAGCTTGCTGCTCAAGTAGAACGTCATTGATCATGCGATCAAGAACTGATTTACGGAAAGACTCTACGTATGCAGGGTCTGCAAGCATTTGATCAAAGTAATCGCCTAGTTGAGACTGCATGCGATTACGTTCGTTTTGGTAAGCCTGTTCGAACTCACCACGAGCGATTTCTGTATTGCCAACTTTAGCTGCTGCGTTGTTACCGCCACCGGTGATGTAGCTGCCTACACCTGCGAATACGAATGACAGGATAATCAACCCAAGGATAATTTTTACCGCGATGCTATTCACGCCTTCGCGTAATCGATCCATCATAATTTAAGTGCTCTCCGGATATGAAGCATTGGCTTCAAAATAAAAATCTATTCACGCGATATTATCAGAAAAAGAAATGCGCATCAGTAGGATGCGCATAATTTAAATAAGTTCAATGTGCTTTGCACATATACTGTCTAAGAATGAAACATCATTTTTCAAACAGTAAACGCATATTACTGCCTTCCCCTCGTAAAGTTCGAGGTTTCAGCAACAAAAATTAGTTACATGCGTCTTTAAGTGCTTTACCCGCTTTGAAGCCAGGTACTTTAGCTTCTGCGATTTGGATCTCTTCACCAGTTTTTGGGTTACGACCTGTACGAGCAGCACGAGTACGAACACTGAAAGTACCAAAGCCTACAAGTGCCACTTGGTCACCTGATTGTAGCGTTGTGCCAACTGCTTCGATGAAAGCGTCTAGAGCGCGGCCAGCTGAAGCTTTAGAGATGTCTGCGTTTTCTGCGATTGATTCTACTAGTTGTGTTTTATTCACTGTTTTTCCCCTATGTGTCATCTGTGACTACTTCTCGATGACTGTACGTTCCATTTTTGGTTTTAATTTAGCCGCAAGCCTTATTACAAAAGGGATTGCCGCTTTAGTGGAATAACTTAGCGTCCAAAAAAAACGCTGACAAGCCTTTTCGGGCCTATCAGCGTAATTCTTTACTAGTTTTTGCTACGCATCACTATTTTTTCACGTCAAACTCGACCCCTGACGGATCTCGTTCTAGCGCGACTTTAAGTACTTCATCAATCCACTGGACTGGGATCACTTGTAAGTCAGCAATAACATTGTCTGGAATCTCTTCCAAATCACGCTCATTGTCTTTTGGAATCAAGACCGTTTTGATGCCACCACGGTGTGCAGCAAGCAGTTTTTCTTTCAAGCCACCGATAGGTAAAACTTCACCTCGTAGGGTAATTTCACCTGTCATACCCACCTCAGCTTTCACAGGGTTACCCGTTAAGCTAGAAACAAGTGCAGTACACATTGCGATACCCGCACTTGGGCCATCTTTTGGTGTTGCACCTTCAGGTACGTGAACGTGAATATCACGCTTCTCGTAGAAATCTGAATTAATACCCAGATTTTCCGCACGAGAACGAACCACAGTCATTGCCGCTTGAATCGATTCTTTCATCACATCGCCAAGAGAACCGGTTTGCGTTAGCTTACCTTTACCTGGCATAGATTCAGTTTCGATAGTCAGTAGGTCACCGCCAACTTGAGTCCACGCTAAACCAGTCACTTGACCGATACGGTTGCTCTCATCCGCCTTGCCGAAGTCATGACGTTGAACACCCAAGTACTCTTTCAGGTTATCAATGTTAACCGTTACAGACTTAAGGCTGCTGTCTAGCAGGATATTCTTAACTGCTTTACGGCAGATCTTAGAGATTTCACGCTCTAGGTTACGCACACCCGCTTCACGCGTGTAGTAACGAATAATGCCAACGATTGCTGAATCTTCGATATTAATCTCGTGAGGCTTAAGACCGTTACGTTGAACTTGCTTGTCCAGTAAGTGACTCTTAGCGATGTTCAGCTTTTCATCTTCTGTGTAACCCGACAGACGAATCACTTCCATACGGTCCAATAGCGGGCCAGGAATGTCCATTGAGTTAGATGTTGCAACAAACATCACATCTGACAGATCGTAATCTACTTCTAAATAGTGATCGTTGAATGCAACGTTTTGCTCTGGATCTAACACTTCTAGAAGCGCTGAAGATGGGTCGCCACGCATATCAGATGACATCTTATCGATTTCATCTAATAGGAACAGTGGGTTCTTAACACCAACTTTAGACATCTTCTGGATCAGCTTACCCGGAAGTGAACCGATGTAAGTACGACGGTGACCGCGGATTTCCGCTTCGTCACGTACGCCACCTAGAGCCATACGAGTGTACTTACGGCCCGTTGCAGCGGCAATCGAGCGACCTAGTGAGGTTTTACCTACACCAGGAGGACCAACAAGACAAAGGATTGGACCTTTTAGCTTGTTAATTCGGTTTTGTACTGCCAAGTATTCAAGGATACGTTCTTTAACACGCTCTAAGCCGTAGTGGTCTTCATTCAAGACCTCTTCCGCTTTCGCTAAATTCTTCTTAACTTTTGAACGCTTAGCCCAAGGAACACCAACCATCCAATCGATATAGCTACGTACTACTGTTGCTTCAGCAGACATTGGCGACATCATTTTCAGTTTTTGCAGTTCTTGCTCGGTTTTTTCACGAGCTTCTTGAGGCATTTTTGAGTCTTCGATCTTCTTCTTCAGAGTCTCGAATTCATCAGGTGCGTCATCCATCTCGCCCAGTTCTTTCTGAATCGCTTTCATTTGCTCATTCAGGTAGTACTCACGCTGAGATTTCTCCATCTGCTTCTTAACGCGGCCACGAATGCGTTTTTCAACTTGTAGGATGTCAATTTCTGACTCCATTTGGCCCATTAAGAATTCCAGACGTTCAGTCACATCTGCAATTTCTAGAACGTGCTGCTTATCTACCAATTTAAGTGGCATGTGCGCTG
The DNA here is from genome assembly GCF_014879975.1 of Vibrio bathopelagicus. Taxonomy (NCBI): domain Bacteria; kingdom Pseudomonadati; phylum Pseudomonadota; class Gammaproteobacteria; order Vibrionales; family Vibrionaceae; genus Vibrio; species Vibrio bathopelagicus. The sequence goes on along the minus strand of NZ_CP062500.1, from coordinate 1,022,619 downwards.
CAATCGTATCGGCTAGGCGTGCAGCCTCATCAATACCGTTCAGAGAAGTGAGAACTTCTGGTGGAATTTTTTTGTTTAGCTTAATAAAGCCTTCGAATTGATTGATCGCGCTGCGAACAACCACTTCTTGTTCTTTTTCGTCAAGTTCTGAGGTTACAAGGTATTCGGCATCCGCTAGGAAAAATTCACTTTCTTTAAATTTGTGAATTTTTGCACGCTGCTGACCTTCAACAAGTACTTTTACAGTACCGTCAGGGAGCTTAAGTAACTGAAGAATGGTAGCAACGGTACCTACATTAAATAGGTCTTCGATTGAAGGCTCATCAGTGTCCGCTTCTTTCTGCGCTACAAGTAGTACTTGTTTGTTAGCTTCCATTGCCGATTCAAGGCAAGTAATCGATTTTTCACGACCGACAAACAATGGAATAACCATGTGTGGGTAAACCACTACATCACGTAGAGGTAGCACGGGGATTTCGATACGCTCGGAACGTTCCAAGTTCATATATTTCTCTCTTCCGCTTTAACTTATAAAGCAGTATATGGGGCTTAAACGACTGGATTCAATGGAAGAATAAAAAAAAGGAGGTAATTGCTTACCTCCTTTTTCAATTTGAGTGACTTGTCTAAAAAAGACCTACTCTGCAACCGCGGCTTGGTTATCTGAGTTGCTGTAAATCAATAGTGGTTCTGACTCACCATTAATTACCGACTCATCAATCACAACCTTGCTTACATCTGTCGAAGATGGCAGTTCGTACATAGTTTCTAGTAGAACACCCTCTAAGATAGAACGCAGACCACGAGCACCCGTTTTACGTTCCATTGCTTTCTTCGCAATTGCACGTAGGGCATCTTCGCGGAATTCTAATTCAGTATCTTCGATTTCAAATAATGCTGCGTACTGCTTAGTAAGCGCATTCTTCGGTTCACAAAGAATTTGAACTAGAGCTTCTTCGTCAAGTTCTGTCAATGTCGTCGTCACGGGTAGACGACCAATGAATTCCGGAATTAGACCGTACTTCACGAGATCTTCAGGTTCAACTTGAGTGAACAATTCACCCACAGTTTTTGCTTCGTCTTTTGAACGCACTTCTGCGCCAAAACCAATGCTCGAACCTTTTTCTACACGTTGTTCAATCACTTTATCTAGGCCAGAGAACGCTCCGCCACAAATAAATAGGATCTTAGACGTGTCCACTTGCAAGAACTCTTGCTGTGGATGCTTACGGCCACCTTGAGGTGGAACTGAAGCAATTGTACCTTCAACAAGTTTTAGCAGAGCTTGCTGTACACCTTCACCAGACACGTCGCGCGTGATTGATGGGTTTTCAGCTTTACGAGAAATCTTATCGATTTCATCGATGTAAACAATGCCACGTTCCGCTTTCGCTACGTCATAATCACATTTTTGAAGCAACTTCTGGATGATGTTTTCAACATCTTCGCCCACGTAACCAGCTTCGGTCAGTGTTGTTGCATCTGCCATTGTGAATGGAACGTCTAGGAAACGAGCCAGTGTTTCAGCCAGTAGCGTTTTACCACTACCAGTAGGACCGATAAGAAGAATGTTACTCTTACCTAACTCTACGCCTTCAGCTGTCGTGTCACCATTACGCAAACGCTTGTAGTGGTTGTATACCGCAACTGCTAGCACTTTTTTCGCGTATTCTTGACCGATTACATAGTCGTCAAGATGCTCACGAATCTCACGCGGCGTTGGCAGCGATTCCGATTCTTTCTTAGGAAGAACATCTTTAATTTCTTCACGAATAATGTCGTTACAAAGATCGACACATTCATCACAAATGTAAACAGAAGGACCTGCGATTAACTTGCGAACTTCGTGTTGGCTTTTGCCACAGAAAGAGCAGTAAAGCAGTTTACCGCTACCACCCTCTTTGCTTTTATCTGTCATTCGCTAACCTCTTAGCCTTTACTCTCTATGCTTGAGTGTATATCAATTTGAATCACTTTGCGTTAAACAATTGCCGTACAATTATTGACCGCGGTGATTAAGAACTGAATCCACTAAGCCGTATTCTACTGCTTGATCAGCAGACATGAAATTGTCACGATCTGTATCACGCTCAACAACTTCTAGAGGCTGACCTGTATGCTCTGCCAATAGTTTGTTTAGCTTTTGCTTGATCGTTAGGATCTCTTGCGCGTGAATTTGAATATCAGACGCTTGGCCTTGGAAGCCGCCAAGTGGCTGGTGAATCATTACACGTGAGTTTGGAAGCACGTGACGCTTACCTGGAGTACCACCCGCTAGTAAGAATGCACCCATAGAGCAAGCTTGACCCATACATACTGTGCTCACGTTTGGCTTGATGAACTGCATTGTGTCGTAGATAGACATGCCTGCTGTTACGCTACCGCCAGGTGAGTTGATGTAAAGATAGATATCTTTGTCTGGGTTTTCTGATTCCAAGAAAAGCAGTTGAGCCACGACAAGATTTGCCATGTGGTCTTCCACTTGACCTGTTAAGAAAATGATACGTTCTTTTAATAGACGAGAATAAATATCGTAAGAACGTTCACCACGGGAAGTCTGTTCAACCACCATAGGAACTAGTGCGTCCATAATCGATGGCATTGTATTTTTTTCTTGGTAGCTCATATTCTTATGTCCCTAAAATAAATGGCCCGAATGATTAAATCATACGGACCATTGTTAGCAGAATTGTTGACCGTACGTCAACCTTCTACGTCAGATATTACTATATTAAGCAGGTTGCTGATTCATTAGCTCGTTGAAGCTAACTTCTTTATCAGAAACTTGAGCTTTAGCGATGATTGCATCAATAGCTTGCTCTTCTAGAGCAACATTGCGCATGTTGTTCATCATTTGCTCGTTTTGCTCGTAGTAAGCAATAACTTCAGTTGGATCTTCGTATGCTGTAGCCATCTCTTGGATGATAGCTTTAACTTTTTCGTCATCAGCTTTTAGTTCTTCAGTCTTGATTACTTCACCAAGAAGAAGACCTACAACTACGCGACGTTTAGCTTGCTCTTCGAACAGCTCACGTGGAAGTTGGTCAGCAGCTTCAGTGTTGCCACCAAAACGTTGAGCAGCTTGTTGACGAAGAACACCGATCTCTTGATCGATAAGAGCAGAAGGTACGTCGATGTTGTTTTCGTTAACTAGACCGTCGATTGCTTGCTCTTTGATGCGGTTCTTAACAGCTTGCTTAAGCTCACGCTCCATGTTCTTACGAACTTCAGCTTTAAGACCTTCAACACCGTCAGCAGCGCCAAACTTAGAAACGAATTCTTCGTTTAGTTCTGGAAGTTCACGAGCTTCAACTTTGTTGATCTTGATTGCGAACTTAGCAGCTTTACCTTTTAGGTTTTCTGCGTGGTAATCTTCTGGGAAGTTTACTTCGATTTCAAATTCCATACCTGTTGTTTTACCAACGATACCGTCTTCAAAACCAGGGATCATGCGACCAGCACCCATCTCTAGTGGGAAGTTCTCAGCTTTGCCGCCTTCGAACTCTTCACCGTCGATAGAACCAACGAAGTCGATAGTTGCACGAGAACCAGCGTCAGCTGCAGTTTCAACTTCAGTCCAAGTTGCTTGTTGCTTACGTAGAGTTTCGATCATCTCTTCAACGTCAGCTTCTTTAACTTCTACTGCTGGTTTCTCAACAGTGATGTTTTCTAGACCTTTCAGCTCAACTTCTGGGTAAACTTCAAAAGTTGCGTGGAATACTAGGTCAGCGCCTTCGTTGTTTTCAACTGGTGCGAAAGTAGGTGCGCCAGCTGGGTTGATTTTCTCTTTAACGATCGCTTCGATGAAGTGACGTTGCATTACTTCGCCCATCACGTCTTGACGTACTGCTTGGCCGTACATTTTAGCAACCATCTTCATTGGCACTTTGCCTTTACGGAAACCATCGAAACGACGGTTTTTCGCGATGTTGCGTAGTTCAGCTGTAACTGCATCTTCGATGTTAGCAGCAGGAACAGTAATATTAAGACGGCGCTCTAGGCCTTCTAGCGTTTCAACAGTAACTTGCATTATATAAACCTCAAAACTGGCTCAGTAATCTGAGCATATGAGCCGTAACTTAGCTTTTATTCAAAGCCGACGTTGTTGGCTGCATCCTTGTGTAGTGCTCTATCCGAACACCTAATTTAAAATTGAGCATTGATGTCTGAATTGATTATTCAACCAAACACCAGACTAATCAGCGATATCTTCGTTCTTCACGCGTCGATTAAAACGCAATAAAGCTTGTTTTCAGAAACAAGAAAGGTATCTCCGATTAGCCTCAGGACAGAAATTTTAGACGCGACATTCTAGCGATCTGTTTAATCTCTGTCGAGCCGTTCACCTCTGGTTGGTGATGAATGCTCTAAATTCGTCCAACTAAATGATACAAAAACGATCAAATCATCACTTAGCACATCAGAAATGGGGACAATAGCGACTTTTTCAAGGGAATGGAGGGCTTTTTTTGCTAAAAACCTTAAAAAGAGATCTTGCTCTTGTTTTACCCCTCAGAGTCGATAACTTTTTCAACAATCTCCATTACAAGGCCTTAACCTATTCTGAGCTGCTAACTCTTAAATTTCGGTAAAAATAACCATTATTTACGGTCATGAACCAGAGAATGCAGGCTTGTTGATTTTGCCCAGATTTAGCGGAGATCCACCATGTTTCAAGCTCTAAGAGTGCCTGTTTTACTATTGATCACTTATAGCTTGTTGATGATTGTCGGTGGCCACTGGGTATGGAACACCAGCCATCAAAGTTTGTTAAATGATCATCAATCCAAACTCGACCGTTTTTCGGTTCATATTTCGAGCCAACTCGACAAATTCGCGCACATTCCAGAGCTATTATCAAAAGACAAAGAGTTGATTGATGCCCTGCATTCACCCAGTAATTCTGCGCAAATTGAACTCACGAATCGCTACCTACGCCATGTAAACACAGTGATTCAAGCATCAGACACATATTTACTCGACAGCATCGGCACCACAATTGCAGCCAGTAACTGGAGTCAACAGCGCTCTTTTGTTGGACGTAATTTTGCTTTTCGCCCCTATTTCCAACAGGCCATTCTGGGTCATGAAAACCAATACTTTGCATTAGGTTCAACCTCTGGAAAGCGTGGTTACTATTACTCTTACCCTGTCTCTTATGCCGCTGAAATTATTGGGGTTATCGTCGTAAAGATGGATCTTTCTCTGATTGAAGCCAGTTGGAAAGGCAAACAGAGTTTTTTTGTCGCTGATGATAAAGACCAGATTGTTTTCATGTCGAGTAACCCGGAATGGTTGTTCAAAAGCCTTCAGCCTTTGGACGAAGAGCAACGATCTCGCATTAAAGAAAGCCAACAATACCTAGATACCAACATCGAGAGTCTGCATTTTTCTGGCGATTTAGAAAGCGCCACCAGTAGCATTAAGTCGCCTCATCAATTGGTAAAGGAGCAGTTCTTTACCTCTTCACGCTTCTTATCCGACCCTAGGTTGACCGTCAGAGTCTTTTCCCCTACCCACTTAGTTTGGTGGGATTTGATCGCCTACCTTGTAGTCTTGAGCTTAGTGTTCGCAATTATTTATCTAGCAATACAACTCAATACGCATCGTCAGCAAAGGCGTACTCAAATCGACAGGTTGCAATCTGAAGCGAACCAGAAACTTGAATTTCAAGTGCTCGAAAGAACCTCTGAACTACATATAGAGATCAAGCAACGTATCGAAACAGAGCGCGTGCTCAGACAAACCCAAGATGAACTCATACAAGCCGCAAAATTGGCAGTTCTGGGGCAGATGTCCGCAAGCATCAGTCATGAGCTGAATAACCCATTGGCAGCGATTCGCAGTTATGCAGACAATGGCCGACTTTTTCTCGCCAAAGAAAAGACCGACCGTGTTGATGACAACTTATCTCGGATCTCAGCGCTCACCGATCGAATGGCAAAAATCAGTCATCAACTTCGTTCCTTTGCCAAGAAATCGACCGCAGAAGAGCTACACACGTTACAAATTTTACCGGTTCTTCATTCCTCAAAAGAACTAATGAAGCCTCAACTCAAGAGCGAGAGGGTTAAAATCAATGAGCTACCCGATGCCTTTAATGTTCGTGTGGTCGCCAATGCCATTCAACTGGAACAAGTCGTCATTAACTTGCTGACCAATGCCATTCAAGCAATGGATCAACAAGACGATAAGCAATTGTCTATCTTGTTGGAGATACGACCACCAAGCACAGACACAACGAGTACACTGCTTATTCATATCGATGACAACGGTCCGGGATTTTCTTCACCGTCGAACGGTGATTTTTTTGAACCTTTCCATACCACGAAGAAGAATGGGCTTGGGTTAGGGCTGTCGATTTCTCAACAAATAATCAGCGGAATTAACGGAAAGCTGTTAACCGGAGTCAGCCCACAAGGCGGCGCTCGATTTAGTATCGAGTTACCCATCGTTCCAACAAAAGAATCAGATTAGTCGCTAAGCTAACCATTACACGCTCACCAATAATAAGAATAAAAGATTAAAGGAATAACTATGTGTCACGTCTATTTCATTGATGATGAATCCGATTTAAGAATGGCCATCGCGCAGAGTTTTGAACTTGCTGATATCGATGCTGAATTCTTTCCAGATGCAGAATCCGCTTTGCTCGCTATCCAAGCGGATGGCCTCCCTCATGTCATCATCACTGACATTTGCTTGCCGGGCATATCAGGGCATGATCTACTCAATACCCTAGTGCACAAAGATAAAGAACTCCCGGTCATCATGATCACAGGCCATGGTGACATCTCCATGGCGGTGCAAGCGATCCAAGACGGCGCCTATGATTTCATTGAGAAGCCGTTCGCCAACGAACGTCTAATTGAAACCACCAAGCGAGCAATTGAAAAACGTCAACTGACCCTCGAAAACCTCGAACTAAAACGCTCTCTCAAAGCCAGCCAAGCGCTTGGTCCGAGAATCATTGGTGATACTCAATCGATGACCGAGCTTCGTTCGGTCATCACTCATGTAGCTGACACCAACGCTGATATTTTGCTCTTCGGTGAAACTGGCACGGGCAAAGAGTTGGTCGCACGCTCTCTGCATGAACAGAGCAGTCGTCGAGAGCACAACTTTGTCGCCGTCAATTGCGGTGCAGTTCCTGAGAACCTGATTGAAAGCGAACTGTATGGTCATGAGAAAGGCGCGTTTACTGGCGCTGAAAGCAAACGCGTTGGTAAATTCGAGTTTGCTCAGGGCGGAACCTTATTCTTAGATGAAATTGAATCCATGCCGATGCAGGCGCAAATTCGCCTATTGCGAGTATTGCAAGAACGCGTCATTGAAAGAGTTGGATCCAATAGCTTGGTGCCTCTCGATATTCGTGTGATTGCCGCCACCAAAGTCGACCTAAAGAAAGCGGCTGAAGAAGGGACCTTTCGACAAGATCTCTATTACCGACTCAATGTCGTCACCTTGGATTTACCGCCTCTAAGAAGTCGCCAAGAAGACATCCCTGCACTGTTCCACCACTTCTTGCTTGTTGCTGCGGCTCGCTATGGGAAAACAGCCCCTGCGCTTCCACAAAAACAGCTACATGAGCTTCTAGCCCATGATTGGCCGGGAAATGTGCGTGAATTACGTAACATTGCTGAACGCTTTATTCTACTAGGTAAATTGTCGCAACTGGTTGATGAACCTCAACCAGAGAACGGAGCAAACAGTAACGTTAGCCTCATAGATCAAGTCGCAGAATTTGAAAAATCAACGATTGAACGGGCGTTGATTGAGAACGAAGGGAGTATCAAGCTCACCATGTCTCAATTAAACGTCGCAAGAAAAACCCTTTACGATAAAATGCAGCGTTATCAAATCGACAAAGACAACTTCAAATAACCTCAATGTTCAATAACTCAGTAGCAACTTGAAGTGAATACGGATTGAAAGTGGAAGAGTGAAGTTTCCTCTTCCATAATTCATATGGCAAACCTGAAAAATAAGTTGCATATGAATGAAAAAACCTCCATTCCGATTATCGTAGAGACCGTTTTGATCGACGACCATTATGAAGTGGAAAGACGATCAGGGCGTGATAGAAGAAAGAAGAAGACACGCTGGAAAGGCTATGACAGGCGCTTACGTCATAAATTGAGGCGTACAGAGCATAAAGCGATAGATGAAGAAGTTTAACTCTTCATCTATCGCTGCTCATTACTAAGATAGGAGCGCTGACTAGATAAATTATTTATCTAACCAATTGGCTACTTGGTGATGATCTCCGGCCCCATCAAGGTGGTTGGTAACCAAGTTGAAACCCATGGCACGTAAGTCACGATGATTAGGAACAAGAACATTACGCCCACCCAAGGCAGTGCTGCTTTGACCACGTTCATCATCGACATCTTCGCAACCCCTGCGGTCACAAACAAGTTAAGCCCCACAGGCGGCGTTATCATCCCTATCTCCATGTTCACCACCATCATGATACCAAGGTGAATTGGGTCGATACCGAGTGCAATAGCAATAGGAAATACTAGCGGAGCAACAATGATCAGCAAGCCTGACGGCTCCATGAACTGTCCACCAATCAATAGCAGAACGTTCACCACGATCAAGAAGGTAATCGGCCCTAAACCTGCAGAAAGCATAGACTCTGTGATCATTTGAGGAATACGTTCTTCTGTTAGCACGTGTTTAAGAATCAAAGCGTTGGCAATGATAAACAGCAACATGATAGTCAGCTTACCTGCATCATAAAGCGTGTCTTTGGTGTCTTTATGAACGAAGGTTTGAACGATTTTTACCAAGGCTGGTTTCTTATTCTCTTTGTCTGCAAACGGCCCCATATCTTTGTAGATAAAATTGGCAATGAAGAACGCATAAACCGCTGCGACCGCCGCGGCTTCTGTCGGAGTAAAGATACCGCCGTAGATACCACCTAGAATGATAACAATCAGCAGCAAGCCCCAACTTGCGTCTTTCGCTGCTGCGAACATCTCACCCCAGCCCACAAACGGCTGTGCCGGAATCTTCTTAATACGCGCTGCAATGTAGATAGCAATCATCAACATCACACCCGCCAATAGGCCAGGAATAACTCCACCTAAGAACATACGACCTACAGATACATCCGTCGCCGCTGCGTAAACCACCATAACGATTGATGGTGGAATCAAGATACCCAGCGTACCCGCGTTACAGATAACCCCTGCCGCGAACTCTTTTGAGTAGCCGTTTTTGATCATGCCCGCAATAACAATACTACCGATCGCCACTACCGTAGCCGGTGAAGAACCTGACAGCGCAGCGAACATCATACATGCCACAACCGATGCCATCGCCAAACCGCCGCGGAACCAGCCCACCATCGCAATAGCAAAACGGATAATACGCTTTGCAACGCCACCCGTAGACATGAAGCTAGAGGCCAAAATAAAGAATGGGATTGCTAATAATGTGTAATGGCCAGCAAATGCGTTAAACAACGTTTGTGCAACGGATGCCAGAGAAGCATCAGAGTGCATCAGCAAAAATAGGATGCTAGATAAACCCAAGGATATCGCGATTGGTACACCAACCAACATGAACGCAATTACCATCAAAAATAGAAATAACATTGCCATGATTAGTCTTCCTTACCGTTAGATTTTGTATTTGATTCGCTCGTCTTATTTGACGTGTTCGAGTCCAATACCGCTGTCGCATCTTCGTCAGAACCCGCTAGTACGTCAGCTTTAAGTGCATCCAGCTCTTCTTCGGCTTCATGTCCTGCAATCATGCGGTCCAGTTTTCCAGTTAAGATTTGAAACGCGACTTGAGCAAAACGGAAAGTCAGTAGCGCCATACCAATCGGCAGTGCCATGTAAGGAATAAAGCGAGGCAGTTTTTCATATCGTTCGCCTTCGTTAAGCCAATCAGCCATAAATTGCAGCATTTCAGGCATTGGAATATCGTCGGTTTCATACCATGCACGTTCAGTCGCGAACGGGTACCAATAATTCCAAGAACCGATAAGAAGTAAGATTGAAAAGGCTAAACAACAAGTCACGGCGATCAGCGCGTAGATCTTTCTTAGCTTTTCTGGCGCGAGGTTAATAATGACATCGACGCCGATATGAAAATGTTTTTTTACACCATAAGAAGCACCGACCAACACCATCCATGCAAACATGAATACCGTCAGTTCCAATGCCCACAAAATGTTGTCGTTGAATGCGTACCGAAATACCACATTGGCAAAGGTAAGTAGCGTCATTGCGCCAAGGAAAAATGCAATCAAAGATTCTTCAATCACATCAGTAACTTTTCCGACTTTAGAAAAAAAAGAAGGCTCTAATGCTGCTTCGTTAGAATTTGGTTGTTCCATTTGAGGATTATCCATAATTGACTCCGCTTATAATTGTTTTAATGAGGAGTAGCGAACCATGGTCGCTACTCCTTAGCGGTGTTATTGGTTTGAAGCTAACGCTGCATTGATAAGATCTGAACCGATGTCTTTTTCAAACTTCTTCCATACTGGTTGAAGTGCAGTTACCCATGCTTCACGCTGTTCAGGCGTCAAAGTACGAACCTCACCACCAGCTTCGATGATGTTGTTTTTGTTCGCTAGGTTAACTTTTGAAGATTCAGCATTACGCGTCTCAGAGACTTCTTGAACGATAGTGCCAAGTTGCGTACGTACATCTTCAGGTAGGTCTTTCCAGAAGTCGTTCGACGTTACTACAAGGTAATCAAGGATACCGTGGTTAGTTTCTGTTACGCCGTCTTGTACTTCAAAGAACTTCTTACCGTAGATGTTTGACCATGTATTCTCTTGGCCATCGATAACCTTAGTTTGCAGGCCACCGTATACTTCTTTGAAAGACATCTTCTGTGGGTTAGCGCCCAGTTGTTCAAACTGAGCAACCAGCACGTCTGAAGCTTGAACACGGAATTTTAAACCTTCCGCATCTTCAGGATTGATAAGAGGTTTGTTTGCCGACATCTGTTTCATACCATTGTGCCAAAACGCAAGGCCTTGTAGACCACGACGCTTCATCGCATTCTTCAGCTTTTCACCAGACTCTGAGTTTTGGAAACGGTCAACGGCTTCTACATCTTCAAATAGGAAAGGAAGGTCAAAAATGCGGTATTTCTTAGTGAACTTCTCAAATTTAGACAGCGATGGCGCCGCCATTTGAACATCACCATTTAACAGGGCTTCCAGTACCTTATTATCATCGTAAAGCGTTGAGTTAGGGAAAACTTGCATACAAGCTTTTCCGTTCATTTCCGTGTTTACTCGCTCTTCTAGTAAAGAAGCAGCAATGCCTTTCGGGTGCTTATCAGTATTAGTTACGTGACTGAACTTAATCACAATTTCACCTGGATCACAGTTAGCGGCAGCATTGAAGCTAGTGAGTGCCAGAGCAGATACAGACAGCAGGGTAAGAGGCTTAAACATTATTATTCTCCTTAGTAAACAAAACAGCCCATCAATGGGAACTGCGTGCTTTCACTAAGGCAATTAGCGCGCCACATTGAAACAAAACATTAACAAGCCTTTAACCATAAGGCTTCTTAAGATCGATAAGCTCTAATCGACTAACTGATGTAAATATTAATGGGTGGGAAATGACACATAGAATATTTGTAAATGGGTGGGAGTTGACCAACGTATCACTAATGAATGAGGTCTGACCAAAAGCGACTTTACCGATGATGCCTTGAAGTAATTTCAACCTATCCTGTAGAGTGCTGCACAACTTAGTCAGATTTACTACAACGCTACTTAATAAGAGTTGATATCAATGAGCCAGATCTACCATCACCCAGTACAAATTTACTATGAAGATACCGATCACTCAGGTGTGGTTTATCACCCTAACTTTCTAAAGTACTTTGAGCGTGCACGCGAACATGTATTGGGTAGCGATAAATTGGCAACATTGTGGAATGAACACGGATTAGGTTTTGCGGTATATAAAGCCAACATGACTTTTCAAGATGGGGTTGAGTTCGCTGAGATCTGCGACATCCGAACCTCTTTTGAACTCGATGGCAAATACAAAACGCTATGGCGCCAGGAAGTGTGGCGTAAAGATGCAACCAAACCCGCGGTGATTGGTGATATCGAAATGGTCTGTTTAGATAAAGACAAACAACTCCAGCCAGTGCCTGCTGAAGTATTAAAAGCGATGCTTGGGCAGCCGAGTTAATTCTAGTTTTAGTCAGTGATTCAACTGAGATCACTGACATTCGGACAACAGACGTTAAACCAGCAATTGAGATGGAGGGAAAACTTTCATCTCGAATTGCATTGGAAGACTCACTCCACCAAGCGTAACAGCAAATCGGTACTGGTCATCCAATCGCCCTAAGCTACATTGCCATGTTGTTGAAATATCGCTTTGTTCAGCAACACGCAAATCAACTCCGGCATATACACGGATTCCACCATGCAATCTAATTTCATCCTGCAAGTTTGGTTGAAAATCCGAAGCGTGAAGTGGCAGTGTTTGTTCCGTCAGGTTAGAAAAATCGAACGAAAAACTTCGCAACGATGTCGCTAGACCCTTGCCCGTCGCTTTGATGTAGGACTCTTTCAATGCCCACAGATCGAAAAAACGCTCTCTCTGTTCTTCTTTGCTGAGCTCAAGTAAATCCGTCAATTCTGTATCTGAAAAACAGTGCTTCATGATTGAGTCGATATTGGTTGAGCTTCTTGCATGTTCAATATCTACACCCAGTTGAACTTGCTTCCCTTCTTTCTGGCAAACCGCGATTAACAAATGTTCTTTGCTATGACTGATATTGAAATTCAGGCCGGTTTCTATTTGTTGTTTCTCAATTAAGCTTGGCTTTCCTTTCTCACCATATTCAAATCTCCACTCTTCAGGCGACAAACAAGCGTAGCGCGATAAGATCGCTCTCAGATAATTTCGTACATACAAAGCTTGAGTCTGAGATGAGGGCATTCGATACCGCTCAACTTTGGTTATCTCATCGGCTGTCAGTCTCTTTTTGAGCTGCGATACCTTGTTTGGTTGGTCATTTAAATTACTCAGAGAGCATAGCCACAAATCAATAACTGGAGTTTTCATTTAACTCGAACTCACTTCTATAAACCACTCTTCAAAACACGATTGGAACAACCAAATCGAACAAATTTAACTCATCTATGATTTAAGCGGAACCTAGAGAATACGGGAGGGAAACACCCTTCATATACGGACTTAAAACTAATTTTTCAAATAATAACAAATTAAAACACAGATCACACTTAGCCTTAGACAAGAGGCATCCATTAAATGTTACTTACAAAAATATGACATAGATCTCACCAAGTCAAAATATAGAGTAAAAACACTAAAAAACAACCCATACCCATTAATTATCAATAAGTTAATTAAATTAAAAATACAAAAATCAAAACCATGCCAAATTCATCTGGTCTGAACAGATCATAGTGGCCTCTGGGAGCATTGTATCGACAACTCACCTCGGGTAGCCTGCTCAACCATTAAACAAATTCACACGTTTTCTTTGCGGATACCGACTTGTCATTTAGTCAGACTTTGAACAGGATTTTAATGGACATCGCCTCAACATTTGAATGCCACCGTCGCGCATGAAACACCTCCCCTACTCTCGTAAGTCAACGCACTTCGAAAGCCTAATTTCTATCTGGTTGCCGCCACTCAGCAACCTGAATTTTCAGCTGCGCTTCCCTAAATCTGTTTCAGATTTTCTTTCTATAGCTTTAAAAGCGCAGCCTCAAAACACGACATCACTTTCTGTGATTTCTAGTGGAGACTCATAATGAGCCAACCCGAGACAAATACACCGGAATCAGTCGACGATTCTCGACTGAATAAACGCCTTAAAGATATGCCTGTGGCTATCGTTGGTATGGCGAGCATGTTTGCAAACTCTCGTTACCTGAATAAATTTTGGGACCTTATTAGCGAAAAGATCGATGCAATTACTGAAGTGCCAGATACGCACTGGCGTCCAGAAGATTACTACGATTCAGATCGTACTACGCCAGACAAGTCTTACTGTAAGCGCGGTGGTTTCATCCCTGAAGTGGACTTCAACCCAATGGAGTTCGGCCTTCCGCCAAATATCCTAGAACTGACTGATACGTCACAGCTGCTTTCTCTGATCGTTGCAAAAGAAGTACTTGAAGATGCCAAGCTGCCTGAAGGCTACGACCGCGATAAGATCGGTATCACGCTGGGTGTTGGTGGTGGTCAGAAGATCGCTCAAAGCCTTAACGCTCGTCTTCAATACCCTGTTTTGAAAAAAGTATTCAAGAGCAGTGGTATCAACGACGAAGACAGCGAAATGCTGATCAAAAAATTCCAAGACCAATACATCCACTGGGAAGAGAACTCATTCCCTGGTTCATTGGGTAACGTAATTTCAGGTCGTATCGCTAACCGCTTTGACCTTGGTGGTATCAATTGTGTAGTAGACGCTGCTTGTGCAGGTTCTCTAGCCGCTATGCGCATGGCACTGAGCGAGCTGGTTGAAGGCCGCAGTGAAATGATGATCACAGGTGGTGTGTGTACTGATAACTCACCAACCATGTACATGAGCTTCTCTAAAACCCCAGCATTCACCACCAATGAAACCATTCAACCTTTCGATATCGACTCAAAAGGCATGATGATTGGTGAAGGCATCGGCATGGTTGCACTTAAGCGTCTTGAAGATGCTGAGCGTGACGGCGACAGAATCTACTCGGTAATTAAAGGTGTGGGTTCTTCGTCGGATGGTAAGTTCAAGAGTATTTACGCGCCTCGCCCTGAAGGGCAAGCTAAAGCACTGAAACGTGCTTACGATGATGCAGGTTTTGCACCGCACACGCTTGGCTTACTAGAAGCGCACGGTACTGGTACTGCAGCGGGTGATGTTGCTGAATTTGGTGGCTTAAACTCAGTATTCAGTGAGAACAACGAAGAGAAGCAACACATTGCGTTAGGTTCTGTGAAATCTCAAATAGGTCACACCAAATCAACTGCGGGGACTGCAGGTTTAATCAAAGCTGCATTAGCACTGCACCACAAAGTACTGCCGCCAACGATTAACGTATCAGCTCCGAATCCTAAGTTAGATATCGAGAACTCACCGTTCTACCTAAACACACAAACGCGTCCTTGGATGAAACGTATCGACGGCACACCGCGCCGTGCAGGTATTAGCTCATTTGGTTTTGGTGGCACTAACTTCCACGTTGTATTGGAAGAGTACACACCAGAACACGCTCGCGGTGACAAATACCGTCAGCGCCAAGTACCTCAAACTCTGTTGTTCAGCGCAGAGTCTCGCCAAGCACTGATCAATGAGCTCAAGCAGGTTTCAACTCAAGCTACAGATGTTGCGTTCAAACTGGAAACGCTTGCTGAGCAACACGCTCTACGCGAAGTTGACGCTAAGCATGCACGTCTTGGTTTAGTCGTTACTGACCAAGCAGACCTTCAAGCGCAACTGACTCAAGCGGTTTCTATGCTTGAGAGCCAAACCAAAGCACATTGGCAGATGCCAAACGGTACTAGCTACCGAGAGTCGGCACTGATTGCAGAAAACGGCGCAGGTAAAGTGGCAGCGCTATTTGCAGGTCAAGGGTCGCAATACCTAAACATGGGTCGCGAGCTTGCTTGTCATTACCCTGAGATGCGCCAACAGCTTGCTCAAGCGGATCAAGTATTTGGTCAGCACAAGAAAACGGCTCTGTCGCAAATTCTGTTCCCAATTCCAACTTTCACACCAGAAGCAACCAAAGCTCAAGAAGCTGTACTAACCAACACCGCCAATGCGCAAAGTGCAATTGGTACTGTGTCTATGGGTCAGTTCGACATCATGACTCAAGCTGGCTTCAAAGCAGACATGGTCGCGGGCCACAGCTTTGGTGAGTTAAGTGCACTATGTGCATCGGGTGTTATCTCGCAAGACGATTACTACCAGCTAGCTTTCGCTCGTGGCGATGCGATGGCAGCGACACCTGAACAAGGCGACAGCGGTACTATGTTTGCGGTCATCCTAGACGCAGACAAGCTTCCAGCCGTTGAAAGCTGCATTAGCCAATTCGAAGGCGTGAGTATTGCCAACTACAACGCTCCGACTCAGCTGGTTATTGCAGGCCCAACTGCGACGGTTCAACAAGCAGCACAAGCGCTAACAGAACAAGGCTTCAAAGCAATTGCTCTGCCAGTATCTGGTGCTTTCCACACGCCGCTTGTTGCTCACGCTCAAAAACCGTTTGCTGCTGCAATTGATAAAGCTTCATTTAGCGCTCCAACGCTGCCGCTTTACTCAAACGCAACGGGCAAACTGCACAGCAAAGACGCGAAAGCTATTAAGAAAGCGTTCAAGCAACACATGCTGCAATCGGTTCGTTTCAGCGAGCAAATTGAAGCGATGTATGAAGCAGGTGCTCGTGTATTCGTTGAGTTCGGTCCGAAAAACATTCTTCAAAAGCTGGTTGAGAAAACATTGGCTGATAAGAACGAAGAACTTTACGCAATCAGCATTAACCCAAGCCCTAAAGGCGACAGTGACCAACAGCTTCGCCTAGCTGCGGTTCAACTGTGCGTGGCAGGTGTTTCACTAGACAACATTGACCCTTACCAAGCTGACATTGCTGAACCTGCAAAGGCATCACCAATGAACATCAAGCTGAACGCAACCAACTACATCAGCCCTGCTACTCGTAAGAAAATGGATCAATCATTGGCTTCGGGCAACGTCACCGAAAAGACTGAGATTGTGGAAGTGAAAGTTGAAGTCGAGAAAATCGTGGAAAAAGAAGTGATAAAAACAGAAATCGTTGAAGTACCTGTTGCGGCTCCTCAAGCTTCAAATGTACAACCGTCAGTTGCACCAGCATCAAGTACGCCAGTATCAGCAGCGCAGCAGCCTCTCGTCGCGCAAACAGCACCAACGACTATTCAGCCAGCAGCCCAAGTAACGGTTGATGAATCTTCACTGCAGTCGTTCTTCAACGCTCAACAACAAGCAGCCGAAGTACATCAGCAATTCTTGGCTATTCCTCAGCAATACGGTGACACGTTCAACACGCTAATGTCTGAGCAAGCAAAAATGGCAACGGCAGGCGTAGCAATCCCAGAGAACCTACAACGTTCTATGGATATGTTCCATCAGCACCAAGCTGAGACGTTAAAAGCTCACGCTCATTACCTAGAGATGCAATCGCACAACAACAACTCGGCACTCAATATGCTGACGCAAGGTTCAGTGCAAACGGCACAACCAACCTTCGTTGCGCCAGTAAATGCTCAGCCAGCGATTCAAGCTCCATCGACTCCAGCAGCTGTCGTCCAACAGCCTGTAGCTCAAGTGCAAACAGCCGCTGTACAAGCTGCGCCAGTTCAAAATTCAGTCGCTCAGCAAGCTCCAGTACAGAAAGCCGCTCCTGCACCACAAGTAGCGGCTCAAGCGGCAGCGCCTGTTGCAGCTCAACCTGTGCCAGTTAAAGCGCAACCAGCTCCTGTGGCTGCACCAGCAGCAGTACAAACAGCCGATGCTGAAAAAGTGATGCTCGAAGTGGTAGCCGAGAAAACGGGTTACCCAACGGAAATGCTTGATCTAGAAATGGACATGGAAGCTGACCTTGGTATCGACTCAATCAAACGCGTAGAGATTCTTGGTACCGTTCAAGACGAAATGCCAAACCTACCTGAGCTGAATCCTGAAGATTTAGCTGAGTGTCGTACTCTTGGTGAAATCGTTACTTACATGAACAGCAAGATGCCAGCATCAGCGCCTGTTGCAGCACAGCCAAGCGCAACCGCTCCTGTTCAAGCAGCTAACGGTCTTGATGCAAAAGTCGTTCAACAAACCATGCTAGAAGTGGTTGCTGAGAAGACAGGTTACCCAACGGAAATGCTTGATCTAGAAATGGATATGGAAGCAGACCTTGGTATCGATTCAATCAAACGTGTTGAGATCCTTGGTACGGTTCAAGATGAACTGCCTACTCTTCCAGAGCTAAATCCTGAAGACTTAGCTGAGTGTCGTACTCTTGGCGAAATCGTTGACTATATGAACAGCAAGCTTCCAGCTTCTGCTCCAGTGTCTTCACAAGCAACAGCAGTTGCTCCGGTAACATCTAACAACGGACTAGATGCCGCTGTCGTTCAAAAAACCATGTTAGAAGTGGTAGCAGAGAAGACGGGCTACCCGACTGAAATGCTAGACCTAGCAATGGACATGGAAGCAGATCTTGGTATCGACTCAATCAAGCGTGTTGAAATTCTAGGTACGGTTCAAGACGAGCTACCGACTCTTCCAGAGCTAAACCCTGAAGACCTCGCTGAGTGTCGTACTCTAGGCGAAATCGTAGACTACATGAACAGTAAGCTTCCAGCTTCTGCTCCAGTAGTAACTCAAGTATCTGCACCAGTGCAAGCAGTATCAAACGGTTTAAACGCAGAACAAGTTCAAGGCACAATGCTGAGCGTAGTGGCTGATAAAACTGGCTACCCAACAGAAATGCTAGACCTAGCAATGGACATGGAAGCTGACCTTGGCATCGACTCAATCAAACGTGTTGAGATCCTTGGTACGGTTCAAGACCAGCTACCAACATTGCCAGAGCTGAACCCTGAAGACCTAGCTGAGTGTCGTACTCTGGGTGAAATCGTTGACTACATGAACAGTAAGCTAGCTCCTAGTTCGGAAACTGCGACAGAAGCTCCTGCTGTAGAAAGCGCGAGCAACGACCTAAACCCTGCTCATGTTCAATCAACCATGATGGAAGTGGTTGCCGACAAAACTGGTTACCCAGCAGAAATGCTCGACCTAGCGATGGACATGGAAGCTGACCTTGGCATCGACTCAATCAAACGTGTTGAGATCCTGGGTACGGTTCAAGACCAGCTACCAACGCTGCCAGAACTAAACCCTGAAGACCTAGCTGAGTGTCGTACTTTGGGTGAAATCGTTACTTACATGCAAAGCAAGCTATCGGCAGCTGCACCAGTAGCGACTCCTCAAGCTCAACCTGTAACGCCTATCACAGAAGCAGCGACAACAGAACTTCCTCCACACAATGAGGTAGCGCTAAAAAAGCTACCAGCGGCAGATAAACTCGTCGATTGTTTCTCAAAAGACGCTTGTGTCGTGATCACCGATGATGGTCACAACGCCGGTGTTCTAGCAGAAAAGTTGACCGCTAACGGCATTCAAGTTGCTGTAGTACGTAGTGCTCTTTCTGCCGCTTCACCTTTAAACAGTGAAATCACAAGCTACACACTCAACAGTGTTGATGATGCTGGTGTGACTGCAGTTATTAACGACATCGAAGCAGACCTGAAAACATCAAAGAAAGTGATTGCTGGCTTCATTCACCTACAAGCTATCGTTGATGCTAAGCAAAGCAACGAGCAAGCTGTTAACTTGAATGCAGACTCAAGAACTTCACTGACGACAGCGTTCTTATTCGCGAAGCACCTAAATGGCCAACTGAATGCGGTTTCTGGTCGCAGCGTGTTCTTCACACTAAGCCGTATCGATGGTGGCTTTGGTTACCTAGAGGCTAAGCAATTAGCGAATGCAGAACTTAACCAAGCAGCGCTGTCTGGTCTAACTAAGACACTGAGCCACGAATGGTCAAACGTGTTCTGCCGTGCATTGGATGCTGATGCTTCTATTGATGCTCGTCACCTTGCTGAAGCTATCACTGGCGAACTGTTCGATATCGACACCAACACGGTGGAAATCGGCCTTAGCCAAGCGGAAAGTGGTGAATCTGGTCGTGCAACATTGATTGCGACAACACCAGGTGCTGCTCAAACGAAAAACACAGGCGCTCAACTAACCAAGAGCGACAAAGTTCTCGTCACGGGTGGTGCTAAAGGCGTGACGTTTGAATGTGCACTGACGCTTGCTAAGCAATGTAAGTCTCACTTCATTCTTGCAGGTCGTAGTAAGCATATTACTTCAGCTGAGCTACCTCAGTGGGCACAAGGCAAGCAAGAGAAAGAGCTAAAACCAGCGGCTATCGCTCACCTACAAGCAACAGGTGACAAACCAACGCCGAAGAAAGTTGATGCCTTGCTAAAACCTGTATTGAGCAGCCTTGAAATCAACGCAGCACTTGCCGCTTTCAACGAGATTGGCGCGAGCGCTGAATACCTAAGCCTAGATGTGTCGAACCATGAGTCAGTAGCGAAAACGCTGGCAAACTTCGACGGCATTACGGGTCTTATCCACGGTGCAGGTGTACTGGCTGACAAACACATTCAAGATAAAACGCTTGATGAACTGAACATGGTTTACGGCACGAAAGTGGGTGGATTAGAAGCGGTTCTTGGTGGTCTTGATAGCAGCAAGCTAAAGCTGATTGCGATGTTCTCTTCGGCAGCGGGTTTCTACGGAAATACAGGCCAAAGTGATTACTCGATGTCTAACGAGATCCTAAACAAAGCGGCTCTGCAATTGTCTGCGCGTAACCCTCAAGCGAAAGTGATGAGCTTCAACTGGGGACCGTGGGACGGTGGCATGGTCAACGCAGCACTGAAACGTATGTTTACAGAGCGCGGTGTTTACGTGATCCCTCTTCAGGCGGGTGCAGAGCTGTTTAGTTCTCAGCTACTGAACGAAACTGGCATTCAATTGCTGGTTGGTACGAGCATGCAAGGTTCTGACAACAAGGAAGCTGCTGTAAAAAAGCTTAATGCGGAGTCTATGCATCTTGCAAAGAGTCCGCTGAATACAAGCATCACTGTGACACGTCATCTTGATCCGAAGGCATTGCCTTTCATTCAAGATCACTGCATTGCCGGTAACCCAGTGTTACCGACAGTGTGTGCCATCCAATGGATGCGTGAAGTGGCTGAGCAACTGTTAGGGGTGAACGTTAGCGTTCACCAATACAAACTGCTGAAAGGTGTGATTTTTGATACCGATGAAGTGCAAGAGCTGAAACTGGTTCTTTCCTCTGACGCTAAATCAAAAGATCAGCTAAAAGCGGTGATCAGTTGCCAAGGGCGACCACAGTATCAAGCTCAGTTGCAAGTCGCCTCTGTACAAGTGTCTGAAGATGTTCAACAAGCGTCAGTAAAGCGTTTTGAAGCCAATACTTCAGCACCCGTAACAACGGCACAAGCTCTATACAGTGACGGCACTCTGTTTCATGGACCAAGATTGCAAGGTATTACCTCAGTTGAACGCTTTGACGACTTAGGCTTATTGGCTCAGTGCCAGTTGCCTCAGATTGAAAACAGCGACTGCGGATCATTTATTCCTAAGCAAGACTTTGGCGATAGCCAACCATTTGCTGAAGATTATCTGTTGCAAGCAATGCTGGTATGGGCTCGATTGAAGTACGGCGCGGCAAGCCTACCGTCTGCAATTGGTGAGTTTATTTGTTACGCACCAATGCACAATGGTGACCAAGGTTGGCTAGAGCTCAGCGTGATAAAAAGCACGGCTCGTTCGCTGCAAGCTGATATCTCGCTTTACCACCAAGATGGTCGTTTAAGCGCGGTAATGAAAGGTGCCAAAGTCACCATCAGCAAGAGCTTAAATGACGCATTTTTGCCAAAATCTAGCTCAGCAGTGTCGAAGAAAGAGGCTACTAAGAACGCAGAAAAGGAGCAATTGTCATAGTGACTGTTCCTACTAATAAAGCGATGCCATTGCGCATCGCTCTTTTAGCTCAGCCAGCAAACGCGGCTGGGCTTTCTGCCGACTTATTACCTTCGTTTCCTGAGATGGTTACTGTTGTAGTTGACAGCAATTTTAAGCAAGCACTTAGCCGTGCGATTGAGACTATAAATCAAGGCGCTGCTGTTAAACTCTGTTTGGATTCTCACTCACCATCATTGTTGATGTTAAGTGCGCTGAATGCTGCTCAGAATAAGATTCACCCACACGCAAATTTGGCGGGCTTTGCCGAAGCTCTTGATCTAGATAATGGAGATAGCGTTCAGCTTGCTCTGGATATTGCACGCCGCCCAACTTCGGATTTAAGCCATCAACAGCAATACTCAACCCTATCTGCTTCGCAGCAGTTTAATGAGTTGTTGAATATGATTGAGGCGATATCGAGCCGTTCATTACCGAGCCATTATTGGTTCACTGAACCGAACAAAGCACGTGTTGCTGCGTTAACCTTCAGCGAAGAAAACCAGAAATCCACCAGCCTGATATTGACTCAAGCGACCGGTTTGCAAGAACCAAAACCATTGCTATCGAGCGAACGTTTGATGTTTGTGGTTTCAGGCAATGAGCAAGCCGAATTGGTTTCTCAGTTAACCTCGTTAAAAGCAGAGCTTAAATGCATTAGCGATTCGGCGGACAGCGAACTTGCTATCGCCACCCTGATGCATTCAAACCTAAATCACTTCCAAAGCGTTCAGCACAATGCTGACCTTGGCGCGAACATCGTGATTCAAGCGGCGTCAATTGATGCTGCACTACAAGAGATCACAGCGATAGAAAATGCGTTGCCAAAAGTAATGGCAGACAATAGCCACTACAAAACGCCAGCAGGCAGTTGTTTCTCACCGAAGCCTCAAAGCAAAGGTAGTGTTGCATTTGTTTACCCTGGTGTTGGCACGGTTTATCCTGGCATGTTGCGCGAATTTCACCACCATTTCCCACAGTTATTTGCTCGCTTAGAACGCGAAGGTAACTTGAAAGAGATGCTGCAGGCTGAGAAAACCTACGCTGACGATGCGCAAGAAATGTCGCTCAGTGAGTTAGCCATTGCAGGTGTGGGCAGTAGTTATTTACTGACTCAGCTCTTGTGTGATGAATTCAAAGTGCAGCCAGATTTCGCCTTGGGTTACTCCAAGGGTGAAGCCTCAATGTGGGCCAGCTTAAACGTTTGGAGAAACCCACATGCACTGATTGAGATGACCCAAACTAGCCCTATTTTCACGACGGCTATTTCTGGCGAACTCACAGCAGTACGTCAAAATTGGCAGCTGAACAGCGACGAAAGCATCCAGTGGAATAGCTTTGTTGTTCGCAGTGATGCACAAGCGATTGAGGCTCTGTTACCAGAGTTCCCACGCGCTTATCTTGCAATTATCCAAGGTGACACTTGCGTACTTGCTGGCTGTGAAAATACTTGTCGAGCATTGCTTAAAAAGCTTGGTAAACGTGGCATTGCCGCTAACCGTGTTACTGCAATGCACACCACGCCAGCGTTGAGCCAGCATAGCCAAGTGCGTGAGTTTTACACTCAACCACTGTTCGACAAGTTGCCAAAGCATATCCGCTTTATCAGCGCTGCAGGTCTACCGACGGGCTCACCAATCAATATCGACAGCGACAGCATTGCCCTTTCGATTGCCGACACTTTCTGTTCAACGCTGGACTTCACCGCGTTGGTCCAGAGTGTACGTCAACAAGGCGCGCGTTTGTTTGTCGAAGTGGGTGCCGATCGTCAAACCAGCACATTGATCGACAAGATCAATCGTAGCGACAACGTAGCAGACCAATACTGCACAATCGCTTCCAATGCCAAGGGGGGCGACGATGTTGTCACGCTCATCAAGTGCATTGGTCAGCTCATTACTCATCAAATCCCACTGTCTGTCGAGCCACTTCTTCAAGGGCTAGAACAACAGATGACCGCCGCTAAGCAAGTAAGTGGTGTACCTGAAGGCAGAGCAGTAAATCATCAAGGAGAGCTAGTATGAGTTCTCAATATCAGAACAAACAGCAAGTGAAGTGCACTAAGATCGCGATTGTCGGTATTGCTAACCAATACCCAGAAGCTGATACGCCAAAAGACTTTTGGCAAAACTTGCTGAATAAAAAAGATTCTCGAACCACATTAAGCGCCGAAAAGTTAGGCGCTAAACCTGAAAGCTATCAGGGTGTGCAAGGTGAGTCGGATCGCTTTTATTGTGATAAAGGCGGCTACATCGAAAACTTCAATTTCGATAGCAATGGCTATCGCTTAGCAACAGAGTCATTCAACGGTGTTGACCAGAGTTTCCTTTGGGCTTTGGATACCAGTCGTAAGGCTTTAGCCGACGCAGGTATTGATTTAAATGCCGATGTTTTAGAGCGCACAGGCGTGATCATGGGTGCCCTTTCGTTCCCAACGACACGTTCAAACGACTTGTTTCTGCCGATGTATCACTCGGTGGTCGAGAAAGCACTTAAAGATAAATTAGCTAATGACCAGTTTTCACTGCTACCAACCAATGAAACCGCTCAAGACCTCAACCCTATCAATGGTGCTGCAGCTCATAACGCCTCTAAGTTAGTGGCTGATGCATTGGGTCTAGGCAACGTGCAACTTAGCCTAGACGCAGCGTGTGCAAGCTCGGTGTATTCATTGAAGTTAGCGTGTGATTACCTGAACACGGGCAAAGCCGACATGATGCTGGCAGGCGCGGTATCCGGTGCTGACCCATTCTTTATCAACATGGGTTTTTCCATCTTCCACGCTTACCCAGACCACGGTGTTTCGGTTCCGTTTGATAGCAACAGTAAAGGTCTGTTTGCTGGCGAAGGTGCCGGTGTTTTAGTCCTAAAACGCTTAGCTGATGCAGAGCGTGATGGCGATAATATTTACGCAGTTGTCAGCGGTATTGGCTTGTCGAACGATGGCCGTGGCCAGTTCGTATTAAGCCCAAATAGCAAAGGACAAGTACAAGCCTTTGAACGCGCTTACGAGGCTTCGAACTTATCACCAGACAGCATCGAAGTGATTGAGTGTCACGCAACCGGCACACCACTAGGTGACAAGGTTGAGTTAACCTCAATGGAGCGATTCTTTGCTGACAAGTTGAATGGTTCTAACCCGCCATTGATTGGCTCTGCGAAGTCAAACCTCGGCCACTTGCTGACTGCGGCAGGTATGCCAGGGATCATGAAGATGATCTTTGCGATGAAAGAAGGCGTACTTCCTCCAAGTATTAACTTGGATAAACCACTGTCTTCGCCAGAAGGTTTATTTGGTTCACAGACCCTACCAACTCAGGTTCAACCTTGGCCAAGTAAAGCGGGCAACTCAGAGCGCTGCGCGGGTGTTTCTGTCTTTGGTTTCGGTGGGTGTAACGCTCACTTACTGCTTGAAGCGTATTCAGACACGAGTAATGTAAACCAGACTTTAGAGCCAGCGTCCCCAAGCCTACAGCCGTCTAATTTAAGCATTACTGGCCTAGCATCTCACTTCGGTTCTCTGCAAAATATCAACGCGCTGAGCACTGCGATTGAAACCAACAACGATGCTTTCATTACTTTGCCTAAGAAACGCTGGAAAGGCTTAGACCAACACCCAGAGCTACTGAATCAGTTTGGTTTACACGGCATTCCAAACGGAGCGTACATCGATCAATTCGATCTCGATTTCCTACGCTTTAAAGTGCCACCTAATGAAGATGACCGCTTGATCTCTCAGCAGTTGCTACTGATGAAAGTTGCAGACGAAGCGATCAAAGATGCCAAGCTTGTTGCTGGTCAAAAAGTTGCTGTACTCGTCGCAATGGAAACTGAGCTTGAGATGCACCAATTCCGTGGACGCGTAAACCTGCATAGCCAACTGGCTGACAGCTTTGCCAACATGGGTATTGAGCTAACACAAGACGAATACCAATCGCTAGAAACCATCGCGATGGACAGTGTGATGGACGCAGCCAAGCTGAACCAATACACCAGTTTCATCGGCAATATCATGGCTTCGCGTATCTCTTCATTGTGGGACTTTAATGGCCCTGCCTTTACGATTTCAGCCGCTGAACAGTCGGTTGCTCGTTGTATCGATGTCGCGCAAAACTTAATGTCGCAAGAATCAATGGACGCAGTCGTGATTGCAGCCGTTGACCTAAGCGGCAGTGCAGAGCATGTGATTCTGAAGAACAGCGTGAGCACAGTATCGCTTGCTTCAAAGTTCGGACAACCACAAGACGGCAATTGGAATGTGGGCGAAGGCGCAGGTGCGGTTGTTCTTGTTGAAGAAGGTCGAGTAGCTAGCAACCAAGACACGGCTTACGGCAGCATCAACGCTTTGGCTTTTGGTTCAAGCGAGCGTAACAATGCCGTTGCTGATGAGTTACTAACTCAAGTTGGCATGAGCTCGAACGATGTTTCTCTGCTTGAGCTTAACCATGCACCAGAGTCTTCATTACATCTGTTTTCATCAGATCAGTCTTCGTCTCTAAGTTTAGGGAGCACAAAGACGACTCAAGCAAGTCAACGTGTAGGCCACTGCTCTGCTGCTTCTGGCATGGCAAGCCTGCTACACGGTCTGCTCAACCTGAACCTTGCACCTCTGAATCCGAATGTCAGTTCTAAGAACGCGATTGTTGCCAACATCAGCGAAGGACAATGTTCACAGCTGCTACTAAGCCAATCGAGTGTTGAATCTCAATCACTTTCTGTTCGTTTAAGCAGTGAGCTGGCGAGTGATGCTAAGCGTCAATTGGTTAAGCAAGTAACATTAGGTGGTCGCGATATTTATCAACATATTGCCCAAACCCCAGTGACCAACTTGGCTGCGATTCAGCAGAAAGCTTCTGGCAAACAAGCAGCAAGAGTGGCGTCGACTCCAACGACAGCAAGCATTCAAGCAGCCCTTGCGCAAAAAGAGTTAGAGAAGAAAGCATTAGCGCAGAATGCGATAGAGCCAGTAATTGAAACTCCTACATCAGTATCCCCTACTCTGGCGCCAACTCGCCACAGTCAGCAAACAGGTAACCACAGCAATATGACTCATGTCCTATCAGCTAAAAATGGCGTATCGAACATCGACGCTAATACGGATGCAGCATCACAGCCGTCTGTAACACCATACAACCAAGCTTTTGCTCAAAATCAGCAAGCAGCGCAGCAAGTACACAAAGCATTCTTGCACACTCGTGCCCAAGGTATGCAGATGGCTGATGCACTATTAAAAGCACAGCTAAACGCAGTTACGGCTGGTTTAGATAGCTCAGCCGTTTCTCAACAAACGAATGGTCAACAAACATCAGCTCAGCCTGTTCAAGCTCAACCAGCTCAGGTCCAGTCAGTGCCAGTCAACGTATTAGCGACTCCTGCACCTGTGAAGCCCGTTCGTAAGCCATGTATCTGGGATTACGATGATCTGGTTGAATACGCTGAAGGCGACATCGCTAACGTATTTGGCCCTGATTACGCGATCATCGATAGCTACTCGCGCCGCGTTCGTTTGCCAACCACCGACTACCTATTGGTATCTCGTGTGACTAAGCTCAACGCGACAGTGAACGAGTACAAGCCAAGCACAATGACCACCGAATACGACATCCCAGTTGATGCGCCGTATCTTGTTGATGGTCAGATCCCTTGGGCAGTAGCGGTAGAATCTGGTCAATGTGACCTAATGCTAATCAGCTACTTAGGCATTGATTTCGAAAACAAAGGCGAGCGCGTTTATCGCCTACTCGATTGTACGCTGACCTTCCTTGGCGACTTGCCTCGTGGTGGCGATACACTCCGTTACGACATCTCAATCAACAGCTTTGCTCGCAATGGCGACACGCTACTTTTCTTCTTCTCGTACGAGTGTTTCGTTGGCGACAAGATGATCCTGAAAATGGATAACGGCTGTGCTGGCTTCTTCACAGACGAAGAACTGGCTGACGGCAAAGGTGTTATCCACACAGAAGACGAAATCAAGGCTCGTAAGCTTGCAACTAAGCAACGCTTCGACCCGATTCTGCACTGCCCTAAAACCCAGTTTAACCACCAAGAACTGCGTAACCTGCTTAGCGCAAATATCGCAGAATGTTTTGGCCCGACTCACCAATCTGATCGCCACCAGCCTTCTCTTTGCTTCAGCTCTGAGAAGTTCATGATGATCGAAAAGGTTAGCCGTGTTGAACCACAAGGTGGCACATGGGGACTTGGTCTGATTGAAGGTCACAAACAGCTAGAACCTGAGCATTGGTACTTCCCTTGTCACTTCAAAGATGACTCAGTAATGGCTGGCTCTTTGATGGCAGAAGGTTGTGGTCAACTGCTTCAATTCTTCATGATGCACCTTGGCATGCACACGCTTGTTAAAAATGGTCGTTTCCAACCGCTTGAAAATGCACCTCAACAAGTACGTTGTCGTGGCCAAGTTCTACCGCAATCAGCAGAACTGACTTACCGCATGGAAGTGACCGAGATTGGTCTAAGCCCTCGCCCATACGCGAAAGCTAACATCGATATTTTGCTGAACGGCAAAGTGATTGTTGATTTCCAAAACTTGGGTGTGATGATCAAAGAAGACGACGAATGTACTCGTTACCTACCTTCTTTAGAAACAGCTGTCGCGACCCCTGTCATCGAAAACTTGGGCCATACACCAGCCGTTAATCAGCAGGCTTCAGCAAATGCACCACTGATGGCGCAAATTGAAGATCTAGAAACTGCATCAAATAAAGGGGTGGTACCTCTTCAACACGTTGAAGCTCCGGTAACGCCTGATTACCCGAACCGCACACCCGATACGGTTCCGTTCACGCCATACCACATGTTCGAGTTCGCAACCGGTAATATCGAGAAATGTTTCGGCCCTGACTTCTCAATCTACCGCGGCATGATTCCACCACGTACTCCGTGTGGTGACTTACAGCTAACCACTCGTGTGGTTGAGATCGATGGTAAGCGTGGCGACTTTAAGAAACCTTCATCATGTATCGCAGAATACGAAGTGCCAGAAAATGCATGGTACTTTGATGAAAACAGCCACCACACCTTGATGCCTTATTCGGTACTGATGGAGATTTCATTGCAGCCAAACGGCTTTATCTCTGGCTACATGGGTACAACACTGGGCTTCCCAGGTGAAGAGCTGTTTTTCCGCAACCTAGATGGCAGTGGCAAAATGCTACGTAACGTCGACTTACGCGGTAAAACGATCACCAACGATTCTCGTCTACTTTCAACCGTAATGATGGGCACCAACATCGTACAGAGCTTCAGCTTCGAACTGAGCACTGACGGCGTGCCTTTCTACCAAGGTACCGCGGTATTTGGTTACTTCAAAGGCGCAGCACTGAAAGATCAGCTTGGTTTGGACAACGGTAAAGTGACTCACCCTTGGCACGTTGATAACAACCGCACACCAGATGTAAACATCAACCTGCTAGACAAAACGACTCGTTACTTCAATGCACCTGTTTCTGCTACTGGTGAAGTGCAAGAGCACTACCAACTGGCTGGCGGTCGCTTGAACTTTATCGATACTGTGCAGATCACCAGCGATGGTGGTAAAGACGGTCTAGGTTACCTATACGCTGAGCGTACGATTGACCCAAGCGATTGGTTCTTCCAGTTCCACTTCCATCAAGATCCGGTAATGCCTGGCTCTCTAGGTGTCGAAGCGATCATCGAACTGATGCAAACCTACGCGCTAAACAAAGATCTTGGCGCTGGCTTCCGCAATCCGAAGTTTGGTCAAATCCAATCTGAAGTGAAATGGAAATACCGTGGTCAGATTAACCCTCTGAACAAGCAGATGTCTCTGGATGTACACATCACTGCGATTAAAGACGAAGACGGTAAACGCATCATCGTTGGCGACGCAAACCTGAGCAAAGATGGTCTGCGTATTTACGAAGTGAAAGACATCGCAATTTGTATCGAAGAAGCTCCTGTTATCGATAAAGCCCCTGCTATCAATAAAGCTTAAGCCGCCATTAGAGACAAAGAATTAGGAAAGAATTTAGTATGACAACTCAAACCACTATCAATAACGAAAAGCTATCTCCGTGGCCTTGGCAGATTGAAGGGAGCACTACCCATTTCGATAACGCAGCAATGTCGACAATATTAAAAGACTTAAGCCTTGCTTGTTACGTAGTGAACCACCCAGAAAAAGGCTTAGGCGTAAGCCAACAAGCTGAGATTGCATCGGGCGATTCAGCAAGTTCTGCGAACAGCCAACCTGTCAGCGCCTTTGCTCCAGCTCTTGGTACACAAAGCCTAGGCGACGAAGATTTTCGTCGCTGCCACGGCGTAAAATACGCTTACTATGCAGGTGCAATGGCAAATGGCATTTCATCTGAAGAGTTGGTGATTGCACTTGGTCAGGCTGGCATTCTTTGTTCATTTGGTGCGGCAGGCCTAATCCCGTCTCGCGTTGAGCAAGCGATTAACCGTATTCAAGCAGCACTGCCAAACGGCCCTTACGCGTTTAACCTGATTCACAGTCCAAGTGAACCCGCGCTAGAACGTGGCAGTGTAGAGCTGTTTTTGAAGCACAAAGTGAAAACGGTTGAGGCTTCTGCATTCTTAGGTTTAACACCGCAAATCGTTCACTATCGTGCCGCTGGCCTTAGCCGCGATGCACAAGGCGAGATTCAGATTGGCAACAAAGTGATTGCTAAGGTAAGCCGCACTGAAGTCGCAAGTAAGTTCATGCAGCCTGCTCCTGTGAAAATGCTGCAAGCTTTGGTCGACGAAGGCAGAATCACAACAGAACAGATGGAACTGGCACAGCTGGTTCCTATGGCTGATGACATTACAGCAGAAGCCGATTCTGGTGGTCACACAGATAACCGTCCACTGGTTACCCTACTGCCAACAATACTTGCACTGAAAGAGCAAATTCAAGCACAGTACCAATTCAAAACTCCGCTACGTGTCGGTTGTGGTGGTGGCGTAGGTACGCCTGACGCGGCTCTAGCGACGTTTAACATGGGCGCAGCTTACATTGTTACTGGTTCAATCAACCAAGCGTGTGTTGAGGCTGGCGCGAGCGAACACACACGTAAGCTGCTTTCGACAACTGAAATGGCTGACGTGACTATGGCCCCAGCGGCAGACATGTTCGAAATGGGTGTGAAACTGCAAGTGGTTAAACGCGGCACTTTATTCCCAATGCGTGCAAACAAACTGTATGAGCTATACACACGTTACGACTCAATTGAAGCGATTCCAGTAGAAGAGCGTCTGAAACTAGAGAAGCAAGTATTCCGTTCAACACTGGATGATATTTGGGCTGGCACTGTGGCTCACTTTAACGAACGCGACCCGAAACAGATCGAACGTGCTGAAGGCAACCCGAAACGTAAAATGGCGTTGATTTTCCGCTGGTACTTGGGTCTTTCTAGCCGTTGGTCAAACACAGGCGAACAAGGCCGTGAAATGGATTATCAAGTATGGGCTGGCCCTGCACTTGGCGCATTCAACGCATGGGCAAAAGACAGCTACCTAGATGATTACCAACAACGTAATGCAGTAGACCTAGCCAAGCACCTGATGCACGGTGCGGCTTACTTAGCACGTGTTAACCTGCTGACTTCGCAAGGTATCAAGCTTGATCCAAAACTTGCACGCTGGAAGCCGACCCAAAGAATGGCGTAAGTAACTCATAACTTAGCTAAACTTAGATTAGCTAGGCTCAACGAATAAAAAAAGCGACCACTTAGGTCGCTTTTTTTGGACGTTCTTATCTCAACTAGATAGACAATTAAGACTTCTGCATACGCTTTTTCAAACGCGCTAAATCAATCGCGCTTGAACGAACCGTTAATTTAATATGTTCGTAGTCGTACTCTTCTTTAACCACACTCATGTTTGAGCGAATCTCACCGATGATGCCTTGTCCAGAATAAGGGATAGTGATCTCTTCTTCGATCATGCCTTCTTCAGCAACACCAACGATGTATTTATGCAGTTTAGTGATATCTAACGGATCACGAGTTGACGTCAGCATCGCATCTGGGAACTCTTCAATCAGCGCTAATTGCTGTTCTTCAGTCAATCTATCGCACTTATTCAGCACTAATAGTTTTTCGCTACCTTCAACGCCCACTTGCGCTAATACGTCGTGTACCACATCAAGCTGTGCTCGGAATGAAACGTCTGAAGCATCAACCACATAAAGCAACAAAGAAGCATCATGCGCTTCTGCTAGCGTTGAGTGAAATGAAGCAACAAGATCGTGTGGCAGTTTCTTGATGAAACCAACGGTATCTGAAACTAAGATACGCGGCTGAGTAATCGGCTGAAGCGCACGAACCGTAGTATCTAGCGTTGCGAACAGTTTATCTTCACCTACCACTTCGGTTGCGGTCATTGCACGCATCATCGAAGATTTACCGGCATTGGTATAGCCAACTAGAGCAACAGTGAAAAGCTCCGCGCGCCTTGTGCGTCGGGTCTTCATTTCATCTTGTACACTAACCAGCTCACGCTTAAGCGCAGCAATTTGGTCACGTACATTACGACGATCTAGCTCTAGTGAAGTTTCACCTGCACCCTGACCCATTTGGCGCTCTTTATCACCCTCAGCCACTTCACGAAGTCGTGGAACTAAGTAGTTTAGACGAGCGATATCAACTTGCAGACGAGCAGTACGAGTACGAGCGTGACGACTGAAGATTTCGATAATGATGCCAGTACGGTCAAATACTTCCACACCCAAACTAGCCTCAACAGTACGCAGTTGAGATGGGCTTAAATCACAGTCGAATACCACAACATCAGCGGCACCGTATTGGAAATTGCCCGTTGGAAGATCATCAAAATCTAACTCGTCGATTTCAGAATCGAACAGGCCTGATTCATCAAGAAAATCTTCATCTTCAGCTTCTTCAATAGAGCCTTGGTAACCAGTTAGGTGAGCGATTTCAGCAAGCTTACCAGCACCCAACACGTTTTGTCGTTGTGATGAGCTGTGGTGTTGCGATTGTGTGCCTACGACTTTAAACCCTAGGGTTGTCACTAAGCGAGCAAGTTCGGCAAGAGACTCTTTTGCTTCGTCACCTTTAAAATCCGGTGTCGTAATAGAAATAAGTAAAGCGTTACTAGCTGAGGGTTTTGCTGTTAGTTTCATGTATTCTTCTGTTTATGCACTAAAGTGCAACCTAGTATTGAGTCTAAAGTAGCTCGATCCTACGCGTTTCTACGTCAGCTTTATATAGCCACATCACACTAAATATCAGCTTTGATGATAATTAACTGTCTACTCGATGATTATTCACAATAAAAAACGACCCATCAGGTCGCTTTTTATTATGTCGATACTGGTATATCACTTATCAAAAAGATCTTCGTCAATTCCCAGCCGGAGTCTCTTACTTCACAGCGATAAGATCAGCATTGCCATCTGGGTCATTATTTACCGTTCCATCTGTTGATGGTATTTCACCATGACCTAACCCACTCGCTAATATGACGCCACAGAAGTGAGGAGCTGCCATTGAGGTACCATTATAAGAAACAGTGCCTCCACCCGCTTTGGTCGATAACACATCGACTCCCGGTTGAGCGTAATCAACATCGGCGCCATAATTTGAAAAGTAAGCGAAATTATCATTGAGCTCTTCAAATGCAGAGATCGTAAAGATATTTGTGCCATTCGTACTCGCTGGTGTAAAACCATTCGCATCTAACCCAGAATTACCCGCAGCGATAGAGAAAAAGATCCCCTGTGCAGCAGCAGCTTGAATAGCAGTTTCCAATGCGGCCGAATACCCTGAACCTCCCAAGCTCATATTGGCACAATCACCCGCACTACCATTAATCGCCACATGTTCAACACCAGCAATAACTCCAGACATTGAACCACTGCCACTATTATCTAGGACTCGAACAGGGATCACTTCCACACCGGGCGCAACACCGATGACATCAAAGCCATCGTCGTAAGCTCCTATCGTTCCCGCAACATGTGTACCGTGGCCATTCCCATCATTCGTGTTGGTCTTCTTACCACGGGTAAAATTAGCACCGCGTGATTTATTTACGTTCAAATCAGGATGATTACTGTCAATACCTGAATCAATCACCCATGCAACGGATGAGGAACTACTCATATCCACAGTCCCACCATTCACTCTCGTTACACCCCACGGCGTTTGCTGATCAGCTCGTTCAACATTGCCACCTCCGCCGCCACCTCTACCGGGTTTTCCTCCTCGCGGTAAAGCATGCATCTCAATATCTGGCTCTATGTATTCAATTTCAGGGAACCTATTTTTAAGACCTTTGAGTGCTTGCTCAGGCACCTTGAGTGAAAATCCTTTCAGAACATGGCTATATTGATATCCAACCACACCGTGCCCGTTAGCAACTTCACGGGCAATATCACTCGCTCGCGACACGGAGGTATTATTCTTCAACACAACAATATAGCTATCTCTTAAATCTTGGTTTACCACCCCCAAGACAGAAGAGGAAAACAGAGCGAGTGTCACCGCTCCTGCAATTATATGAACTCTCATTACAACTTTCCTTTTCCTAGGAATAAGTATCAAATAAAGCATAGTCGCTACTGATGATTTTATCATTAATGTAAGTAAGAGGTGGCTAGAAGCAAAACACCTCATCAAGTGATGAGGTGTTAGATAGTCGTGTGGGTGTGTCTAGAAATTAAAAATCAATTCTGGCTTCGGTCTGCGCGTCAAAGAAAACCGCTTTTGATAGGTCAAAATGAAGTGGAGCCATTTGCCCTACTGACACTTCAAACTCTGGCGATAAGCGACACGCCACTTCTTGGTCGTTTACTTTGACCATCGCGATAGTATCTGGCCCTGTCGGCTCTAGAACTTCTAACTGTAAATCCAATTTTGTGGTTGCTGACAGATCATCACCTTGCTGCTCGGTGATGTGCTCTGGACGCAACCCAATCACCAACTCCTTGCCATCTTGATCACGCATACTTTGTGGCAAACGAATATGGTGCTCTTGATCTGCCGTGCCAACCACCTTGATGATCGGATTCTGTTCCTCATCCAAATCCACCATGGTTTTAATGAAGTTCATTGACGGTGAACCCATAAAACCTGCGACAAACATATTATTTGGCTTAGTGTAGATCTCTTGTGGCGTGCCGAGCTGCTGCAGTTCACCGTCTTTCATTACTGCGATACGGTCAGCGAGTGTCATCGCTTCAATTTGGTCATGGGTTACATAAACAATCGTGGTGTTGAGCTTTTGGTGCAAACGCTTGATCTGGTGGCGCATCTCAACGCGTAACTTAGCGTCCAAGTTAGAAAGCGGCTCATCAAATAGATACAGCTTAGGACGACGAGCCAAAGCGCGACCCATCGCGACACGTTGGCGCTGACCACCAGAAAGTTGCGACGGTTTACGATCCAGCAATTGTTCAATTTGCAGCATTTCTGCCACTCGATTGACCTCAGCATCAATCTCTTGTTGCGGCATCTTGCGAATCTTCAAACCGAAAGCGATATTGCCTCGCACTGTCATGTTCGGATAAAGCGCGTAGGATTGGAATACCATCGCGATGTCGCGGTCTTTGGGTTCAACCTGCGCCACGTCTACACCGTCGATCACAATCTCACCTGAGCTAATATTTTCTAACCCAGCAATGGTGTTCATTAGGGTGGACTTCCCACACCCCGAAGGGCCGACAAGTATCAAAAATTCCCCCGAATCGATACTGATGTCGATGCCCTTTAACGTTTCGTTGTCCGCGTTGCGATAGGTTTTACGGATCTGCTTTAAATCTAATGTTGCCATGGGTAATTATCCTTTTACTGATCCTGCCGTTAGGCCACGAACAAAATATTTTCCTGCGAAGACATAAACCAGCAATGTTGGCAGTGCGGCGATGATCGCAGCAGCCATGTCGACGTTGTATTCTTTTACGCCAGTACTGGTGTTCACCAAGTTGTTTAATGCCACGGTGATCGGCTGAGTTTCTGAACCTGAGTACACCACCCCGAACAAGAAATCATTCCAGATAGCGGTGAACTGCCAGATCACCGTCACCATGATGATCGGTGTAGAGATCGGCAATAATATCTTGAAGAAAATCGTAAAGAAGCCAGCACCATCGAGCTTTGCCGCTTTGATCAATTCATCAGGTATCGAGATATAGAAGTTACGGAAAAACAGTGTGGTAAACGCCATGCCGTAGATAACGTGCACAATAACCAAACCGATGGTTGTGTTTGCTAGCCCCATCTTGCCGAGCATGGTTGCCATTGGTAGCAGCACTACTTGGAATGGAATGAAGCAGCCGAATAACAACAAGCTAAAGAACAGGTTTGAACCTCTGAATTGCCATTTCGTCACAACATAACCATTGAATGCACCGAGCAATGTTGAAATTGCAACCGCAGGAATCACCATTTGGAACGAGTTCCAGAAGTAGCCTTTGATGCCTTCACATTTCACGCCAGTACAGGCGGTATCCCACGCTTTATACCAAGCATCGAACACCCACTCTTTCGGCAAACTCATCAAATTACCCCCCTTGATATCAGGCAGAGTTTTGAATGACGTCAGAGCCATAACAAACAACGGCATTAAATAAACTAAGCAGAAGAAAAGCAGTGCTGAATAAATAAAGATTCGAGCAAAGTTGATGTTATTCATCATGACTTTTTCTCCCTAAGTTCAGAGTAAAGATAAGGCACGAGAATCGCTAAGATACCGGCAAGCATCATCATGGCACTGGCAGCACCAAGGCCAATTTGTCCACGAGTAAAGGAGTGTGCGTACATGAACAGCGCAGGCAAATCCGATGAATAGCCGGGGCCACCCGCTGTCATTGCGGTCACAAGGTCGAAGCTCTTAATCGCAATGTGTGAGGTGATGATTACCGCACTGAAAACTACAGGGCGCAAGCAAGGTAAAATGATTTTGAGATAGATAGTGGGTAAGCTTGCTCCATCAATTTGTGCCGCTTTGATGATTGATGAATCAATACCGCGTAGCCCTGCTAAGAACATCGCCATTACGAATCCAGAAGACTGCCAAAGTGCCGCAATAACCAAGGTATACACTGACATTTCGGAATCGACTAACCAATCGAATTTGAAGTCAGTAAAGCCCCAATCTTGCATCAGTTTTTCAATGCCAAGACCTGGATTAAGAATCCATTTCCAAGCGGTACCCGTCACGATGAATGACAACGCCATTGGGTATAAATAGATAGTACGAATCGCGCCTTCTTGGCGGATATTCTGGTCAAGCAGCACCGCTAAACCAACACCTAATAAGATAGCAATCGCCATGAATAGAAAACCAAACACACCGAGGTTGGTGATCGAGGTAATCCAACGGTCATTGTCCATCAGCTTTTCATATTGGGTTAAACCAACGAAGTTAAAGCTCGGCAGAAATCGAGAGTTGGTGAACGACAACGCTGCCGTCCAAAAAATGTAACCATAGATACAAACCACGGTCACTAACGCGGTGGGCGCCAATACAATTTTAGGTAACCAATGTTGCAACCTGTCAGCAAAACTTGGTTTTGGCGCAGGCTGGCTCCTTGTGGGTTTTGGAGTCGACTCAGTCAAAACATGCTCCATAACTTATCCTTGTTGCACAATCGAGCCAATGGCTTACCTCTCGGCACCACATCAGCATCACGCATATCAGAATTGGGAATGAAGAGTAGATAGGCTCCCTACGAGCCTACCCACCCTGGGGGTTTGGTGTTAGACCAAGTTAGATTAGATAGCCGCTTTCACTGCTTTTGCTAACTTAGCTGCCGCTTGTTTCGGATCGGCATCTTTCTCATTGAAGAAGTTAGTCACTACGTCATAGATAGCGCCTTGAGCGTAGCTTGTCGTCGCTAGGCCGTGAGCCATACTCGGAACAAGATCGCCAGATTCAGCACTGGCTTTGAAGGTTGCCATTGAATCCAACGCACATTGGTCGAATTTAGACATGTCCATATCTAGACGTACAGGGATAGAACCTTTGTTAAGGTTGAAGACTTCTTGGAAGTCTTTAGTAAGAATGGTTTTCGCTAAGTCTTGTTGCGCTTTCTGGTTCTCTTTGTCACTCAACTCAAAGAACGCAAAGCTATCGATGTTGAAGGTGAACTGACCGTCAGTACCCGGTGCTGGTGCACAAATGTAGTCTTTACCTGGTACTTTACCTGCTGCAGTAAATTCACCTTTTGCCCAATCACCCATGATCTGCATCGCGGCTTCACCATTGATAACCATTGAGGTTGCTACGTTCCAATCTCGGCCTGGTGAGTTGCTGTCGATGTAGTCACGCATCTTTTTGAATTTGGTGAACACTTCCACCATTTTATCGCCAGATAATACGTCCATATCAAGATCAACAAACGCTTTGTTGTAATCTTCACTGCCCAGTACGTCGAGAGCCACAGCTTCGAATACTGTTGCGTCTTGCCAAGGTTGACCACCGTGAGCCAGTGGAATAAAGCCAGCCGCTTTAATCTTGTCTGCAGCAACAAAGAACTCATCTAACGTAGTTGGAACCGTAACGCCTGATTTTTCTAAAACAACAGGGTTAGCCCAAAGCCAGTTAACACGGTGAACGTTGACAGGAACCGCCACATATTCGCCATCCCACTTCATCACTTTAGTCACTACTTCTGGTAGTAGTTCATCCCACTGTTCTTGTTTCGCAGTTGCATCGAGAGACGTTAGAAAACCTAAACCACCCCACTCCTGAATATCATGACCTTTGATCTGCGCTGCAGATGGTGGGTTGCCTGATACTGCTCGCGTTTTTAAAACGGTCATCGCACTTTCACCGCCGCCACCAGCCACTGCAAAGTCTTTCCATGTATGGCCTTGTTCTTCAATCATCTCTTTCAGTACCGCTGCGGATTTCGCTTCGCCACCGGCAGTCCACCAGTGAAGAACTTCCACTTCACCAGCTTGAGAAAATGTTGAGGCAGCAAGAAGAGATAGAGTAAGTAGGGTTTTATTGATTTTCATTATTATCTTCCATGTTTTAGCGGACTCGACGTCCGGTTCAATAAAGAGTCTACTTATTCTGATTTATAAGATTGAAACAAAAGGTAAGTCCTATGTAACACAATTGTTACATTACACTTCTAGGCCTCTTGGTATATAGACTTTGGCTTCTAAGCCACCTTGAGAGGAGTTACGAATAATGAGATCTCCGCCATGTCCATGCAGAATATTTCGACAAATCCCGAGCCCTAAACCGTGTCCTTGGTCGTCGGTTGCTAGCCTAAAGTAGGGTTCAAAAACCAACTCTAACTTATCTTCAGGGATACCTTTGCCGTGATCCTGAATCGTCACAATGACCCACACTGAGTCACTGCTGATATCTACCTCAGCTGACTTTCCGTATTTCACAGCATTATCGATAAGATTGGTGAGCACGCGTTTAATCGCCAAAGGTTTGGCAACCAAAGGCTCAATCACAGCAGGTTCAAACTCGACCTGAGTTTGGTATTGGTTGTGCAATTCAATCACGGAGAGCATCATCTCGTTGAGATCGATAATGGCATTGTTTTCATGAAGGTCTGTGTCTCTTACCGCTTGTAATGCGCCTTTCACCATCATCTCAAGCTCATCAAGATCTTTGTTGAATTTGTCTTTCTTTACTTCACTTTCCAGTAATTCTACACGCAACCTAAGGCGGGTGATTGGTGTCTTCAAGTCATGAGAAATAGCCGAGAACAAATGCTCTCGGTCGGCAACATAACGACGAATCCGCTGCTGCATGCGATTAAAGGCTCGGGTTGCCGTGACCAGTTCAGTCGCTCCTTCTTCTTTCAATTGGGGCTGCTGAATATCCATGCTCATTTCATTGGCCGCTCTAGCCAGTTTTTTGAGAGGTCGCACTTGGCGACGAATCATCAAGTAAGTCAGCACCAGTAGAATGAGCGTTGAAGAAACTAAGAAGATCACCTGCTCTCTGCCAAGAATCGTATCGTCGAGTTTCACATATGGCGCTGGCAACAATGCCGCAATGTACACCCATTCATGACTGGTTAATTCTATTTGAACAACAAGAATAGGTGGATTAAGAGGCTCTAAGGTTAACGTGTGATGAGCCCATGATCGCGGGAGATCGCTCAAGTAGATGTCATTTTTAAGCAAACGAAGGTGTTCTGGACGTGAGAAATCTACCCGAACCGATTCCACTTTATTAAGTTTGCTACTCAAAACACTTTCTATGGCCTCAATTGAGGCGTTTTTTAAGCGAGTGTCAGGGATCGGCTCAACAATCAGCGCCTCTTTATTGAAAGAAACAAAGAAACGCGTACCGCCCATATTTCGAATTTGATCCAGCACGATATGACGATATTTAACGGGCAGAGACTGGAAGAAAGTCACCGTCGAGGCAAACATATTCGCCATGCTCGAAGAGGCAGAACGAATCCCCTCCAGTTCTTTGTTTTTGGATTCGCTATACCAAATAGACGTTGCGATACCTTGAGCGATCACCACCGCTAGCAAGGTCAACAACAAGGTTCTTGCGACCAAAGAGTTTGGCTTTAACCGGCTCAACCAGTTCATACGAGATACTTCATTGGAAATACTTTATTAGCATTACTTGATTAACAGTAGGTCATTCTTAGTGTTCATACTGAACAGGCACAGCAAGAATGTAGCCGTTGCCGCGCATAGTTTTGATGTAATGAGGATATTTACCGCTGTCGCCCAATCGGCTTCTCAGACGACTAAGCTGCACGTCAATGCCACGTTCAAAAGGCAGCGCTTCACGGCCTCTGGTCGCAAAAGAGATGGTGTCACGGTCAAGAACTTCGTTAGGGCGAGTTAAGAACAACATCAACAAAGAAAAGTCACTGCCCGACAAATCCATCTCTTCTGAATTTTCATTGTGAGAGATTCGATGTGCTAGCGTATCGAGCGTCCAATCACCAAAAATGATCTGTTTTGGTAATGCATCACTTGGCTTATCCTCCACCACTTGAACGCGGCGCAACAACGCTTTAATACGCGCCATTAACTGACGAGGACTAAACGGCTTTGCGATGTAATCATCAGCACCAATTTCTAAGCCGATAATCTGATCGGTTTCATCCGATACCGCAGTCAGCATAATGATAGGCACATTTGATTGTTTTCGGACGCGCTGACACAAGGTAAAACCGTCGTCACCGGGTAGCATCACATCAAGAAGAATCAGATCAGGATAACCTTGGTTTTGCAGGTGGGTATCGAGTTCGATACCGTCTCCAACGGAGGAAACATCGAAACCAGATTTTGTGAGGTACTCTTCCAGCAGCTCGCGGATTTCTTGATCATCATCCACCACGAGAATTCGAGTATTTGTTGGCATCGCCCAAACCTATTAAATTTACAACTTATTCACATAGTGTATAGGCTGGCCGATTATTTGATTATTGACATATTTGTAAAGTTAGACGAGCAAACAGATAAAGATCACATCTTAGTGACCTCTACCTGTACTTAGCGACTCAAAGAATCATAGAAGGTTAAGAGGAACAGCTGATTTCCATGGCTTTGCCCCACTCAGGTGGCAAGGCAGCAAGATATTCGTAGTCAGGGTGTTCCGCATAAGGGTCTGCCAACACCACCATTAACGCATCAATATCACTGCTATCTCCACGCTCGGCTTTATCTATCGCGAGCTGAGCTAGGTAGTTTCTGAGGATGTATTTAGGGTTTACCTGTCTCATTTTTTCACAGCGCTCTGCCACTGAACTCTCTTCCAGTTCACAGCGTTGCAAGTAGTTATCCAGCCATAGCTTTGCGGCCTCGCGGTCGATAACCATGTCAATCACGTCTTGCGGCTGCAAGGTATCTAGGTCAGACAGCGTTCTAAAGAACCTTGGGTAATCGACTTTATTTTGCAACATCAGTTCGAACAACGATTCAAACAGGCGACTGTCACCTTCGTGTTTCGAAAGCAATCCCAACTTACGACGCATCAACTGGCTAAAATAACCATTCATTTGTGGTTCGTACTGCTCTAGCGCTGCCTCTAAATCGGCTTTATCCACCAGTGGCGAAAGAGAATGAGCCAGTGCCGACAAATTCCATAATCCAATTCTAGGCTGTTGATTAAAGGCATAACGACCTTGGTAGTCGGAGTGATTACAGATCAATCTTGGATCATATTCATCTAAGAAGGCGAACGGGCCATAATCGAAGGTTTGGCCGATGATCGACATGTTATCGGTGTTCATTACTCCGTGAGCAAAGCCATTCGCTTGCCACAATGCGACCATTTCTGCAGTGCGATCAACAATCTCATTAAACATTGAAGCGTAGGGCTTTTCTTCATCGAGACATTCAGGGAAATGCCACTCAATAACTTTATCAGCCAGTAACTTATGCTCAGCCAATTGATTGGTATAAAACAGATGTTCAAAGTGACCGAAACGGATGTGTGACTCAGCAGCACGCACCAACAATGCGCCCCACTCTTGCTTCTCTCGATATACGGGTGTGTCGCTGGTCATCATCGCCAACGCGCGAGTGGTTGGGATATTGAGCCCTGCCATCGCTTCGCTACATAAGTACTCACGAACGGTTGATCGAATAACAGCACGTCCATCGCCCATACGAGAATATGGCGTTTTACCTGCACCTTTAAGGTGTAAGTCAAAAGTTTCACCACTTTTCGCGACAATTTGAGCTAATAACAGCCCTCTTCCATCACCTAAATCAGGGTTATAAGAGCCAAACTGATGGCCTGCGTATTTCATTGCTACGGGTAAGAATTGCTCAGGTTCAACATTGCCCGATAACGTCTCAAGCAATTCCTCTGAGGCATCCTCAAATAACGGAAAGCCGAGTTCATTCGCAAGGTTATGGTTCCATGCGAGCCATTGGACATTGCTGAGCGGTGTAGGTTGAATTGGGGTATAGAACAGTCGAGGTAATACAGTAAATCGATTGTTAAATGAAATAGAATCCCAGGCAGACATGAGAGATACACTGTAGATAAAAGATAACTTAAGATTATCACAGTTTGATAACAACTTCAGATCAGGTTATGCAGTGAGTTTATTGAGATAAAGGGGTTACTGAGGGAAAAGTACAGCTAAGAAAAAGTTAAGTGGCTAGCCTGATGAGAAGAGCCACATTTAAAAGAAGAGGAGTTCTAACTTTGAAGACTTTTTAACAAGTGTGTTCATAATAAAAACTAAAAATATAGAGCCATAAAGCTGACTACATTAGAGCAAGAATACCCACTAGAGACAGGGTAGAGAAAAGCCAAGTGCGGCTGATAACGCCAAAGTTACTGTGTTGAATCATTTCTTGATGCTGCATATGTCTCTCCTTGAGAACGTGATGGTGTAACTACAATATATCGGCTTTTCGCTAAAAGCAGCAAGCATATTAATATTAACCTTTTATGACAGCATTAAGAATTTTCTGTAACTATTCAGCCCTTTGATAAATCGAAAAGTTATGCTCGGCTTGTCGTAGAAAGTAACGCTCCTGCACCAATAAACACGCCCCCTGTAACACGGTTAAATACCTTGGCTCGACCCTTTGCAAATAACCAAGTTGATGATTTTGCACCTAGATAGGCGTAGACCAATAACCAAGACAACTCCATGACAACGAAGGTCAAAGCGAACACCACAAATTGAGGAAATAGCGCTATCGATGGGTCAATAAACTGAGGGAAAAGTGCGGTAAAAAACAGGATAGCTTTTGGGTTACTCGCACCAACAATAAAGCCACTGACATAATGCTGTGCAGCACTTTCTTTAACAGGTTGAGAGCCTGCTTGCTGATTCGATAGCTTGTCATAATCTTGCTGACTCGACCGTAGCGACTTCCAACCGAGATAAATAAGGTAAGCAGCACCCGTCCACTTAATGATAGTAAACACCACTTCTGACGAAGCAATAATCACCCCTAAACCGGTAAACGATAACGTTAGGATTCCGGTAATGGCAGTCACGCTACCCAGGGCGGTAAATATCGATAACTTAAAGCCAGATTGCACACCCTTAGTCATGCACAACAAAGAACTTGGCCCTGGCGAGGCAGTTAAAATCAACACCGCCAACAAATAATAAATCCATGTATCAAAGGTCATCGCGAATTCTCCTTAACTCACTAAAACGACTAAACATTAAGCACCAATATGTAATAGCTATTCATATTAAGCAACTCAATATTGAGCGTGTTCACTCTGTGTTGACTACTTATCCCTTAAATTTCGGCAATAAAAAACGCCATGCATCACTGCATGGCGTTTAAATTCAAACGTTTCAAATAGAACGTCTTACAAGGTTCTGACCTTAAGTTTCAAGCTTGTTTTCTAAGCTAAAACGAGCAGTAACCTAATCTTTGTAGATAGAGAACTCGTCAGCGCAAGCTACGAGCTGCTCGCGAGTGATCATGAATACACCGTGACCACCGTTTGAGAATTCAATCCAAGTGAATGGAAGCTCTGGGTACTGATCCATCATGTGAACCATTGAGTTGCCAACTTCACAGATCAGAATACCATCATC
The DNA here is from genome assembly GCF_014879975.1 of Vibrio bathopelagicus. Classification (NCBI taxonomy): domain Bacteria; kingdom Pseudomonadati; phylum Pseudomonadota; class Gammaproteobacteria; order Vibrionales; family Vibrionaceae; genus Vibrio; species Vibrio bathopelagicus. The sequence continues at coordinate 978,518 of NZ_CP062500.1, read as the reverse complement.
AGTTAGGTAGTCTGGTGCATTTGCCAAGATACGGCGAACCAATTTAAGTCCGTCTGTACCTGCAGCGAGGCCAAGTTCTGGTTCGTGAGTGAACTCATCTGGCAGGCTGTTCATATCTTCTTCATCCACGTAAGGTGGGTTCGATACGATCAGGTTGTATTTTTCTTTTGGCAAATCACGGAAAAGATCTGAGCGGATTGGGAACACTTGTTGCTCCATGCCGTGATCTTGAACGTTCTGCTCTGCAACTTGTAGTGCGTCTGTAGAGATATCAATCGCATCCACTTCCGCATCAGGGAAAGCATGAGCACATGCAATCGCAATACAGCCACTACCCGTACACATATCCATGATACGAACAGGTTCTTCAGTTAACCAAGGTTGGAATTGAGCTTCAATCAACTCACCAATTGGAGAACGAGGCACAAGAACGCGCTCATCAACAAAGAACTCAAGACCACAGAACCAAGCTTTGTTGGTTAGGTAAGCGGTTGGGGTACGATCATTGATACGCTTGATCACACGCTCAACAATACGTAGACGCTCACTGCTTGTTAAACGAGAGTTCAAAACATGCGGAGGAACATCAATCGGTAGATACAGAGTAGGTAAAATAAGTTGTACCGCCTCATCCCACGCGTTATCAGTGCCGTGACCATAAAATAGGCCCGCTGCGTTAAAGCGGCTAACAGTCCAACGAATCACATCTTGAAGCGTGTGTAGTTCTGATACCGCTTCTTCTACAAAAATCTTATCCAAAATTGTCTCCGAAAAGCGCTACAATACTGCTAATTACGTTTCTAATTTAGAATTCATAACCTGATGAGCAAAAAAGACACCGACTTTGATGACGATTTCGCCTTATTCAACGATGCAGTAAAGGGCGTTAAAAAGTTGCAACAGGATACCATAGTCCAGCAGCCAAAAAGAAATACCAAGCAAAAAGAAATTACTCGAACGGCCAGACAAGCCAGTGATAGCGAGTTTTACTTCTCTGACGAGTTCATTCCGCACCTTAGCGAGGAAGGACCAACACGTTATGCGCGCGATGATGTCTCTAAATACGAAGTGAAACGCCTACGTCGTGGGGTTTATGTACCCGACGTGTATCTCGATATGCATGGCATGACGCAGCAAGAAGCCAAACGTGAGCTTGGGGCTATGATTGCACACTGTATTAAAGAAAGTGTGGCATGTGCCTGTGTTCAACATGGTATCGGCAAGCACATCTTGAAGCAGAAAGTTCCACTGTGGTTAGCACAGCACCCAGACGTAATGGCCTTTCACCAAGCACCGTTAGAGTTTGGCGGTCATGGTGCGCTATTGGTTTTACTTTCTATCCCCGATAAATAGCCATCGATTTGTTGTTTATTCTAAAAAGTAAGTCCAGCACCTTATCGTTAGGTAAAAGTAGTCCGTTAGAAACAACAAAGGGCATCTCAATAATCATGAGGAGCCCTTTTATTTATCTTTAAAAACTGTCTATCGCTACGGATTAATGTTCCAAAGCAACTCGCCCTTTTGTGTCTCAAGGTCGAATTCAATACAGGCTAAACCTGACGTTGGGAACATAGGCGGTGCCATGCCCGTTGCAAATTCCGCTGTTAAGTAGCCTACTAGAGGTAAATGAGAAACAAATAAAATGGTCTCTAGTTTTTCTACTTCAGCCATTGCTAAGGTCAAATCAAACACATCGTCAGACATCCCATATGGCGTTATATCATCACAGGTTTCGATTTTCTTTCCAGAAAACGACTGAGAGATTTCCAACCATGTTTCTTGTGCCCTTAAATATGGGCTAACTAGCACTTTATCAAACTGGCTGAACCCTTGCTCATTTGCAGCTTGAGCCACCGCAAGAGAAGCCATTTTACCGCGCTTAGTTAACGCTCGTTCTGCATCCGAGTTCGCAAAATGTTCTGCTTCACCATGGCGCATAATGAATATTTTCATGTTCAATCCTGTCTATGTAACATGCCGAACGTCGATATATCCCATATATCAGCGATACGCTACTTAGGTTTGGCTCTCAACCTAGAGAAACCTCAGTCAATATAAATAATTATATCAAGTCACTTGCCAAAGAGTTCGACTTTCTTAACAATCTTATTAAAAGAAAATAAATCACTGATAAAAATCGATAAAAGTGATTTAGAAATCGCCAAATAGCTCTTCATATCCCAAAATATGATCTCAAGGTTTGCACCCCGAATCATCGGGTACATAATTTAAAAACCACCTTCTCTGGAGATGCTCCTTTGCACTTAAGCCCAAACGATGAACATCAATACCGTTACATAACCTTAAATAACGGGTTACGCGTACTGTTAGTTCAGGACCAAAATGCTCAAAAAGCAGCAGCTGCGTTAGCCGTCAATGTTGGCCATTTCGATGACCCTTCTGACAGAGAGGGGTTAGCTCACTACTTAGAGCATATGCTATTTTTGGGAACTGAAAAGTATCCAAAGGTCGGAGAGTTTCAAAGTTTTATCAGCCAACATGGTGGTAGTAACAATGCTTGGACCGGAACTGAACACACCTGCTTCTTTTTTGACATCGAATTAAATGCGTTTGAAACCGCACTTGATCGTTTTAGCCAATTTTTCACCGCCCCTTTATTCAATGAAGAAGCTCTAGATAAAGAACGCCAAGCCGTTGACTCAGAATACAAAATGAAACTCAACGACGATTCACGACGCTTGTACCAAGTTACCAAAGAACTGGTGAACCACAATCACCCATTCTCGAAGTTTTCTGTCGGTAATATCGATACGTTGGGCGACAGAAATGGCGAGACGATTCGACAAGAGATCCTATCGTTCCACCAGCAACAATATTCCGCCGACCTGATGACACTGACGTTATCTGGAAGCCAGTCACTTGATGATATGCAGAATTGGGTTGAGGAACGCTTCAGTTCTATTACCAACCATAATCTACAAGGCAAGAAGGTTGCGGTTCCAATTGTTGGCGAGTTAAGTACTGGCGTACAGGTACACGTAGAGCCGATAAAAGAAGTACGAAAGCTAATTTTGACCTTCCCAATGCCAAGCATGGATGAGCACTACGGTATTAAGCCAATGTCGTTCTTTGCACACCTACTAGGTTATGAGGGTGACGGCAGCTTAATGATGCAACTGAAAGAAAAAGGTTGGATTACCTCTCTTTCCGCCGGTGGTGGCGCAAGTGGCAGTAACTATCGTGATTTCACGGTCAGTTGCTCATTGACCATCGAAGGTTTAACCAAAACAGATAACATCATTCAAGCCGTATTCCAGTACATCAAACTCATTGAACAACAAGGCATTGAAGAGTGGCGCTACCTAGAAAAACGTGCGGTTTTAGAATCTGCGTTCCGCTTTCAAGAGCCAGCAAGACCACTTGATGTCGTTAGCCATCTCGTGATCAACATGCAGCACTATCAAGAGCAAGATGTGGTGTATGCCGACTACAAAATGTCGCATTTCGATGACGAATTACAACGCTCTCTGCTTCCTTACTTAACCGTCGACAACATGCGAGCGACCATCGTTGCACAAGGTTTCGAATACGACCGAGAAGCGAAGTGGTACTTTACGCCCTACTCCGTCACACCGTTTAACAGCGAACAACAGCAGTGTTTTACCTGCATCAACCCCGGTTGGCAGTTTGAATTACCCGATAGAAACCCATTTATTTGTTATGACTTAGACCCTGCAGAGCTTGAAGAGAAAACTGAATTTCCACAGCTGCTCGAAGAGTTAGACGGCTTTAAATTGTGGCACCTACAAGATCATCAATTTCGAGTACCTAAAGGTGTGGTGTATATAGCAATCGATAGCCCGCACTCAGTTGCTAGCCCTAGAAACATCGTCAAAACTCGCTTGTGTGTAGAGATGTTCTTAGACTCGCTTGAAAAGGATACTTATCAGGCAGAAATCGCCGGTATGGGCTACAACATGTATACCCATCAAGGTGGTGTAACGCTCACACTTTCTGGATTCAGCGAGAAACAACCACAATTGCTCAATATGATCCTTGAACGCTTTCAAGCACGCGACTTTAGTCCAACACGCTTCGAAACGATTAAGCATCAATTGCTCCGAAACTGGAATAATGCGTCGCAAGACCGTCCTATTTCGCAGCTGTTTAATGCAATGACGGGAATTTTACAGCCTAATAATCCACCCTATTCTGTGTTAATTGAAGCGCTAGAAACGATAGAGGTCGATGAGCTCTCTTCTTTTGTTCAAGCTATCTTGGCGGAACTGCACGTCGAAATGTTTGTATATGGCGATTGGAAAAAAGCCGATGCGCACAAGATGGCTGAAACGCTCAAAGATGCCTTACGTGTTCAAGACCAAGCTTACGAAGAGTCATTACGCCCGTTAATCATGTTGGGTGAGAACGGCAGCTTCCAACGTGAAGTGGTGTGTAATCAAGATGATTCAGCCATCGTGGTTTATTATCAATGCCCTGATATTTCGCCTAAAAACATTGCGCTGTATTCATTAGCTAACCACTTGATGTCGGCCACTTTCTTCCATGAGATCCGAACCAAGCAGCAGCTAGGTTATATGGTCGGCACTGGCAATATGCCACTCAACCGCCACCCTGGTATTGTGTTGTACGTGCAATCGCCGAATGCAGCTCCGGCAGACTTGTTGGCCTCTATAGACGAGTTCCTCAATGCCTTTTACATGGTGTTGTTGGAGCTTAACGACTATCAATGGCACAGCAGTAAACGTGGCCTCTGGAATCAGATTTCAACGCCAGATACCACCTTACGAGGCCGAGCTCAGCGCTTATGGGTTGCTATAGGCAATAAGGATTTGGAATTCAATCAGAGGGATCGTGTATTAGAAGAACTCAAAGGTCTGACTCGCTCTGACATGATGCGTTTCGTGGTTAATCAACTTAAACCACGCACCGCAAATCGATTGATTATGCATGCTCAAGGTAACGCTCATAACGAAGAAGAGAAGCTATCGGCAGGAGTAGAAATTGGTTCGATTGATGAGTTTCAACTGCGACCAAAAGACTGCGAGCTTGGCTAGTAATTCTAGATAAAAAAACAGAAGGTTGATGTGAGAGCATCAACCTTTTTTATTGAGCGCAATATTACAAGCAGATCTCCTATTACGCTCCTTCGTCGCTTTAGGAGATGACGGTAAAAAGAGCCGATACGCTCTCCTACGAAACCTAAATGCAGTTACCGACTTCCACTCGCCGTCATTCCCGAGAGGAAGGAACGACCGAGTCGGGAATCTGATTCCTTTCGCATACTCCTTAAAACAAAAAAGCCCGCATCAATCGTTTGATACGGGCTTCATAATTAATGTACTAGAAAGTTACTTCTAGAGAGAGTTACTTGTAGAAAGACTCATCCAATCCAGCACGTGTCAGTAGACCATCACATGGCGCGAAACGATCACCGTACTTCTTAGCGAAGTCGTTCATCATCTCAACCAATGACTTAATACCGATTTGATCCATATAACGGAACGGACCACCTAAGAATGGTGGGAAACCGATACCGAAAATAGCACCAATATCGCCATCTCTCGGACTACGGATAATACCGTCATCTAGACAACGAACCGCTTCGTTAAGCATCGGTAACACACAACGCATTGCGATGTCGTTATCGCTTAGCTTAGGTTCAGGTTGCAGCTTAAGCAGCTTGTAAACTGACTTATCAACTTCCTTCTTTTTCCCTTTGTAAGTGTAGAAACCTTTGCCACTCTTACGGCCTTTACGGTTGTCATTCAACAGAATATCGAACACATCAGGGCCTTGGAAGCGTTCACCTAATTCATTCACCAAAATCGGAATGATTTTCGCACCGATATCAACACCCACCTCGTCTAGCAAAGTAATTGGACCAACTGGGAAACCAAAGTCCAATAGCGTGCTGTCGAGCTTTTCAATCGGCTCATTTGCCAATAACAGATGCGCCGCCTCATTCATGTATGGAGCAAGAATACGGTTCACATAGAAGCCAGCCGTATCTTTAACAACAATCGGGGTTTTACCTTGCTTCTTCGCTAATGCAACAACCGTCGAAATAGTTTCTTCTGACGTTGTTTCATGAGGAATAACCTCAACCAGTGGCATTTTTTCTGCTGGGCTGAAATAGTGAAGACCGACCACGTTTTCTGGTCGTTGCGCCTTCTCTGCAATCTTATGGATTGGCAATGAAGAAGTGTTGGTCGCGAAGATTGTCTCAGGCTTGGCATTGGCTTCAATGTCCGCAACCATCGACTGCTTAAGATCAAGGTCTTCGAATACCGCTTCAATCACAACATCAGTGTGGTTAAAGCTTGTAAAGTCGATACCACCAGAAAGCTGAAGCATCTTACTTTCAAGGCCAGATCGGCTCAAAATGCGACGTTTACGCTGCTTATCGAACAACTTGTAGTTGTAGTTAAGCGCATTCAGTACACCTTCGTTAGACACATCTTTAATACGAACCGGTACTTTCGCTTTAGCAACACTAACATGGCTGATACCTGCACCCATTAGACCACCGCCTAATACGCCAACACGTTTAACTGCTTTCGGTTCTGCGTCTGCGCCGTGTTCTTTTTTCATTTCAGTCGTTGCAAAGAAAATCGAACGAAGGGCTTTAGATTCAGCGGTCATCACCAATTCAGAGAAACGTTTCGCTTCATACTGAAGGCCTTTATCAAAGCCGTTCTCTAAGCCATAACGAATCACATCAAGAATCGCATCAGCGGCAGGGTAATTACCGCGTGTTTTCTGATTGGTCTTCTTTGAAGCCTGTTCAAAAATCACTTTACGACCCAGACCCGTACGTGAAATCAGTTTTTCTTTGGTCGAAGCTTGGCTTTTAGACGCCAAGCGCTTGCCTTTTTTACCGCCTGAGTTCTTTTCAACAAAGCTCTTAGCGACTTCAAGCAAGATAGTTTCTGGCACGCAAGCATCCACAACACCTAGCGATTTCGCTTTCTTAGCGCGCAGCTGCTTACCCGTAAGAATAAGATCAAGAGAAGGCAGTAAACCGATAAGGCGAGGAAGACGTTGCGTGCCGCCAGATCCAGGTAACAGACCGAGCTGCACTTCTGGCAAGCCAAGGCGAGTCTTGTCTGAATCCGTACATACACGGTAATCACACGCCAATGCGAGCTCTAGGCCACCACCTAAACATGGGCCATGAATCGCTGCCACAACAGGATAAGGTAAATCAGACAGCGCTTGGAACATCTCTTGCCCCTGACGAGCGAGAGACTGCGCTTCATCAGCCGTCTTACAGGCATCCAGCATTCGAACATCAGCACCAGCAATAAAGTTGTCTGGCTTCAATGAATGAACGATTAAGCCCTTAACTCGACTTTGCTTTTCTTTCAACTGCTCGAAGATTGCTTTCATTTCTTCAGCAAACGCAGCTTGTAACGTGTTCATTTTTTCATTTGGCACATCGATCGCAAGCCATGCAATATCTTGGTCATCGATAGTTAAAGAAAATGCGGTTGCCTGTTTTACAGCTTCGTCGTTTGTAACCGTCTTGTCACTTTTGGATGCAGCCACTGGCGTTGAATCCGTTTTTTTGACTGCTTTCTTTTCTTTTTTCACATCAAGAGTCGTAGACATTATTCCACCTCCAAGATCATTGCTGCACCTAAACCACCAGCCGCACAAGCTGTATTCAATGCTAGGCCACCACCACGACGTTTAAGTTCACGCAGTGTTTGAGTCATCATACGCGCGCCAGTTGCTGCAAACGGGTGACCGTAAGCAATTGAGCTACCCAGAACGTTGAACTTCTCCATATCAATCTCACCGATCGCTTTATCACGGCCAAGATTCTTCTGTGCGAACTCATCGCTAGCAAACATTTTGACATTAGCCAGAACTTGCGCTGCAAACGCTTCATGCATCTCGATAAGTGTTAGATCTGACAATTCTAGGCCTGTGTTCTTCAACACTTGAGAGGTCGCGTAAGTCGGCCCCATCAACATATCCGTTTCAACACCAATAGCAGAGAACGCGTAACCACGAATGTAACCAAGTACTTCTAAGCCTAGCTCTTTCGCTTTGCCTTCGCGCATCAACATCACCGCGGCACCGCCATCGGTAAGAGGCGTGGCATTGGCTGCCGTTACGCTGCCGTATTGTCTGTCGAATGCAGGGCGCAATTTAGCGTAACCTTCAACCGTCGAGTCATGACGAATGTTGTTGTCTTCTGCTAGATACTTTTTATAAGGCGCAGGGAAGGCTGTCATCACTTCACCTTGGATCTTGCCCTCTTTCCAGGCTTGAGAAGCCAAAGAGTGAGAACGGTGAGCAAGTGCATCTTGTTCTTGACGGGTGATACCATGAGTTTTTGCCATCTGCTCAGCGGTTTGACCCATTGATAAACCGGTCGAGTATTCAGCAACAGCAGGCGGTACAGGCATAAGATCTTTAACGGAAAGCGTTTTAAGAATCTTAAGCTTTTGACCCATTGTTTTGGTTTTGCTGAGCGCTAATAAGTTTGCCGCTAACTTTTTCGAAACACCGATTGGCAATACAGAAGAAGAATCAGCGCCACCTGCAATACCAACATCAATCGTGCCTGCCATAATGCTCTCAGTGACGTTAACTGCCGCTTGGAAGCTCGTTGCACAAGCACGCGTCACACTGTAAGCATCGGTATTAATGTCCATACCTGTACCTAATACGATTTCACGCGCAATATTGGGTGCTTCTGGCATCTGCACAACTTGGCCGAAAACGACTTGCTCAATAAGTGCAGGGTCGATATCCGTTCGTGCAAGCATCTCGCTCACAACCATTTTACCTAGGTCGACTGCAGGCACCTGACTAAATTCTGTGCTCTGACGAGCGAATGGGGTTCGTAATCCAGCGACAACGGCAACACGTTCTCCAGAACGGGTTTTGACTTCCTGTTTGCCCATGATTTCTCCTTAAAGTTAAGAGGTCTGACCTGAAGCATTGTAAAGAAGTTGTTAATTAAATCAAACGGGCGTTTAAATAAACGTGATACGAGTATCTCACTGTTTGAAAATATAACTGGGTATTCAGGCGAACCTTTTTGGGGGAAAGGTTGTCCTAAGAGACTAAGCTATTGCTAGTAGAGACTGTTAAGCGTAGGTAAAGAGTCGATGGTTTTGTATCGGAGTTTTTCTGAAGGCAAAAAAAAACCACACAAAGCTGTGTGGTCGGAATGTATATAAAGCAATTAACTTAGCGCCAATTGAAATAATCAGTTTCCTGATTAGGAGAAAGTAAAGTCAGCCTTCAAAAGGAAGTGTCGTCTTGCTCAACATGCTAGCCACGAATGACTAACTAGACGACAAGGTGTACTATAGCTTGTTCGAGGCCTTAGATTTTGAAGTAGATCAATTTTAATGTGATTTTACGATTTCCTGCCGATCGTTAGCTCTAAAAATATAAAAATGAAGCACAACGTATAGAGGACAGCTATACGCAGAGCAATTATGGAGGCTCGTGTGTCAATAATAAAAATGTTTGGAAAGAAAACAGCCAAGCGTCCGGTCAACTCTGATATGGACAAACAAAGAAAATACGAAGCACTCGTGCGTGCCTATCATCGTGACCTCTTTCGCTACGCCTATTGGTTATGTAAAGACAAAAGCATTGCCGAAGATTTAGTACAAGAAACTTGCCTTCGTGCATGGAAGTCACTCGATAGCCTACAAGATGAAAAAGCCGCTAAGTCTTGGCTGATTACCATCTTGCGACGCGAGAATGCTCGACGTTTTGAACGCAAACAGTTTGATCTGGTTGATATCGACGATCATGGTAATGATGCTAGTGTCAGTGATGACCAACACCATCAACATCTGTGGTTGCAAGCTCAGATCATGAAACTTGAAATTGATTATCGTGAACCGCTCTTCTTACAAGTCATTGGTGGGTTTAGTGGTGATGAGATCGCAGACATTCTCGATCTCAACAAAAACACGGTAATGACACGTTTATTCAGAGCTCGCAATCAGTTGAAAGAGATGCTGGATACAGAAGAGGCAGAGAGGGGGCAACATAATGGATGATTTGGAATTTCGTCGTCGTGTATTGTCGGAACCTAAGCAACGTACACAAGATATTGTTGATGCAGCTGCAAATAGCGAAGCCAATAGTAATTTTTTAGACGATGTAATATCGCTTGATAAGCAGATCCATTCAGCAATGAACGTGGATGTGCCAGACGATCTCGCTGATCGTATTCTGTTCAATCAGACCTCAAGCGAAGAAAGTAAAGTAGTAAGGCCTACTTTTGCAAGGCGAGCGATGGCAATGGCAGCCTCAGTTGCATTCGTTGCAGGTTTGCTCGTTGGCCAAGTTAATTGGGGAAATGCTTTAGTTTCTCCAGCTCAAGCAAGTTTGGCTGATACGGCAATGAAACATGTGGTTAATGAAAAGAGTTTCGTTAGCGCGATCGATGAACAAGTTACATCGCAACAAATCAATGCCAAGATGAACCCATTTGCTTTTCAGTTTGATGAAGCGTTTCCTTATCACGTTTACTACTTGAACCATTGTGGCTTTGGTAAGTCCAACGCTGTACATATGGTCTTCCAAGGTCAAAAAGGCAAAGTCACGCTGTTTTTGACTGGAATTCCGACAGACAAATCGATCGACTTTGACGAGAAAGGTATGTCTGGTTCGGTAACACCTATTGATGACAGCAGTTTGATCCTTGTCGGTGAAGATGGCGAGGATGTTTCTAAAATCGCCGAAAAGCTAACCAAAATGATCAAACCGATGAGCTAATTCGCTCTCGAAGCCCCGTATTATAAGGCCCAGCAATTATACTCTTGATATTGCTGGGCTTTATTTATAAATAACCCGCAAAATCATTCACCAAACCAATACCTCTAGAGTTAAAACTCTAAAAAGCAGCATTTCCCACCAATTTCGTGCCAGATAGGCGTCATTTCCATAATTTTCCACTCAAAATTACCAATGGTCGGATTTGTATATCGTATACTTGCGAATAGGATCAGCCACCATTGAGCAATTGCTCAAATTAATCGCCCTGTAGAGGCGGATATATAAAGGAATAAATGAATGACTACCAACAACACGCGTCTGTTTAAAAAGTCTCTTTTAGCAGTAACAATCACACTGGCGTCTTCGCAAGCGATGGCAGCAGGTTTCCAACTTAACGCACAATCAGCAACCGGTATCGGCCGCGCTTTCGCTGGTGATGCAGTAATCGCAGATAACGCGTCAGTAATGGCACGTAACCCTGCAGCAATGGCACTATTTGATAAAACTGAGTTATCTCTTGGTTTTGAAAGTATTACTTCAATGATTGAAGTAAACGACGTTAATTACGTTGGTGGTGCAGTTCCAGTAGGCGATACAGATGATGTAGGTGATACGTCAATCGCTCCGAACATCCATTTAATCGTTCCAGTAAATGATAAGTTTGCTTGGGGTGTGAATGCTTACTCAAACTTCGGTACTAAAACCGAGTTTGAAGACAGCTACCCTGCGGCTGAATACGGCGGCTTAACTGATGTTAAAAGCATTAACTTTGGTCTAGCCGGTTCATACCGACTTAATAACCAATGGAGCTTCGGTGCTGGCTTAGACCTTATCTATGGTCAAGGTACAATGAAACGTACCTCTGGTGTAGGCATGCAAGCAGGTAACGTACCTTTAGGAACTCCTTTATTAAACGTAGACGAAGCTGACGGTTGGGCTGTAGGCTTTAACGTTGGTACGGTTTATGAGCTAGATGAAAATAACCGTTTTGGTCTATCGTACCGTTACAGCCCAGAAATGACAGCTAAAGATGATAAAGGTCAAGAGATCACACTTCCATTACCTGATATCGCTGAATTCTCTGGTTACCACAAAATCGAAGATACTAAATTCGCAGTACACTACTCTGTACAGTGGATCGGTTGGGGTACATTCGATCGAATCGAATTCGACAACCTGTCTCAAGGTGCAATCCAAGGTGCTTATAATAAAGAATACCAATGGCAAGATGGTTGGCACTACGCGATTGGTGGTACTTACTACCTAAACGATACTTGGACACTACGTACTGGTTACATGTATGACACTAGCGCACAAGACGAGCTAACTTCGATCTCTGTTCCAGATTCAGATCGTCAATGGTTCTCTGCTGGTTTCACGTACCATATTGATACTGCATCAAATGTTGACTTTGGCTTTACGTACCTACTAGGTGACGATGTAGACGTTACAGAAACCTCTTCAGGTACACCATTAACAGCAACAACTCATGCAGATGCTATTCTGTTTGGTCTACAGTACAGCCGTAGCTTCTAATATAAGCTAAGCTATAAATCTCAAAGGGTCGCATTACGCGACCCTTTTTTATTACCTAACCCACTGACCAATCTCAATTTAAGCTTACATGTGTAGCCTGCAAGGCCAATATATGGCTACAAGTGTACGCTCAAACTTCGCAACACAGCCGAAACATTCAGACTAATTACCTAATAATTAGTCACATTTGATCATTAAATCCCTAAAACACTGTTTTATTCGAATTTCATTTTTAAAGTAATAGCTCTAAACGTAGAATCACGCCACTAAATACTTATGATTCAGCGAACATAATAATGAAAATGAATAAGACTCTTCTATCTGCTGCAGTGGCAGTTGGACTACTTTCGACTTCTACCGTGACTCAAGCGGCAGGTTTTCAACTAGCAGAATACTCAGCAACAGGCCTTGGCCGTGCGTACGCTGGTGAAGCTGCAATGGCAGACGGTGCAGATGCTCAATGGCGTAACCCTGCAATGCTGACTTACCTAGAAGGCACACAAGTTTCTGTTGGTGGTATTTACGTTAACCCAAACATTGATGTTAAAGGAGAAGTAAACCACGCTCACCCTGCGATAGGTACAAGCCAAGCATCTTCAAACGATTTCGCAGATGACGCTATTATTCCGAACCTTTACATTTCTCACCGTTACAACGAGAAGTTTGCTATCGGCTTTGCATTTGGCACGAACTACGGCATGGAAACCAACCTAGGTGATGATTTCAATGCTTCCCATTTCGGTAATGAAGCAAGCGTAATCACTAAAGAAGCTAACTTAAACTTTGCTTATCAAATCGTTGAGCAAATTAGCATTGGTGGCGGTATTCGCTACGTAATGGGAGAAGGTAGCTTTGGCGCTACAGCACCAGCAAAAAATGCAATCGGTCTAGATTCAAACCAAATGCCAATCTCAGCTCCAGAAGGTACAACACTAAAGTACATGGAAGGCGATGACACGGCATGGGGTTGGCAAGTAGGTACTGCTTGGCAGATCAACGAAGATCACCGCATCGGTTTTGCCTACAAATCTGAGGTTGAACTGAAATTGGAAGGTCACGCAGAAGGCATTGGCTTTGGCATGACACCTGGCCAACGCGACAACGGTCATATGATGCTAGCGCTTCCTGCAACAGCAGAACTTGCAAGCTTCCATCAACTAACAGAAGCATTGGCTGTTCATGCTAGCTTCAACTGGACTGATTGGAGTTCATTCGAGAAGCTTCAAGCAGAGCTAAATACATATGGCAGCCATACAGTTAAAGTTGAAAACTGGGAAGATAACTACCGCCTTGCTTTAGGTGCAACTTACCAAGTTGACCCAAAACTAGCACTACGTACTGGTGTGGCTTACGATACTTCGGCAGTTAGCGACAAAAATCGTACTATTACAATCCCGGAAACAGATCGTACTTGGCTAAGTGTTGGTGCTGGTTACCAATGGTCTGAGCAACTGTCACTAGATGCTGGCTTTACATATATCATTGCTAAAGATGCTCCAATCACAGAATCACGTGGCTATGCATCTGACGATGCCGCAGAAGCTGTTGGTGGCCAATTTGTAGGTACAACAACTGGTAATGTTTGGCTAGTAGGCATACAAGCTAACTACCGTTTCTAATCTGTTTGACTTAATCTAAAGTCATAAACATTAAAAAGGCTCGATGTTGTTATCAACATCGAGCCTTTCTTTTATCAATTATTCAAGTGTTATATCTAGTAATCTTCTAGGTATCCATCGATGAAATCTTCTTCTTCAAGATCAACCTCTTCAGGCTCAATCTCGGCTTTAAAGTCACGACGTTGGATGTAAACATCACGTGTTAACGCATACGGATCCGGAGAATCATCCAACAACGCTTCTTGCGACACTAGCTGAGCACGCGTTTCCATTCCTTCAAATGCCCACTTGCCTAAGCTTGCCCAAAAGTTCAAGAAAGATAAAGGTACATATAAACCATCTACGGTTTCTGTTACTTCACGTGTCGTTACCGGACCGTAACCTGGCACCATAAAATATGGTCCATTCCCTACCCCGTAATGGCCAATCGCATCGGAAAATGACTTGTCATCGTATTTGGTGATTCCCGCTTCACTGGCAATATCAATTAGGCCTAACAGGCCAAAGGTGGAGTTAATCCAAAATCGGTTAAAATGATCGAGCGCTTTATGGCCATTCCCCATGATCAGGTTATTCACCATGCTCGATGGTTCGTCTAAGTTGGCTAAAAAATTGGAGATACCAGATCGAACGGGTACAGGAGTGTAGCCAACATAAGCGAGAGAAACAGGACGAACTAAATAAGGGTCTAGATATTCGTAGTTGATATCCCACATCGCTCGGTTAAATCCTTCGAAAGGATCATTCGGGTGGGACTCTTCGACGTATTCAGAGGTTTCGAGATTATCATCGTTAACGCTTTCGTCCGGCGCACTAGAACATCCAACCGTTAAGCTTGCGATAAAAAGTAAACTCGAGAGTCTTAAAACACTGGCAGACATATCACCTTTTCCATAAGGAATAATAAAAAAGGCCAGCAATCGCTGGCCTCAATTGTTTGCGTAAGTCTATACCGTTTATTACTAAAGCGGAATAGCTAACACTTATGCAAAGTGATGATTAATATTGTTTATTGATATCAATAGTAACGGGTGACCCCAATTCAACCACTTCACTCTCACCGTACCAATCACCGTCACGTGTAGAAACGTTGCCATCTGTATCAAGCCTAGCTCGAACCATTAATGTTTCAAGGCTAGACAACTTCTGACCTTCCATCATGCTATTGCCATCATCAAGGACAACAGTGCGTGGGAAAGTGCCCAATGGGTAACGAGCAGCTGCAACAGGCATTGGCGAGCCATCAGCTCTGTGCACTGAAACAACCAGTACAGACTTAGGATCAACATTGACATCGCCAGCCAGTTCAAGTGTTACTGCAACACTCTTACCTTGATCAACACCCATGGTATCGCCCATTTTCTTCTGTGCGCTTTCGATGCTGCGTGACAACATTTCGTAGCGGCTGTCTTGTGGACCAATCATCTGCTGCATGATGCTCCAGTACTTCACAGCACCTGGGTAGTCTTGACGCTCAAACGCATCGAACGCAAGCAGTGAGAACACACGAAGGTCAACGTAATCGTTTTGAACCAAACGACTAAGAAGCAAACGAGCTTGATTTTGCTCTGCCTCATCTGGCGATAGCATCAGCGCCTGTGCAAAGCCAAGTTGAACGTCTTCGTTTTTTGGCTCTAACTTATAAGCACGCTCCATAGCATCAATCGCTGTTTGCGCATCTCGGTTAGCAAGAGCAATACGACCTAGTAGCAACCAACCGGTTGAGTCTTTAGGTTGGTAATGCAAGCGAGTACGTAGTGCTAGTGTCAAATCTTCTAGTTCATCGTCTGTTAGCGCGCCACCTTCCGATGACATTAGCTTTTTAGACAACTCAGGAAGGTTTGAACTCACTTCTTGCCAGTGCTGAACTTTATCTAACGCCCCGAACTTAAAGTACATACCGTATGTAACAACCAAAACAAGAATCACTGATGGTACAACCACACCCAGCGTAGAGATTTGTGTTTTCTTGATCTTTTCTTGTGTTGGAACATCATCAAGTAGCGACTGTTTTAAGTCAGCGATCAGCTCCTGTTGATTATCAACAAGACCTTCTTCTGCTTCTACTTCTAGCTCATCTAGACGATCTTTGTAGAATGCTTTATTCAACTCATCGCGAAGCACATCATCGTTGTTTGCCTTTTTATTAATGAAGGGCAGAACAACTAAGAAAATTGCCGCTAGCGAAAGGATAATGGTAGAAATCCAAAATAGAGTCATTACTTCTTATCTCCGTCGTTCTCTTCATCGAGTAACGCTTTTAAGCGAGCTTCTTTGTCCGCATCCCAGCCTTTATCTGACTCAACTGCTTTCGACTTTGACTTTCTGCTTCGTAAAATGATCAAACCAAAACCAAACACAACCACCGCAAAAGGGCCAACCCAAAGGATTGATGTTGCTAGTGTCAGTGGAGGGTTGTAAGTAACAAAGTTGCCGTAGCGAGCAATCATGTAATCAATGATATCTTGCTTAGACTTACCGTCTTTTGTCATCTCGTACACTTTCTGGCGTAAGTCGACTGCTAGCTCAGCATTCGAATCACCAATCGTATTGTTCTGACATTTAGGGCAACGCAACGTATTACTCAGTTCTTTGAACTGCTGTTCTTGCTCAACGGTATCAAACTCATGAAACTCGATAGGCGCAGCAGAAACAGTCGCTGAAATGGCAAACGTAGCGAATAGAGTGATCAGTGCCTTTTTAATCATTTCGCTTCCTCCAGCAACTCTTGATACATAGGCTCAAGCGTCGATGCCCAGTTAGTTGGATTCACGTCACCAACATGGCGGTAACGAACCACACCGTTAGCATCAATTAAGAAAGTCTCAGGAGCGCCATACACGCCAAGATCTAGGCCTAGCATACCATCGCCGTCAAATAAGCTGATTAAGTACGGGTTACCTAGTTCTTTTAGCCAACCGACAGCTTTGTTGCGATCATCTTTGTAGTTCATACCAATGATCTTAACGCCTTGAGCGGCCAATTTATTCAGGTAAGAGTGCTCTGCATAACAGGTAGGACACCAAGTAGCCCACACATTAAGCAGCAGAGGTTCGCCTTTGAAGATCGCTTGATCATGAAACTTACCCGGTTGTTCTAAGTCTTCTAGACCGAACTCAGGTACAGGCTTACCAATCAACACCGATTCAAGTTTAGTCGGGTCATCACCCGACTGATTGCGAACTAATTGAGTTGCAAAGACTCCAGCTAGAATCATAAAAGCAATCAATGGAATGAATAAAATCTTCTTGTTCATTCGAATTAAGCCTCCTGCTCTTCAGCCGACTTTTTTGTTGGCTTACGGAAACGGTAACGACGGTCACTGATAGCAATAACACCACCAATCGACATGATCAAAGAACCTGCCCAGATCCAACGTACAAATGGTTTGTAGTAGATACGTACAGCCCAAGATTTGTTGTCGTCTAAACGTTCACCCATTGCGATGTATAAGTCACGCGTTACGCCACGGTCAATCGCTGCTTCTGTCATCATAGACTTAGCTGTGGTGTAGAAACGTTTTTCAGCGTGAAGCGTGTTGATGTATTTGCCTTCTTTGGTAATTTCAAAGTCAGCAATATAACCATCATAGTTAGGACCATCTTTGTCACGAACCCCTGTAAACAGGAAGCTGTATTCTTCAAGCTGGTAGCTTTCACCTGGCGCTAAGCGCACATCGCGTTCGATGCTGTAGTTTTGCACCATCGCGATACCAATCACTGTCACGGCTAAACCAATGTGACCACACATCATTGCCCAGTGGCTACGAGGCAGCTTAGTTAGACCTTTCAGGAATGTATGACGGTGAGTCGCACGCTCATGCAGCTCAAAGCCATGCATGAATATGATCCAAAACGCCATTACCCAACCAGCAAAAGCAGTACCGCTGAAGCGGTCAGCCAGTAGAGCAACCATTAGCGCACTCAAGCCAAGTGAGAATGCACCTGAAATCAGCATTGGTTTAACGAGCTTAGACAGGTTGTCACGTTTCCAACGGATCAGTGGACCGATACCAAGTAGGAACGAGAACGGAATCATTAACCAGAAGAACAACATATCAAAGAATGGAGCACCGATTGATACCGAGCCCAAGCCTAACTGTTTGTGAACTAATGGTAGTAGCGTACCTACTAACACAACGACGAGCGCTGCAATCAATAATATGTTGTTACCAAGCAGTGCGTTTTCACGAGAAACCAAATCAAAATTACCGCGAACACGAACTGATGCGCCTTTAACCGCAAACAACAGTAGTGAACCACCGATAACAAAGACTAGGAAACCTAGAATAAACATACCGCGAGCAGGATCCGACGCAAATGCGTGAACCGATACCAAGATGCCTGAACGAACTAGGAATGTACCTAGTAAGCTTAGCGAGAATGCAGAGATAGCCAGTAAGACTGTCCAAGCTTTAAATGTGCCACGCTTTTCGGTTACAGCTAGTGAGTGCATCAGTGCAGTACCAGCTAACCAAGGCATGAATGAAGCATTTTCTACTGGATCCCAGAACCACCAGCCACCCCAGCCAAGTTCGTAGTAAGCCCACCATGAACCTAGTGCGATACCTACTGTTAGGAATAACCAAGCTGCGATTGTCCAAGGACGCGACCAACGAGCCCATGCCGTATCAAGACGACCACTCATTAGAGAAGCGATTGCGAAAGAGAACGCAACAGAGAAGCCTACATAACCCATGTAAAGCATTGGCGGGTGAATAATCAAACCCGGATCTTGCAGTAATGGGTTCAAGTCACGGCCATCTACAGGGAAGAAAGGCAATGTACGTAAGAACGGGTTAGAGGTTACGATAATGAACAGCAAGAAGCCGACAGTAATCAAACCCATGATAGCCAGTACGCGAGCCACCGACTCTTGAGGCATACCACGGCTAAACGTCGCTACTGCAACCGTCCAACCTGCTTGGATAAGAACCCAAAGCAATAATGAACCTTCGTGAGCGCCCCAAACAGCTGTAATTCGGTAGTACCAAGGCAGCTGGCTATTCGAGTTACTTGCTACGTATTGAATCGTAAAATCATTTGTGTAAAACGCGTAACACAAGATAAAGAACGAAATCGCTAAGAATCCGAACATGCCCCACGACAATGGTCGTGCGCTGTTCATCAATAATGTGTTATTTCGAGCGGCTCCATACAATGGGAGCACGCTTAGCAGCAATGCAAGTCCCAATGACAGGATCATCGCAAAATGGCCGATCTCGGCTATCATTGAGCATTTCCTTCTTTTTGTTCAGTCGTGTATTGCAAAGGCTCATGGGTTTTCTTCATTGCTTCCGCAACTTCAGAAGGCATGTACTCTTCATCGTGCTTTGCCAACACCTCAAACGCTTCGATTGTCGTTGCATTTTTTAGAACACCCTGAGCAACAATACCTTGGCCTTCACGGAAAAGATCAGGAAGGATGCCATCGTATAAAATCGTTACTTTAGGGCCTACATCTTGCAAATCAAAGCTTACACGTAGTGATTCATTGTCACGGCTTACAGAGCCGACTACGACCATGCCACCAATACGTAGGCGCTGACCAACTTCAGGTTTTTTACCATCTTTGCCGTTGACCAGCTCAGTTGGTGTGTAGAACAGATCCATGTTCTGGTTAAGTGCGTAAACCATCAATCCAACAGTCGCACTGATACCAAAAAAGATCGCTAAGACAATGCCAAGCCTCTTTTTACGTCTTGGGTTCATAGAGTGTTCTCCATATTTTTTGCTGCATCGATACGAGCTTGACGATCAATCTTAGCTTGTACTTCAGTTAGTAATTGCTTACTACGACGAACACTTACTACCAGTAAGATAATCATCGCGAGGAATGTGATTCCAAATGCACTCCATACATATGAGGCGTAGCCACCCATGGCAAAGAAATCACTCAGAGATTCAAAATACATAATTACCTACCCTACTACGCTTTATCAGCCGCGAGTTTACGAACCCACGGACGGTGACTTTCTTTACTGATGATTTCGTTTCTAAAACGAACCATAGTGACGGCACCAAAGAAGAAGGCGAAGCCGAATATGTTAAGAAGAAGCGGCCATAACATGTCACTTGAAATAGAAGGCTTGTCGAACTTAGTGATCGTCGCACCCTGGTGAAGTGTGTTCCACCACTCTACTGAAAAGTGAATGATAGGTAGGTTGATGACACCAACGATAGCCAAAATGCCTGCCGCTTTCGCTGCTGTTTTTTGGTCATCAAAAGCATGATGTAGTGCAATCACACCTAAATATAGGAATAGAAGAATCAGCTCTGAAGTTAAACGTGCATCCCAAACCCACCAAGCTCCCCACATTGGCTTACCCCAAACCGCACCTGTTAATAGAGCGATAAAAGTAAACACAGCACCAACTGGAGCCATGGCCAACGCAGCCATTTCAGACAATCTCACTTGCCACACCAAACCGATAAAGGCAGCAATCGCCATAGACATGTACACGCCCATAGACCAAATCGCAGACGGAACATGGATGTAAATGATTCGGAAGCTATCACCTTGTTGGTAATCTGAAGGGGCGAACGCGAGGCCCCACACCGTACCAGCTGATAGACACAATAGCGCTAGGATAGAGAACCATGGCAAAAGTTTACCAGCGAGCTGATAAGACGTTTCTGCTTTGGCATAGGGATGGAGCCATTTCCACATGTTGTAATCTCACTCTTACTTCATATTGCTTACAGCTATAACAGCTATAATTATTATAATTTAGTTGGCTTGTATCATTTCCAGTGACTCTATGAGTTTGAAAGCTTTGATTAGTTCACTCTGAACAAGCAAAGTGGAAGTGAACGCTAAGTTAACGAGTTCAATTAGGTAGCGAACTAATTAACACTCACTCTCAATGCTGCACTAATAGCAAATGGGGTCAGTGTCATTGCGCCCATTAACATCGCTCCCAACACCGCTAACTGTCCGTTATACGCAACACCTAGTGCCGCCGCATCAATCGCTGATGTAGCAAATATAAGTATTGGGATGTAAAGCGGTAAAATAAGCAGGCTTAAAAGCACACCGCCCTTCTGAAGCCCTACCGTTAAAGCCACACCAATCGCACCAATAAAACTCAATGCTGGCGTACCGACCAATAACGTTAAAACAACCGACAGCCAGGTATCGAAATCCAAAGAGAGCAATACCGCCAATAGCGGACTAATCAAAATTAATGGTAACCCGGTCAATAACCAGTGTGCTATGACCTTGGACAATACTACCAACTGCAACGGGATGGGCATCAACATCATCTGCTCAAGGGCGCCATCTTGAAAATCATCGCGAAACAAGCGCTCTAAAGAGAGCAACGCAGAGAGTAAAGCGGCTACCCAAACAATGCCTGCTGCAATGCGTGCAAGTAAGTTTGGCTCTGGCCCAATACTTAATGGAAAAAGGGTAATTACAATGATGAAAAACCACAGTGGGTTAAAAATATCCGCTTGACGGCGAAATGCGATTAGCAGTTCACGTCGAATGATCATTGTCATTGAAGAGATCATATTACTCACCCAACTTTATTTTTCTTAGTTTCGGGCTATCAGCAAACATGTCTTGGTGAGTGGTCAGTAACACAATGCCACCATTATCAGCATGCTGAGAAAAAAGAGATTCCAGAACTTTCACACCCTGCTTATCAATCGCAGTCAGTGGTTCATCTAAAATCCATAACATTTGCTTGCTCAACCAAAGACGCGCCAACGCAACACGGCGTTGCTGACCTGCAGAAAGTTGACCAGCTGGGACATCCTCTCTTCCAGCCAGACCCACTTGAGTCAGGGCATGATAGAGCTCTTCCTTAGTTGTATCAGAGTTATGAATCGATTGATAAAAGCTAAGGTTCTCGTATGCACTAAGCTCGCGTTTCACGCCAGTTTGGTGACCAAGAAAAAGCAAATTTTGATGATAAATATCTCGACTCGACTCAATAGAATGGCCATCCCAAGAGATAGAGCCTTCATCACGGTCACCTAACCCAGTAATGATTCTCAGGAGTGTCGTTTTCCCAGTACCGTTACGACCTTCAACTTGAACCAGTTCGCCTGGTTTTAGCTGAAAAGACAACGATTCAAATAGAACCCTGTCGTCACGAATAGCAGTTAAATTAGAGACTTCTAGCATAGGTAAATTTAGTCGAGTAATGAGAGGGCTATAGTAGCACACCAATAAGGTGACAAAACAGGACTAGGCGTTTTCGAGGGAACAAACTCCGTAAGAAACTGTTACTACCGCATCACAATTTACACATTTTTATTCTTGAAGCAGATATTGCCTTAGATACAAGTACTTATAAACATCGTTCTATAAATAAATCGACAGCCATAAAAAAAGAAGCCGAAGCTTCTTTTTTGAGGAGTACATAATAAACATCTGATTATTAATACTGATTGATCGCTCAATTTAACGACGTCGAGGCGGAGGCTTACGATCGTGAGAAGAGGGTTGTTCGTCAAAAGATGACGGATTACTTCTTAATGAAGGAACCTTCTCTTTGCCTGCAAGCTTATTCTGCAGAGACATCATTAGCTCAGCTTCTGCTTTGGGCAATTCGCATTCTTCAATCAGTTCGTTGATCCCAGCACCAAGCTGAACCATTTTGGTCGCTCGGGTGTACAAACGGCCATCAGTATCAGCGTGTTCGAGTTCAACGATACGCTCATTCAAATGCTTAATCACATCTTGTTGCTCGGTCACTTTTTGACCAAGACCAAGAACAACAGAGCGAACCTCAAGTAATTGCTTACTCGATTTTTGCAGCTCTTTATCTAGGTTACGAACTTGTAGACGTGATTGGTCTACCTGTTTTTGAATAGCACTTTTCACTTTACTAAGCAAAATCAAGATGAACAACGTAAACACGCCGACTCCTGCAATTAACACTGCAGGACTCAAAGGAAGCGCTTCAAACATTACAGGTGAGCCATCTCATCCCATTCGTCTTCGCTTAGTAGTTTGTTTAGATCTACTAAGATAAGCAGCTTGCCATCACGGTTGCTTACACCTTGGATGAACTTAGCACTTTCGTCAGTACCAACACTTGGAGTCGTGTCGATCTCAGAAGAACGTAGGTAAACTACTTCAGCAACGCTATCCACTAAGATGCCAATAACTTGACGCTCAGATTCGATAACGATGATACGAGTGTTGTCTGTGATTTCACCTTGCATCAAACCAAAGCGAGAACGAGTGTCGATAACAGTCACAACGTTACCACGTAGGTTGATAATACCTAGAACGTAGTCTGGAGCACCCGGTACTGGAGCGATTTCGCTATAGCGCAGTACTTCACGTACCTGCATAACATTAATGCCGTAAGTTTCTTCTTCTAGCTGGAATGTCACCCATTGAAGTACTTCATCGTTAGTTGGGTCTTTTCTTACTTCAATTTCACTCATATGAGACATATTTAATCCTCTTGCCGTCGTTACCGACCACTATTGTTAACTTGATGCTTATATTGTACCAATCGTAGTAAATAACTGCTCACACTAGCTTGTTAAAATGCTCAATAACGGCGTTAGAATTTTTGATTGTAGAATAACTACTTATCGAAAAGTTCTGCCTTGTTCTCAAGCCTTTTTCCTACGCTATTTTTGATCACTTACTTACTGTGATTAGTACTAGCCCAATGCTTTTACGTCTAGCCCTGCATTTAGCATGGCGATCAATGCTTCGACATGAATCAAAGCACACATTTTTTCCTTAACCATACCAGCGAGCCAAGGCCGTTTCCCAGCCATCTCTCGCCAACGTACTTTATCTGTATTGAGAAGCTCGGTGCCTTTCAGCTCAGTGCCGGCAAGCCCCCACAAGCTCTCTCCAAGCATGACTATATATTGATAGTTTTCTTTGTATTC
The DNA here is from genome assembly GCF_014879975.1 of Vibrio bathopelagicus. NCBI lineage: Bacteria > Pseudomonadati > Pseudomonadota > Gammaproteobacteria > Vibrionales > Vibrionaceae > Vibrio > Vibrio bathopelagicus. The sequence goes on along the minus strand of NZ_CP062500.1, from coordinate 954,754 downwards.
ATCATTCGTTAGTTTCTCAGACATCACCCACTTGGCGGTGTCGACAACATCTAACTGACTATCACGGCTAGTTTGTAAACCTAAATACCAAGCTGGCTTACCAATGATATGACTTAACTCTTCAAGGCGATGGATGCCGCCAAGCTCATCAAGTGGCACCGCAAAGGTCACGCCGTTTACATCAAAATACAAGACTTGAAAGTCTTCTGTTCGAGCTGTGCTTTCCCATGATGTAAACCGTTCAATGCCGCCTGATTGAGTTTCAAGCTCAACCTCAGGTTCACTGATCGATTCAATCTCTGGTTCTTCAGCGTTCGTTTGATCTTGCTGAGCTTCGACGTTCAGCTCTTCAGCTATTGGAGACTCAATTATCTGCTCAACAGGTTGATCAATAACCATTGATAAGTCTGGCTCTGGGAGATTCCAGTCTTGAATTTCAGGCTCTACAGAAAGCTGAACGGATTCCACGGCAGCATCAAACATTTGCATGTCTGCGTGTTGAGCAATTTTCTGCGTGTTTTGATCCATCAATTCATCAAGATTCAGTTCATCAACCACGTTAGTCGCTTCTAAACGACTAAGTAGCTTCTGCACATCCTCAAGGTTTGGAACCTCGAACTCCGCCTCTCGCAACTCTGCATAGGTAGAGTAACTAGAACGCTCTGGCTCTGGCTCTGGCTCTGGCTCTGGCTCTGGCTCTGGCTCTGGCTCTGGCTCTGGCTCTGGCTCTGGCTCTGGCTCTGGCTCTGGCTCTGGCTCTGGCTCTGGCTCTGGCTCTGGCTCTGGCTCTGGCTCTGGCTCTGGCTCTGGCTCTGGCTCTGGCTCTGGCTCTGGCTCTGGCTCTGGCTCTGGCTCTGGCTCTGGCTCTGGCTCTGGCTCTGGCTCTGGCTCTGGCTCTGGCTCTGGCTCTGGCTCTGGCTCTGGCTCTGGCTCTGGCTCTGGCTCTGGCTCTGGCTCTGGCTCTGGCTCTGCAGATGATGACTCATCGTTAGGCTCGTCAACAAAAAATTCGTCGGAATCCAGAACTTCATCGCCTAGCAGCGCGGTAAAGTAATCATCAAGTGCTTGTTCACTCGATAAACTTGGTCGCGCCATTGTTGATTCTCTATTCGCGCTCATTTATCGCCAGCCTTTCGAGATAAATAAGCAGCTGTTTGTAAGCAAATACACCACGACTACCCGATGCAAAATGAGATGCTGGTAAGCGCTTTAGGCTTGCATCTCTAAACTTAGTGTCAATAGGGACTGCAGATGTCCAAACTTGATTTGGATAATCTTCTTTCAGCTGAGTTAACGTCTGTAATGAAGCTTTGGTTCGCTTGTCATACATCGTTGGTACCACCGTCACTTTAAACGGTGTTTTGCGTGATTTTTGCATGATAGTCAGAGTGCGAATCATGCGCTCCAACCCTTTCATTGCTAAAAACTCAGTCTGTACTGGGATGAGGATACGATCACTGGCTGCCAATGCATTCACCATCATAACGCCAAGAATCGGCGGACAATCGATCAATACATAGTCATAGTCATCTTTCAAAGCGGCAAGCGCACGCTTTAAAATTAAGCCCATTCCACTGCGATTACCCATCACACGATCTAATGTCGCGAGCGACATATGTGCAGGGATAATATCAATGCCTTCAACTTCAGTTTGCAATGTCAAAGGTCTTACCGTCTGAGCAGTAAACTCACGCAACTGAAATAGATCAAACAAACTCGACGCCACCGTATCTGAGTCGTAACCCAGATAAGTGGTCAGTGATGCATGCGGATCGGTATCAACCAACAGAACACGGTGCCCTTTCAAAGCAAGCAAGCCTGCTAAGGTCACTGTCGTGGTTGTTTTGCCAACACCACCTTTTTGGTTTGCAACACTCCAAACAATCATGTCGATTTACCTAAGCTAAGCCAACTTCAACCAAGATTCTTTCCGCAATGCGGTCTAGAGGTAGGTCTTCAGTAGAAATGCCAGCTTTTGCTACAGCTTGAGGCATACCATATACAACACAGCTATCTTCGTCTTGCGCCCAAATCGTCGAGCCCGCAGTTTTTAACATACGCGAACCTTCTCGACCATCTGCACCCATACCTGTCAGTATCATAGACAAGACTTTGTCACCGTAAATCTTCGCAGCAGAGCCGAATGTGACATCCACACAAGGCTTGTAGTTCATTCGGTCGCCGCCATCGATAATTCTCAAGCGAGCAGACCCTGCACGACCATCAACCATCATCTGTTTACCACCGGGAGCAAGGTAAGCCACTCCTGGTTTCAACACATCTCCGTCTTGCGCTTCGCGAACTTCAATCTTACACAAGGTATTCAGTCGGCTTGCAAATGCAGCTGTAAAAGTTGCTGGCATGTGCTGAACTAACACGATCGGATGTGGATAGTGAGCTGGAATGCGAGTCAAAATCTTCTGCAGTGCAACAGGACCGCCAGTCGACGTACCAATGGCAGTTAACTGATACTTTTTACCTGACGCTCTAAATTTTGCAGTCGATGCAACAACAGGCTTCGCGGCAGGCGTTGCCGCTGAAGTAGTTTGACGCAGCGATGAAGCTGTTGACGCTGTTGCTGCTGCCGTTGATCGAGGAGCAACAGGTGTACGACGCATAAACGCGCGCTTAGCGGCAATTTGAATCACACGCTGCTGAAGCAGAGCGACAGCATCGTCACGGTTTCGAGCGATGTCTTCGAACTTCTTAGGTAAGAAATCCAGAGCTCCGGCATCTAACGCATCCAATGTTGCTCTAGCACCATCATGCGTTAACGATGAAAACATCAAAATAGGCGTTGGAGACGCGGCCATAATTTCACGAACGGCTGTGATGCCGTCCATGACTGGCATTTCGATGTCCATAGTAATGACGTCAGGTCTTAGCTTCTTTGCTTTTTCAACCGCTTCTTTACCATTTACAGCTACATCGATGACTTCTAGGCGAGCCTCTGAGTTGATGATCTCGCTTACGCGACGGCGGAAAAAGCTCGAATCATCAACGACTAATACTTTAATCGCCATATTTATCCTTAAATTAAATTCTTGATGCTGCAGCGTACTGCTTCAACAAGTCAGGCACATCGAGAATCAATGCAATGTGTCCATCACTTGTAATTGTCGCGCCGGCCATACCTGGCGTACCTTGCAACAACTTATCAAGTGGCTTGATAACGACTTCTTCTTGGCCAATCAGCGTATCGACAACAAAGCCAACTCTTTGGCTGCCAAGCTGAACGATAACAACGTGGCCATGTCCTTTGCGTAGTTCAACAATACCGGCTTTTGGTGCAAGCCAATTTTGCAAATAGAACAACGGGATAGATTTATCACGGACGATGATAGTCAACTGGCCATCAACCACGTTAGTGCGGCTAAGGTCTAAGTGGAAAATCTCGTTCACAGAAGCCAATGGCAATGCGAATGGGTGACCCGCAACACCGACCATCAAGGTTGGTAGAATCGCAAGCGTCAGTGGAACCTTGATCGTAATCTTGGTGCCTTGACCCATTTCAGAATCGATATCGATCGAGCCATTCAGCGTATTGATCGCTGTTTTCACAACGTCCATGCCAACACCACGGCCAGAGATATCTGAGATTTGCTCTTTGCTTGAGAAGCCAGGTGCAAAAATAAGATTGAAACACTCTTTGTTTGATAAGCGAGACGCTGCGTCTTCGTCCATCAGGCCACGTTTAACCGCAATAGCACGAAGCTTATCAGGGTCCATACCGCCACCGTCATCAACGATAGCCAATTCAATATGGTCACCTTCTTGCGAGGCAGATAGGATCACTTTACCTGTTTGTGATTTGCCAGCTGCAATACGAGCTTCAGGCATCTCAATACCGTGGTCCACAGAGTTTCTCACTAAGTGAATCAGTGGATCGGCAAGTGCTTCTACTAAATTCTTATCAAGATCCGTTTCTTCACCGCGCATTTCAAGAACAATGTCTTTCTTCAAACTACGAGCAAGGTCGCGGACAACTCGTGGGAAGCGGCCAAAAACTTTCTTGATCGGCTGCATACGAGTCTTCATTACCGCACCTTGAAGGTCTGCGGTAACAACGTCTAAATTCGAGACGGCTTTCGCCATTTCTTCGTCGTTGCTGTTTAAGCCTAAACTAACCAGTCGATTACGAACCAATACCAACTCGCCCACCATGTTCATAATGGTATCGAGAGTTGATGTATCAACACGAACCGTTGCTTCCGCTTGTTGCTTCTTCGCTGGCGTTTTAACTTCAGCCTTAGCTGGAACATTCGGCTTAGGTTCAGCTTTAGCAACAGCAGGTTTAGCAACAACAGGGGTTGCAGGCTGTGGCTTAGGCGCAATTTGTGGTGCAGGTGCAACAGAAGCAGCTTTTACATCAGCAGGCTTAGTTGCAGCATCCAGCTCTTCAATCGACGGGCCATTGCCTGAACCATGTAACTGGTCAAGTAACTTCTCAAACTCTTCGTCCGTCATCAGGTCATCGCCTTCAGACATCGCCGAAACTGGAGCAGCAACAGGGGGCGGTGGCGGTGGCGGCGTTGAACTTGCCGCTGTCGGACTATTGCCCGCACCGTGCAGTTCATCTAATAACTTTTCAAATTCGTCATCAGTAATATCACCACTGTCAGCAACTGGCTGAGGTGCTGCGGGCGCTGGCGCTGGCGCTGGCGGCGGTGTTGGTGCAGAAGCTGCTGTTGGTGAACCACCTTTACCATGAAGTTCATCAAGTAGGCGTTCAAACTCATCTTCAGAGATATCATCGACTGAAGATGCACTGATGCTAGAGCTTTCTACAACAGGCTCAGGCGCAACAACAATAGGTTCAGGGATGACAGGTGCTAGCGCAACTTCATCAGCAGCCTCTGGTTTACAGAGACGATGAAGTTCATCCAATAAAGATTGGTCAGCGGGTACTAAAGCTTCCTGATCTTGCACGGCTCGAAACTGTACATTAACTGTATCGAGAGCCTGCAGCATCGTATCCATCAAGCCTGATGTTACGCTGCGTTGGCCGTTTCTTAGAATGTCGAACACATTCTCAGCACCATGACAAGTATCCACCAGCTCAGTCAATGCTAGGAAACCAGCACCACCTTTTACTGTATGGAAACCACGGAAAATAGCATTTAATAGGTCTTTGTCGTCAGGGTTATTCTCAAGCTCTACCAATTGTTCTGATAGGAGTTCAAGAATCTCTCCTGCTTCGACTAAAAAGTCCTGAAGAATATCTTCGTCTAAATCGTAGCTCATACGTTACCTTTAAAATCCAAGACTGGATAACAAATCGTCGACTTCATCTTGAGATGCCACAGCGTCTTCGCGCGCTTCTGGGTTCATGATTGGACCCTCAGGAGCAATAGATGCTTTCTTCTCTTTCTCTGGAGTTGGCTCTATCTGATTCGCACCGAATACCGTGAGAATCTCGACCAAACGTCCTTCAACCTCATTTACCAAGGTAATAACTTTGCTAATGATCTGCCCAGTTAAATCTTGGAAATCCTGAGCCATCAAGATTTCAGTCAATTGTCCACGTAGTTCAGTACTATCGCCTTCTACTTGGACAAGTAATCCATCAATGCGGTGACATAAAGCTTTAAATTGTGCCAGCTCAATGCGGCCATGCATCAGTTCATTCCATTGAGGCCTTACTTGAAGTAAACACTCGTGTAGGTTGTCCGCTATTGGCATACAACGATCGACTGCGTCCATCGTCTTGTTTGCTGCAACTTCCGTTTTATCAATGACATATTGAAGGCGATCCCTAGCATCAGGGATTTCATCATTTGCGATAACGCTGATGCGCTCATCGAAATTGAATTGAGCCAAAGAGTCATGGAGGTCGCGAGTCAGACTACCTATTTCTTGAAGCATTGGATTGTCTTGAAGACTAAAATTATCTTCATAAATGCTTCTAACAAGAGAATCAGCACCTTGCTGCTCATCGTTTTCAAGCAGCTCTACTAATTTTTTTGCTTGTTCTAATGAAATCATCCTGAGTTCGGCCTTACTCCGCATACTTTGTGACGCTTCGACTATTGAGATAAACAACAAACTTAACTGTGAGTGTTTCTCTAGAAGCGCCTAAAAACAGGTTATTATTGACGCTTATAAGCGATCAAAAATCTTATCAAGTTTCTCTTTCAGAGTTGCCGCTGTGAAAGGCTTCACAATGTAACCATTAACACCTGCTTGAGCAGCTTCGATGATCTGTTCACGTTTCGCTTCTGCCGTGATCATAAGCACTGGAAGGTGCTTAAGTTCTGCGTCTGCACGAACGTGTTTTAACAGGTCAATACCTTGCATACCAGGCATGTTCCAGTCGGTTACCACGAAATCAAATTCGCCTTTTTTCAGCATTGGTAACGCGGTCAAGCCATCGTCTGCTTCTTGAGTGTTGTTGAAACCTAAATCGCGTAGTAGGTTTTTAACAATTCGGCGCATCGTTGAAAAGTCGTCAACAATGAGAATTTTCATGTTTTTGTTCAAATTAGCCTCCACTGAATAAAACCAGTGTTGTTAGTCGTTCTGTGTCCAAGCACTTAACTTAGTGCGTAGACGCTGCATAGATTGGCTCAGTATTTGGCTGACACGAGATTCGCTGACACCTAACACTTCCCCAATCTCTTTTAAATTGAGTTCTTCGTCGTAATAAAGTGAAAGCACGAGGCCTTCCCTTTCCGGAAGTTGTTTTATCGAATCGATCAAAGCTTGGCGAAATGACTCATCAGCAACCCCTTGAAAAGGCGTATTGTCTTGAGAGTCTTCATTCGGAGATATGACATCATCTGAGACGCCTAAATCTTCGATACCGACCAATCTTGAACAGTTAATATCGGTCAATGCACTGTGGTACTGATCTAAACTGAGCCCCATATGTTTTGCTACTTCGGCATCACTTGGGTCTCGATTCAGAACACTTTCCAATTCTGCAATCGCACTGCTGATTTCTCGATTATTTTTGTGAACCGATCTTGGCACCCAATCCCCACGGCGAATGTCATCCAACATAGCCCCGCGAATTCGAATACCAGCATACGTCTCAAAGCTTGCGCCTTTCGTACCATCATAGTTTTGTTGCGCTTCAATCAAGCCAATCATGCCAGCTTGAATTAAGTCATCAACCAATACATTAGGCGGCAATCGCCCCAACAAGTGATGAGCGATACGTTTAACCAACACAGAGTACTTCTCAAAAAATGCCTGCTGGCTATTGAGATTTGCATGCTGATCGTAGGTAAGCGCTTTATTCACCAAATGGTTCCTCTACAAATTCAGTACGGTTCAGCAGCCTTTCAACAAAAAATTCCAAATGTCCGCTTGGCGTTTTTGGTATTGGCCACGTCAATGCTTTATTTGCTAATGAACTGATTGCCAATGCGGCAGGAGAGCGAGGGAACGCATCTACTACGATTTTCTGTCTCTTGACTGATTGACGTACTTTATCATCTAAAGGAATACATGCTACGAGTTCGAGGCTCACATTCAAGAAACGCTCTGTGACCAAAGTCAACTTTGCAAATAATTCTCGGCCTTCGCGATAGCTTCTGACCATATTTGCAACAATTTTGAATCGCTGAACTTGGTGCTCTCGGCTCAACAGCTTAATTAAGGCATAGGCATCAGTGATCGAAGTTGGTTCATCACAGACCACAACCACGACATCTTGCGCTGCTCTCGAAAAGCTAATCACCATGTCCGAGATGCCCGCTGCCGTATCGACTAGCAAGATGTCCATCTCGTCTTCAAGAGAACCGAACGCTCGAATCAAACCAGCATGTTGAGCATGTGAAAGTTCAGTCATGCTTTGTGTACCCGATGTCGCTGGAATTATCTTAATTCCATGCGGCCCTTCGACAATCGCATCCTTAAGTTCACACTCACCCGCCAAAACATGCCCTAGGTTTCGTTTAGAACGAATACCCAGCATTATGTCGACGTTAGCCAATCCTAAATCGGCATCCAGTACCATGACTTTTTTGCCTTGGCGAGCCATGCAAATAGCCATACCTAACGTCACATTAGATTTACCTACCCCACCCTTACCGCCAGTTACAGCGATAACTTTAGTGATTGAAGGCTTCGTTAAGCGACGGAGGCCGCTAGCTTGATCATGTATCATATTTTCATTCATATTTATCCGCCGCCTAGAGTCCTTCAGAATCGCTATTCCAGTAATGAGGTTCATTCTCTGTAGATTTCTCTAATAACTCATTCGCCTTAGCAATCATGTACTTTGGCTGAGCTATAACGATATCCTCAGGAACTCGTTGACCATTTGCTATGTAAGCAACTGGTAATGCATTTTGTATTACCACACTGATGAACTCACCCAAACTGAGCGATTCATCCAGCTTAGTCAGGATACATCCTGACAACGGGATTCTTCTAAAGTGTTCAATGGTTTCTTGCAGCACTTTACGTTGCGCGGTTGCCGGCAACACAAGGTAGCTATTGATAACGGAACCACTCTCTTGCATCAATGTGTCTAACTGCTCAGATAGACGAACATCTCGCTGTCCCATACCAGCAGTATCAACCAGAATCAGGCGACGATTACGTAATTGATATATTACATCGGCCAGTTCACTAGAATCTTTAGCAACTCTTACAGGACAACCCATAATTCGACCATAAATCGATAACTGCTCATGTGCACCTATGCGATATGTGTCTGTTGTCACTAGTGCGACGTTATCTGCGCCGTACTCCATTGCTGCACGGGCTGCGAGCTTAGCAACGGTTGTTGTTTTACCTACGCCAGTCGGGCCAAGTAAGGCCACAATACCACCGCGTTTTAAAATATCTTTTTGTGTCACTGAGATTTGATCAGCGACCAGAGCAAGCAAGGCTTTCCATGCTCGTGCTGGTTTTGTGTCTTCTGGAATGTAGCAGGCCATTTGATCGGCGAGTTCTGCCGAAACACCCATACGTTCTAGGCGCTTGATAAGCATCGCTCTCAAAGGTTCGCGACGTTCGACTTCCTGCCACATCAGTCCAGAGACTTGATGCTCTAACAGACGGCGAATTGAGGTCATCTCTTCGCGCATCGTTTCCATTTCGGTGTCTGAACCTTTCGACTGACCAGGATCACGGCCACGATCGTAGCGAGTAGGGTCTAAGCGAGGAGCTGGACGCTCGACTCTGCGATCTTCGGCAATCAATTTAGATAAACCAGATTCACGAGCAAAAGCCGAATCTACGTTGCTGCTGCCACGAGACTGATGGTTACCTAGAGACGATTGATTACTGCCAGACTGGCGGTTAAGCAACGCGGATAACGAGTCTTCATTTTCAGCTCGGTGCTGCGGTTCGTCGTCTGCGCCATGGCTATATTGCTTGAGCATGTTAGCGAAGCGCTTAGTCATTGAACGTCCGCCTTCAGCATTCGACTGCAGGCTGACTTTGTCATCATCTAACTGACGACGCCCAGATGGAACGGCTGGTGCAGCCATTTGGGTATATTGACTTTGCGCAGGCTGCTGAGGCTTGTTGAGTTTTGGGCTGGCTGTCGACGGGCTAGACTCGCCATCAATAGCGGCCACAATTTCAACGCCACCTGCGACCTTTTTGTTAGACATGATCACCGCTTCTGAACCAAGTTCTTCTTTAACTTGGAGCAGCGCGGTTCGCATATCTTTTGCAAAAAATCGTTTAATTTTCAATTCGATCGTCCGTTCTAATTAGGCGGCTTAATTACCAACAGCTTGTACAATGCGTATCTGCTTTTCGTCCGGTATCTCTTGGTAAGATAAAACTCTTAAGCTTGGGATCGTGTTTTTCACGAACTTCGCGAGAGTGGAACGTAATACACCAGAAGTCAGTAACACGGCTGGCTCACCTTTCAGTTCTTGCTCTTGCGTTGCATGGCTGAGGGATGTCTGTAAACGTTCAGCTAAGCCAGGTTCAATACCAGCAGATTCTCCGCCGGATGCCTGCATGGTTTGATGCAAGATTTGTTCCAGCTCAGGAATCAAGGTAATCACTGGCAATTCAGGCTCTATACCATTGATTTCTTGAACAATTAATCGTTTCAAGGAGATACGAACCGCAGCAGTAAGTATGTCAGGTTCTTGACTCTTACTTGAATACTCCGACAAAGTTTGGACTATAGTGCGGATATCTCGAATTGGAATGGCTTCATTGAGTAGGTTTTGCAGCACTTTTACGACCACACCAAGCGGCAGCTGATCCGGTACAAAGCCTTCCACCAACTTAGGTGTCGAGCGACTCAGCATCTCGAGTAAGTTTTGTACTTCTTCATGACCAATAAGCTGTGATGCATTGTTGGTTAGCAATTGGCTGAGGTGCGTTGCCAGTACGGTCGATGAATCCACAACCGTGTAGCCTAAAGCTTGGGCGTGTTCACGCTGCTCTTCTCTAATCCATACCGCTTCAAGGCCAAATGCGGGATCAATCGTCGGCTCACCATCGATCATCCCATAGACTTGACCCGGGTTAATCGCCAGTTCCATATCAGGCTTAATCTCAGCCTCGCCAACGGCAACACCCATCAGAGTGATACGGTAGCTGTTTGGCGTGAGTTCTAGGTTATCTCGAATGTGTACCGCCGGAATCAGGAAACCGAAATCTTGAGACAGCTTCTTACGAACCCCTTTCACACGCTCTAGCAGTTCGCCACCTTGATCTCTATCCACGAGCGGGATCAAACGATACCCGACCTCCAAACCAATAATATCGACAGGTTGAACGTCATCCCAAGAGAGCTCTTTCTGGGAACCCGTTTCTCCGTTCGCTTCAACCGTGGCGGGAAGGTTGGGTTGTTCAGCCTTCTTCTTGTTCTTTTTATCGATGTAATACGCACCTGCACCCGCAACGATGGCAAGGCTCAAGAATGAGAAATGCGGCATGCCAGGAACAATACCCATAATGCCAAGGATAGCGGCAGTGATCATTAGGGCTTTAGGGTTGTCGAACATTTGGAAGACAAGTTGCTCGCCCATGTCTTCATCGGTGTTTTGACGCGTTACCATCATCGCAGCAGCAATAGAAAGTAGCAGCGATGGGATTTGCGCAACCAGACCATCACCGATAGTCAGCAGCGTATAGATTTCGATTGCTTCGCCAAAACCAAGATCGAACTGAGCCATACCGATACTCAAGCCACCAATGATGTTGATGAACAGGATCAAAATACCGGCGATTGCATCGCCTTTCACAAACTTAGACGCACCATCCATCGAACCGTAGAAATCGGCTTCTTTGGTGACTTCAAAACGTCTGGTACGAGCCTGATCTTGGTCGATCAAACCTGCGTTTAAATCGGCATCGATTGCCATTTGTTTACCGGGTAAGGCATCCAACGTGAAACGTGCACTTACTTCCGAGATACGACCTGCACCTTTGGTTACAACCATGAAGTTGATGATCATCAGAATCAAGAACACCACTAAACCAACCGCATAGTTACCACCAATAACCACGTTACCGAAAGCTTCAATCACGTTACCGGCCGCATCGCCCCCTTCATGACCGTGGAGCAGTACCACACGTGTCGAAGCAACGTTCAAGGCCAGTCGAAGTAGCGTTGCAATCAGAAGTACCGTTGGGAATGCAGCGAAGTCCAAAGGCCTGCGGGTATAAACCGAAACCAAAAGCACAACCATAGACAATGCAATGTTGAAGGTGAAGAACATATCCAACAAGAAAGCTGGAATTGGTAGCACCACCATAGCGAGCGTGGCAAGTACCATAACAGGCGCGCCAATCGCAGGCATGGCACGGTTAGGAATTTTAGGTAGCTTGTCCGCAAAAGGGAGGGTAAATTTCATAAATCTGGGTAGTATCGCTATGTTGTAGCTCTTCCACTAAGCAACTCGAGGCTCAGGGCTAAGCTATATTGCCAAAATTTATAGCAATAAGGTTTATGATGATCAGGTTTATCATGATCGGACTTATAAGGTTCGGCATTGATATAGCAAGCACTGTACCAATATCTCAACGTCAATTTATCGTCACAGCTTACAAATAAAGACGCTCGGATACGCCACCATTATCCAGCTTCATTGGGCTGAGCTCAAGCAATTGATCTAATGACGTAAATCAGGTGGGATCGGCATATTAGAATCTTGCAATTTCGGCCTCTCCCCTCCTCTTTTTCTGTACTGTTTCAGCTGGAACACATATGCAAGAACTTGAGCAACGGCCGTAAACAGACCGTCAGGAATTTGCTGTTCTAGCTCGGTAGTGTGATATAGCGCCCTAGCTAACGGAGGCGCTGGAATAATATAGATGTCGTTTGCACGTGCAATTTCACGGATCTTCATCGCCATATGATCGACACCTTTGGCAACGACTATCGGTGCTTTATCTTGATTCTGTTTATAGCGTAGAGCGACTGAGAAGTGTTCCGGGTTGGTGACAATCACATCGGCCTGAGGAACATCGGCCATCATACGTCGCTGAGCCGCTTCCCTCTGCAACATACGAATACGCCCTTTCACTTCAGGCTTACCTTCAGTGTCTTTAAACTCATCTTTAACTTCTTGCTTGGTCATTTTAAGTTGATCGGCGTGTTGCCAAATCTGAAATGGGATATCAATCGCCACCACAATCAACAAAGAGCAACTAATAAGCAGAATAAAGTTAAGCAATATGTCCAAAGCGTGGAAGATATTCTGCGGATACACATCCATGCTCAATTGCATTAAGTCATGTTGAGAGGCTTGGATAAGATAGATAGCCATACCCGACACCAGAGCGACCTTCAAAATAGATTTCAGCAATTCAACCCAACTTTGTAGGCCAAACATACGCTTAATACCGCTTAAAGGATTGAGCTTAGACGCTTTAGGCATTGCAGCTTGCATCGAGAAGTTGACACCACCGACACCCGCAGCGCCAATCACAGCAGCCACGAACAAAGTGATGAGAATCAAGAACAGTGGAAACAGCAAGTTGACCAAGGCGCCACCAGCGATTTCCAGCAGCTTATTGGTATCAAAGATTTCGTCACGACTGAGCGAAAACAGACGTTGCATGGCTTCGAACAAAGCTTTCGCCATCGATTCGCCAAACCACATTAAAGAAATCGCGCCTACAATCAGTACCGACGCTGACGCTAACTCTTTTGACCTTGCAACCTGCCCTTTTTCTTTGGCCTGTTGCAAGCGTTTGGGCGTGGCGTCTTCTGTGCGTTCTTGACCGTCTGACTCTGCCATTTCAGTCTCCTAGCAATCCAATCTGATGAGACGACATATCTGTTGTTCGCCGAGCATCCAGAATAGTTCATAGTGACTGAATAAGCCGCCAAGGATGTACCAACAAAGTAACAGACCCACGAGTAGCGCAAACGCAAAACCCAAAGAGAATATATTTAACTGAGGTGCAGCACGTGTCATTACACCAAAAGAGAGGTTAATCGTGAGCAGCGCAATAATGCCAGATAATGACATCGCCAGCGCTGTTTTGAACATGATGCCCAACCACAAGGCGAGCTCTCTGAAATCGACCGCGGTTAAAGAACCACTACCTATAGGTAATGTTGTAAAGCTAAACACCACCAGCTGCAGCATTTTCAAGTGACCGTCTGTCGCCAGAAAGAACATGGTCGCGAGCAACATAAACAGCTGACCAAGTACTGGCGTATTCTGACCGTTTGCTGGGTCAACCATTGAGGCGAAGCCCAAACTCGATTGCATACCCAGAATCTGACCGAGCATAACAAAGGTTTGAATCAAAAACTGAGTGACGAACCCCATCGCAACACCAATCACGATCTGCTCAAAAACCGTGAGGAAGCCTTGAAACGACAACAGTTCAATATCTTTAGGGACGGCAGGAATCGCTGGCATAACGGCAAGTGTAATCGCTAAGCCCAGATACAGACGAATTCGTGGCGACACAAAGCGCGCACCAGTTACCGTCATCACCATCAGCATGGCTGAGATGCGAGTGTATGGCCAAAAGTAATTGGCTAACCACTCGAGTACTAAGCTTGTTGGGTATTCCATTGCAGTTTAATACAACACTTGTGGTAAGCGTTCAATAAGTTCAAAAAAGAACTCCATCATCATCTGCGTCATCCAGTGAGCAAACAACATTAACGCCAACAAAGTTACGATCAAACGAGGCAAGAAGCTGAGGGTTTGTTCATTGATTGAGGTTGCAGCTTGGAATACCGCCACCACCAAACCAATCAGCAGACTAGGAATAATAATGGCGCACACCATTATCAGTACCATCCAAAGTGCATCTCGGAACAATTCTACGAATATTTCAGGATTCATTATTCCCCCAGCTACAAGGCAAAACTGCCGGCGAGTGTGGAGAGTATCAAGTTCCAACCATCAACAAGGACAAACAGCATTAGCTTGAACGGCAAAGATACAATCATTGGTGACAACATCATCATACCCATGGCCATCAACACCGAGGCAACGACTAAATCAATAATTAGGAACGGCAAGAACAGCATAAAGCCGATTTGGAATGCCGTTTTCAACTCTGACGTGATAAACGCAGGGATTAAAACCGCCATTGAAACATCTTCAGGGTTGGTCACTTCCGCACCCGAGATCTCAACAAAGGTTTCCAGATCTTTGATTCGAGTCTGTTTGAGCATAAACGACTTAATCGGACCTTGGGCGACATCGAATGCCTGTCGTGCCGATATCTGTTCATTCAGATAAGGCTGAACGGCTTGCTCATTGACCTGATTGATCACCGGAGACATGATGAAGAAGGTCAAAAATATTGCGATACCAATGATGACTTGGTTTGAAGGTGTTTGTTGCAAACCCATCGCCTGACGCAAGATAGACATCACCACCACAATACGGGTGAACGACGTCATCAAAATCACCATCGCCGGCAAGAAGCCAAGCATGGTCATTAAGGCTAAAATTTGTAGATTGATCGAGTAGTCTTCGCCACCATTGGCATTAGTGGTCATAGTAAAGGCCGGAATACCGCCACCATTACCTGTAAGACTACCTGTGGTCATGGTTGTCGATTTGGCTTGATCTTGCTCCATCGTACTAATAGTGACTGACTCTGAGCCAGCTGTATTCGCTGGAATCACGGTGCCATCTTCAGCTTGTGCAAATACCGACACGCTGAATACTAGGGAGCATAGGAGAATGAGCGGAACCAACCACACTTTCACCATTCGAAAAGCTCCGCTTTGGCAAAAGTAAGATGAGTTCAAAAGTCCGTTACTTGTTTGCATCTTTTTTTATTAGCTGGGAAAGCTGACTTGAGAATGTGCTTTTTTCCAGCATCTCCTGAGTAAGTGGTTTATCAAGCTTAGAGATCAGCTGAATTGATTGTGTAGTGATACCCACTAAATACTGATCCTCACCCGCTTGAACGATAGCAATACGTTCTTTTGTCCCAACCGCTATCTGTCTCACAATGGACAAGCCTTGTTGGTTGGACATTGTTGGCACTTGCATTCTCTTAAGCAGCCAAGCGATAAACAAGATGAAGGCTATAACGAAAATTAGCGACCCAAAGGTGGTCGCTAAATCAAGAGAAGGCGGCGTTGCAGCAAAGGCAATGGAAGGCATAGACAATAGGCCGATGCCTAAGACTCCGCGATACAAACCCACTAGTCTTGGAGACGAAAGGCTCATTAACGTAGCTTCTTAATACGTTCTGTTTGGCTAATCACGTCAGTCAAACGAATACCAAACTTGTCATTCACGACAACCACTTCGCCGTGAGCGATCAAAGTGCCGTTTACCATCACATCTAATGATTCACCAGCAATTCTGTCTAGCTCAACAACCGAACCTTGGTTCAATTGAAGTAAGTTACGGATACTGATCTGAGAGCGGCCCACTTCCATTGAAATGGTCACTGGGATATCCATGATGGTATCCAGCTTACGACGCTCATCTTCAGAAATCGGCGATGACGAATCCGTTAACTCATCCAGTGGTGCCGCGAGAACATCATCAACATCAATTGACGGTGCTGAAGGGTCTTCACCAAGTGCTGCAGCCCATTCGTCTGCTAGCTTTTGATCTTCACTAGGTTCCATTACCAATTCCTATACATTTATATTTTGCTAATCGTTATCATCGCTATTTTCTAGTTCAGACATCAAGTCTTTACCTAGGAAAGCGAGATCGGTTTTAACCACGTGCGGTCTTTGAATTTTTTCAGAAATCTGTACGGCCAGCTTTTCACCTGAGCGGCCCATTTTCACACGATAGGTTGGTAGTTCTTCAACAAACATCGTCGCATGCTCTGGCATATTCATCGGGATAACATCCCCAGGACGAAGTTCCATCAAATCACGCAGCGAGATATCTTGCTCGAGTAAATTAACACGGAAGTTAACCGGTACATCCATGATTTCATCACGCAGTGCCGAACTCCAACGAACGTCGGTTTCCATCTTGTCTGATTGCACACCCGCATCAAGCAATTCACGAATCGGTTCTACCATGGAATAAGGCATAACCACGTGGAAATCACCGCCGCCGCCATCAACCTCAATATGGAACGAACTCACAACAATCACTTCTGTTGGGCTGACGATATTCGCCATACTCGGGTTCACTTCTGAATCCAAGTATTCAAACTCAACGCCCATCACGGGAGACCAAGCTTCTTTGTAGTCTTCAAATACAATTTTAAGCAGTAGCTGGATGATTCGTCTTTCAGTTGGCGTAAATTCACGACCTTCAATCTTGGCGTGGAAGCGTCCATCGCCACCAAAGAAGTTCTCTACCAAAATGAAAACAAGACGAGCTTCCATGGTGATTAGCGCCGTGCCTTTTAGCGGTCGGAAGCGCACCATGTTTAAACTGGTCGGCACATACAATGTGTTTTGGTACTCACCAAATTTCATCATTTGTACGCCATTGATCGACACTTCAGCCGTTTTTCGCAACATATTAAACAAGCTGATCCGCATATGACGCGCGAAACGCTCATTAATAAGTTCAAGGGTCGGCATTCGACCACGAACGATTCGGTCTTGAGATGAGAAGTCGAAATTAACCGCATTCTCGTTTTCGGACTCTAAGACATCTTCAACTTCTTCAACATCGTCGACACCATGTAATAGCGCATCAATTTCGTCTTGGCTTAATAAATCGGTCACAAATTACCTATTGAATTACGAAGTCAGTGAATAACACTTTTTCAATAACAGGCTGACCCACTGCTTGAGCCAGACTTGCTTTAATATCTTCTGTTGCCTTGTCACGAAGTTCTACTCGCCCTATTGGTGAGCGCAATTGGTCTACCGTTGCAGAGGCAAATGTCGCCAATAATGTACTTTCAACGAGTGGAGAGTGGTATCGAGCAAGGTCTTCATTCTTGCTACCTCGTACCATAAGCTGCGCTTTGATCTGTACCAGACGATCTTTTTTGTCACCGGTGACATTGAACAAAAAAGGTTGTGGAATATTAACATACATCACAGGTTCAACCGCGACTACAGCGGTAGCAGACTGAGATTTCGATTCAGAGGCATCGTCACTAGAGCCCATGAAAAAGAACACAGCAGCACCGATAGCAAGCAGTAAAACAACGACAGCAATTATGATTATAAGTAGCTTACTTTTCTTTTGACCTGGGGCTTGTTCTGCAAACATATTCTTCTCTAACTTCCTGTTATTTCCACAGACTAACGGATCTAAACCTGATACTAGGCATAATAACTAATTCCATCACGCTTTGATGCGACATTCAATTCAAGATTGCTGCCGTTATCAAGGTTTTCATCACCTTGCCCATCATTTGTGCGGTTAGAGCCTGATTGTTGTTCACCATTGTTATAGCTATCTTGGCTCTGCCCAGAATTCTGTTGTTGGACAGACGAATCGGCCAGTTGCATACCTTGTTGAGCAAGCATCTCTCTCAAGCGTGGCAAAGTCTGCTCAATCACATCTCTGGCTTGTTGATTGCTCACCGTAAAGTGCACGTTCGCCACGTCATTATTCATGGTCATGCGAATTTTCATTTGACCCAATTCTGGCGGGTCGAGACGGATGTCCAAGTTCTTAAGGTTCTTAGACATCATCATCTGTACTTTTTCTGCCACTTGCTCGTTGGCTAGCTCTTTAGTGAGCAGCAAAGGAGCCTGTTGAGCCGCTTGAATTTCAGCTCGAGTAGGAGCCGAACCTGTCGTTGCAGTACCCTGAACACCAGCGGCAGACGCTATCTGCTGAGCTAATGTCGAATCTTTGGAGTCTTCTTTAGCACCAGTCTTTCCAAGACCGGACAATGCGGCCGTGCCAGCGCCAGCTTTGAGCAACATATCCGTTAAACCCGCTTTAGTCGCTGCTACTGGTGCATTCATTGCTAGGCTTTGCGCCGTTAAACTCGGATCCAAGGCTGCTTGTTGTGTAGAAGCTGCATTACCCTGCTGAGCTGCCAACTGTTGAGCGGCAGCCTGTTGCGCCGCGTGCGCATTATTGGCATGTAACATTGTTGCCTTGTCCGCAACAGCATTAGTTGCAGCTTGAGATGACATCTGTGACGTCGCTTGTTGGGCTGCCGTCGCGACAGCCGCTGTCGATGCCACTGCAGCTAGCGCTTTCGCTTCAGCCGAATCCGTATTATCCCAGTCAATTGCTGCTGGTTTACCTGATACACCGTTCAAGTCCGGAGCTTGGCTTAACAGAGCGTTTGCTTGCTGTTGAACATCCATGAGTTGCTGGTTCAATACTTCAAGGTTAGACGTCGCTTTAGCCAGAGCGGTTTGCTCATCAACCGACAACTTAGCGCCGCTTTGTTGCTTTTGAAGCAGACCATCGACGATTGACTGTTCTGAGTCGATTTGCGCATTCAATTGGTTCAACGCTTTGGTATGAGCATCAACCTGCTTTGCGAGCTCAATATCTGCTGGCGAGATTGCTTGACCTTGAACAGCCGCAACATCACTAGCCACATTTTTTTGGCTCAGTTCTCGGCTCATACTCGCTTCGATTTGTTCGGGAGTAACGCCTTTATCCATCAATTGACGGATTTCATCATCTGTCAGTTGAGAAACGCCTTTACCACCGGTAAGCACTGCGATTTCAGAATCGACGTCCAAGCCACTATCTTGATTTGCGACATTGGCTTGTTGTACCGCCTTGCCCACTTCGCCTGTAGCGGAAGCTCCTGCAACAGAAGCGCCCGCGATATGACCTTGAGCTTGGTCTAACTGAGTTTGCTGAGGCAAGCCCTTGCCGTTCGGTGTTTGATTAAGTGTTTTCTTTGCCTCATCCAACTGACCAAGTAACTTATTACCCTCATTCATCGCAGCATTAGCTTGAGATGCACCTTGAGGTTGTTCCCCTTTGGCTAGTGACTTATCGGTGAGTGTATTGTCATCGGTTGGATTCGATGGGCTTGTACCTTGCAGTGTCGGTTCTAATTCAGACGTTTGTTCAGCAGCAATTTTTTCAGTGACTGCTTTTTCATTAGACACTTTTTCAGCCTCCAACTTTGCAGAAGCTTGCTTAGTTTGAGCTTCACTTGCAGCGTCTATGCTCTTAGGTTCGCTACCATCGCCTTTAGTCACTTCAGAAGAAGCTTCAGCTGAACTCGATTTAACCGATGCACTGTCATCACCCGAAGTAGAGGCTTGCTTACCGTCAGATTTGGAGGCGCTGTCAGCATCTTTTGTTGTTTTGCTGTCACTTTCTTCAAAGCCAAGCGCTTCTTTAAAAGACTCAAAGAAACCTTTTGAGTCGCCGGTTTCTTCTACCTTTGGAGATGCAGAACCGGTGTCCAACAATGATGACGTTTTGTTGGTCGCTGAGTTTGAGGAAAGACTAACATTCATATATACAAGCTCTATCTACTAGCTTTGCTGCCACAAACTAGGCAACAAAAAGAAAGTCGGGCGTTTTTCATACCTTTGTGGGGCATAACACGCAATTTTATATAAAACGGAGCAAGAAACATGCCTATAAGTTTCGATTTTACAATCTGCCGAACAATACCTGTATCGTTCGTGGCTTAAGATCACATCTTCTTTCGGCCATACATCAGAGTCGAGAACTCATCCATTTGTTTTTGTTCTCTTTGGTCTTGCAGTTTGGCTTTCTCTTTCTGCTTTTTCTCCATCAACCACTCGTAGGATTTACGCTTTTTACGTAGTTCCATCCAATAGTCTTGGCAGTTGTCGACCTGATTTTTAAAGTGGTGTTCCGCTTCTCTTTGCTTGGAAAGCGTTTCGTCAAGCTGAGTCAGGAATCGATTCAAGTGACCATATTGGCTGGCTGTAAGCCCCGCTTTACCTCGGTCGACTAATTGCTGACAATAATCGAGTCGGTATTTTTCAATCTGCGTGACCTGATCGTAGTAACCTTGCAACTCAGAATTCGCTTTGTTTAGCGCCAATACAGCTTGGTTCTCTTGGTCTTTCGCTTGATCGAGAAGAAATTCTAACGCGTTATCCATGATTGACCTTATTCAACACGGCTTACCCGCCTAACACATGCTTCAACATGTTGACGCACATGTCATAGGGAACCGTTTCTTTCATTTTCTGTTGTAAGTATTCATCCAATCTCGGTTTCAGGGTGAAGGCACTATCAATCGCAGGGTCAGTCCCCGGTTTATAGGCACCAATCGACACCAAGTCTTGGTTCTTACGACAGATAGACAGTACTTGACGCACCGCTTTCGACATCAAAACATGTTCTTCAGTGGTAATTTGAGGCATAACACGACTGACTGACTTCTCTACATCAATCGCAGGGTAATGACCCGCATCGGCCATCTCTCGGGACAATACGATGTGTCCATCCAAAATCGCTCGCGACGCATCGGCAATAGGATCTTGTAAGTCATCACCTTCGGTTAGAACAGTGAAGAAAGCGGTGATCGAACCTTGTTCATCGTTGCCGTTACCCGCTCTTTCCACCAGCGCAGGAAGCTTGGCAAATACAGATGGCGGATAACCTTTAGTTGCAGGAGGCTCACCGACCGACAGAGCGATCTCACGTTGTGCTTGAGCAAAACGGGTCAGTGAATCCATCAACAGCAGAACATCTAAACCTTGGTCTCGGAAATATTCGGCAACAGCCAACGCTGTCTGACAGCCTTTCAAACGCATTAGTGGAGACGAATCCGCAGGAGCTGCGACAACAACCGAACGTTTACGGCCATCTTCGCCAAGAATCTCTTCAATAAATTCTTTTACTTCGCGTCCACGTTCACCAATCAAACCCACCACAACCACTTGCGCCGTTGTGCCTCGAGTCATCATGCCAAGCGTGACCGATTTACCGACACCAGAGCCAGCAAACAGACCAATACGTTGACCTTTACCCACCGTAAGCAAACCATTGATGGCCTTCAAGCCGACATCGAGTGGCTCAGAAATAGGTTTACGAGCTAAAGGGTTGATGGGTTCCGCGTTAAATGAAGCGCGTTGCTCGGTATAGATTGGACCCAGCCCATCGAGTGGATTACCCACACCATCGATCACACGACCAAGCAGTTCCATCCCGACAGGAATGCCACTTTCAGAGGTCACTGGAGTGACACGTGCACCCGGTAAGATCCCCGTGATTTGTTCACTCGGCATCAAAAACAGATTATCACCCGAGAAGCCAACCACTTCAGCTTCCATCTGACCAGACATGGTTTCGACCATACACAAGCTGCCGATGGGTGCTTTACAGCCAGTCGCCTCTAGCGTTAAGCCAACAACGCGCACCAACTTACCCGAAGCAATTGGTCGTGATTTCAGCCCTTCGACTTTGTATTGGCTTAGGCGATTCGCGAGTTCAAGCATTACTCATGACCTTGATGACGATTGGCGCCACAGAAGTTTTGAATCACGTTTTTGACACGATCTTCCATGCGGTAGTTAACGCTCGACTCACCCGCTTCAATTTGCACATCACCACGGTTGAGTGCAGGCTCTGCCACTAAATTCCAATTACGACATTCCAGTTCTGACTCACCATGTGCAGAACGAATAATCGCGACATCTTCAGGGTTAAGTTTTAAAGTGATTGCGTGACCAGAGATCGGCAATGACTCGACCGATTCTTTCACGGTATCTAATATGATTTGCGGATTGGTTTGAACTTCAACATGAACGACTTCTTTAACCATGGTTAACACCATGTCGACCAATTGCTTCTCTACCTGAGCATTCATTAACTCTAACGGCTGTGCGAATTGGTTAGCAAGCCCCATAAAAACCGCGACTTGTTGTTGAATATATTCTTGCCCAGCAGTAACACCTTCAAGCTTACCGGCTTCATTGCCCTCTGCATGACCTGCAACAAACCCTTCTTCTTTGCCTTTTTCGTAGCCCTGCTTAAAACCTGCTTCTTGCCCTTGATGAAGGCCTTCCTGATAAGCGCC
Source organism: Vibrio bathopelagicus (assembly GCF_014879975.1). Classification (NCBI taxonomy): domain Bacteria; kingdom Pseudomonadati; phylum Pseudomonadota; class Gammaproteobacteria; order Vibrionales; family Vibrionaceae; genus Vibrio; species Vibrio bathopelagicus. The sequence continues at coordinate 932,467 of NZ_CP062500.1, read as the reverse complement.
TTGCTTGATCAGTTCAATCTGTTCTTCAGTCAGAACAAGTTCTTCATCTTCAATGGCTTCTTCAACCGTAGGCATCCAGCTAGGGTCGTAATTAAACGCCGTCTCTTTAGCATTTTTACTCACGTCAGAAGTGTAATCAGGGAGCCCCCATTTTTGAGGCTGGGCAACCGTATTATCTTCATCGGGACGAAGGAAGCCGCGTTTTCTATCACCTGACATATCAGTACCTATCTATGTGTGAGTCAAACTACTATTTAAATTCAGAGAGTTAGACTTAAATAATCGGGTTTCGAGATTGGATAAAGAAAAGCCCCAACACTGTGGGGCTTTGAGATTTCGTATTACAGGAACTCGTCGGCACCGCCAGATAGCATAATCTCGCCACTGTCTGCCATTTTCCTCGCAATACCCAAGATCTCTTTCTGAGCCGCTTCCACTTCAGAGACTTTCACTGGCGGCATCGCCTCAATATCGTCTCTCATCATATCTGCAGCACGTTTAGACATATTCTTGAAGATCTTCTCACGTAGACTTTCATCGGCACCCTTAAGTGCTTTCTGAAGAATATCTTGTGGAACATCACGCAACAATCGTTGAACGCCTTGGTCATCAACTTCGATAAGGTTTTCAAAGACAAACATAAGATCTTGAATCTGTGTTGCCATGTCTTCGTCTTGATCTCGGATTTGATCCATCAAGACACCTTCGACGTTGTTATCCATGTAGTTCATGATTTCAGCCGCAGCTTTCAGGCCACCAATTTTGGCTGCTTGAGCACCAGCTTGACCCGCAAACTGTTTCTCCATGATTTCGTTCAGTTCAGCAAGCGCTGAAGGTTGAACTTCTTCAAGGTTAGCAATACGCATCATTAAGTCTAGACGTACACGCTCAGGGAACTGAGACAAGATCTCGGCTGACTGATCGGCTTCTAGGTAAGACAATACAATCGTTTGAATCTGAGGGTGCTCGTTGATGATGATACTTGCCACCTGACGAGGATCCATCCACTTAAGAGAATCCAAGCCTTTCGAACCGGTACCCAGAAGAATCTGGTCAACAAGGTTATTCGCCTTATCTTCACCCAGAGCAGCCACCAATGCGTTACGCATGAAGTCTTCACTGCCCATACCGATGTTGGTGTACTTCTGAATATCATCTAAGAAAGCACGATGCACTGCACCTACTTTCTCTTGTGACAAGTCAGTGGCACGCGCCATCGCACTACCCACACGTTGCACCTGCTTAGGCTCTAAGTGACGAATAATACCAGCCGCATCTTCTTCATTGAGACTCAATAACAAGATCGCTGCGCGTTCATCACCCGATATAGAGTCGATGTCCACATTAGCGACATCAAGCACTTCACCGCCTTCAGCTTGTTGTGGAACAATTTCGTTAGCCATCTGCCATCCAATTCTTAACTACTTGAGCTGCTAGCTCTGGTTCATTCGCTACAAGAGCACGTACTGCTTTCAGTACATCTTCGTCTTTATGAAGGTTAGGTAAATCAATGCTCGAACCGAATTCGAACAACTCACCACCTTCAATATCACCACCAATTAGGCTGGTTTCGCCATCGGCGCCGATTGGCATGCCATCAGGGCCATACATCTGATCATCATTGTCTGCAGCTGGGTTAAGCAATTTCTTCATGGCTGGGCGAACCAGAACCAACACCACCACAATAATAACCAACGCGCTTGCAAACCAACGAACCCAATCGTTAAAGTTTGGATGCTCCCAAATAGGCACATCGGCGACGATATCAGTGACTTGAGGCGCAAACTGCATACTCAATACATTAAGTAGGTCACCACGAGTTTCATCAAAACCTACGGTGCCGATAAGAACCTGACGAATGGCATTAATTTCACTGGCAGGGATTGGCGTATGTACCACTTCACCTGTATCTGGATTCAACGACTGGCGATCTTTGATTGCGACAGAAACTGTTTGGCGATTCACCGTGCCGCTCTGCTTACGCTCATGGCTGATGGTGGTATCTAGTTCGAAGTTTCGAGTCGCTTCTTTGTGAACCGATCCTTGCCCTGTCATCGCACCGTCTTTCATCTGGGCAACATCTTGAGGGATAGAAGCATCTGCAGGCGGTTGATTACTCAAAGCACCTGGAATACCTGCCACTGTATTACCATTGTTGTAATCTTCTAGCGTGTATTCACTTCGTGTCGCTGGGGTGTTCGGGTCAAAACGCTTTCTTGTTTGCTCTACCGCGCTAAAGTCGAGTTGAATATCAACCTGAGCGGTGTAATTACCAAAACCAAGAATAGGGATAAGAATAGAGTCAATTTTCTCTCGCAACGCTTGCTCTTGGTTACGCTCTAATTCGTGCTCTTTGCGACGAGCCGTTGACATTGGATCTTGAGAACCGGAACTCAGAAGTCGACCATGCTGATCGGTCACAGTAATACGCGAGGTCTTCATTCCTGGCACGGCACTAGCCACCATATCGACAACAGAATCCACTTCTTGTTGTTTTAAGTTGGCGCCGGTTTTCACCGTTAGGAATACCGAAGCGGACGCTTCTTGATTGTGTCGAACAAACACACTTTGCTTTGGCAAGGCCAGTAAAACCTGCGCTTTACGCACTTGTTTCATCTGTTCAATGGCTTTCGCAAGTTGTCTTTCACGACTTAATTTGAGGCGTTCTTGTTCTAAACGTTGTGATACACCAAAGCCCATGTCTTGCATGAGGATGTCATCACCTGCGTTTCTCTCTTGGTTCAATCCCGCTCGTACCATATTCAGCTTCAGCGAGTTGTACTCACTAGCAGGTACTGAAATTGTGTTGCCATCAAGAGAATACTCGATCTTCTGTAGATCTAAGTAATCAAGAACTGGGATCAACTCTTCTGTTTCATAAGCCCCTAATGGACGCATTTCTGGTTCTTTTACCCAGAAAAACAGCATCACAATAAGCGCAACACAGATAGAGATCGAAAGGACTAAGACGACCTGACGAAGTAAATCAAGATCACCTACTGCCATATCGAACTTCGATGAACTGCGTTCACCTAGATCGGGATTTTGCCCTTCTCCGTCTAGCTCTGAACCGGCAATAAGTGCGTGGTCGTTGCTATCGCTTACGGCTAAATCTGTTGTTTGACTATTTTCTGCCACTATTCAACTACCTAACTTATACCGGCATATTCATAAGCTCTTTGTACGACTCGACCAATTTATTTCTAATTTGGATCGTCGCTTCAAAGGCCACACTAGATTTATTCCGAGCGATCATCACATCGGATAGAGACACACTCTGGTCGCCGCTATCAAAGCGAGCTTGAAGATCGCCAGAGGTCTTTTGTAGTGAGTTCACATTATTGATGGCTTGCGTCAACATGTTGCCAAAGTCTGCACCAACCGCTTGCCCCGTTGCAGCAGGACGCGCGCTAGCAGCTTCAACCATCATTGCCTGCATTTCGCCTTGTAAACCATCTATTCTCATCTACTACCTCAGGAGTCAAAATTATGACTATCTATTTAGCTGTATTATTGACAGAGCAATTAGCGTGCCACACATTAATTTGACTAGACATCGTACTACAACAGTCAGAAAGCTGGCACCACTAATCTAACCTCAGTTTGGGATATCTATTCCAGCATCACGCATTTTTGCCAGCTTATAACGCAGCGTACGTGGACTAATCCCTAACTTTTCAGCCATATCTTTGCGTCGACCATTACAAGCAATCAGTGTTTCAAGAATAATCGCATACTCTTGATCTCGAAGCTCATTTCCAAGACCTTCACTGCTTGCCACAACTTTACTGATAGGATTCGCTTCAGCAATCGGCTTAATTTCAGGCGCTGCAACACTATTTCCTTCAACAATTTGTTGTAGGCCAGTAGCGTCTTGCCAATCAACACCTTCAAGTAAGATATGCTCACCAGAAATATTTTCTTGCTCACTCAGAATTAGGGCACGCTGCACGACATTATCCAGTTCACGCACATTACCCGGCCACGGATAATTGACGAGTTTACTGATGGCTTGCTCGGAAAGAGAAGGAACAGGCATTCCAAGTTTGGTGCAATGACGCTCCACCAAATGCTTCGCTAAAGGCTCAATATCGCCTTTACGTTCACACAGAGCTGGCCAAGTAATTGGGAATACATTCAGTCGGTAGTATAAATCCTCACGGAAATTCCCTTCAGAAACATACTGTTTTAGATCTCGGTTACTGGTTGCCAGAACGCGGACATCCAGTTTGATGCTCTTGCGACTGCCAAGACGTTCAACTTCACGCTCTTGCAACACACGCAGCAGTTTCGCTTGTAGGCTAAGATCCATTTCACTGATCTCATCCAACAAAATAGTACCGCCCTGCGCTTGTTCAAATTTACCCGGGCAAGCTTGAATAGCGCCAGTAAATGCGCCTTTGTCGTAGCCAAACAGTGTCGCTTCCAACATATTATCTGGAATCGCGGCACAGTTAATCGCTACAAACGGGCCGTCTTTACGGCTCGAAGCGTTGTGAATATAACGAGACATGACCTCTTTACCAGAACCACTTGGCCCTAGCACCATCACGTTGGCGTCGGTTTTAGCCACCTTGTCGGCCAGCATCATTAACTTGATGCTTTTCTCGTCGGCAACGATGGCATCACCATTATCGTCCGATTTCACAGGAGCGTAACGGCTCACCATATTGAGCAGCACTTCAGGCGCAAATGGCTTTGCCATGTAATCAATAGCGCCTTCTTTCATTGCCGCTACCGCGTCTTCAATGTTGGCGTAAGCCGTCATCAATAAAACCGGAAGATTTGGCCAATGCTGCTTGATGTTTCTTAACAATGCTAAGCCGCCCATACCTGCCATCTGTACATCAGAGACAACGATATCAACGGAGTTCGATTTCAATTTTACCAGAGCATCTTCCGCACAATCCGCTTCTAGCCATTCATAGCCAGCAAGCGCGAGTGTATCGACAAGGGCTTCGCGTAGACCTTCATCATCTTCGACGATTAACACTTTGCTTTGAGCCATAGGATTCTCCAGTGTAAATTCAGTTAAAACTTATTCATTTTCAGAAGAAGTGCTTCTCTCTAACGGCAAGCACATTGTAAAACAGGCGCCGTCCCCTTCTTCTGATATTAATTCCAATCGGCCTTCATGTGCTCGACAGACCATTTGCACAACCGCTAGCCCCAAACCTGTACCTTGCGAGCGAGTGGTAAAGAAGGGTTCCATAATTTTACCTTGAAGCTCTTTCGGTACGCCGGGACCACTGTCTTGTACTGATATTTTAAGTTCGCCGTTTACGGGCCTAAAGAACACATCAATCTGCGATTCCTTGCCAGCAATTTGCACTGCGTTCAAAACTAGGTTGCTCAGAGCAGAAGCAATAGCGTTGGCATTGCCAAACATCTGAGTATCTTCGCCTTCAACTTCCTGGCAGTAATCAATCTGGTTCGATTTTAATGCCGCTTCCACCATTGGGTGAAATTCAGTGATCAATTCAGCGACTGTAAATGGCTTCACAACCTTATTGTCGCCGCCTTTGGCAAACAACAGCATGTCATTCACTTGTTTCTCTAAGTCATGCAATCTATCCATAAGCTTAGATTGAAAACGTGTCTTTGTTGCCGGCGGTAAATTTGGCGCGGCAAGGTTTGATGCATACAGCATCGCGCTAGAAAGCGGTGTACGTACCTGATGTGCCAACGAGGCTACCATTCTGCCTAACGACGACAAACGCTGAAGATCACTCACGCGAGACTGTAGAAGACGAGTTTCCGTCAGGTCGGTAATCAAGATAAGCTGACCCGTGGTAGAAGCTGAAATCGCCAAACGAACCTTACGCCCATTCTTCAGTGAGATCTCATGTCCGTCATCGTCTTTTGGGTCAAAGGCACTTTGAATAACCGAAAACCACTTCTCGCCCACCAGTTCAACACCTAAAATTCGGTGCGCTTCAGGGTTAGCTTCTCTTACTTCACCATGAGTATCTAACAAGATGACACCTGCTGGCATCACATCAAGCACTTGCTTATAGCGCTCAACCTGCTGTTCAACTGAATCTAGGTGTGACTGATTTTCTGATTCGTTAGATCCGTGCATGTCAAAAATTTGCCTCAAATACTAAAACAGCCTGACACGTAAAACACGCGTCAGGCTATTTGCTATATTTATCACATAGTTAAGCAAGCAACAACTCGACTATGTCCTCTCTATTCACTCAATCAAAACGACGTTTAACTCAACACCCGTCTTAATTTGATATCGCTGAACGCGAACCTGAGCTCTATCGCTGTAGGTTATACTTACGCATTTTTTCAACCAGAGTTGTTCTGCGCATTCCAAGCATATCGGCAGCACGAGCAACGATTCCACCCTGAGCTTCCAAAGCTTGATTGATCATATTCACTTCCATATCAGCGAGAAGCTCTTTCAAGTTAACCCCTTCCGGAGGCAATTCTTGAGGAGCATTGGCGTTATCAGCGAGATCATCTTGTTGGTCAAAGCTGAAATCTTCTGAGAATAGATCAGCCAATGCATCACGCTCTTGCTCTTCTTCTGATACAAAGCTATTAAACTCTGGTTGGAATTCAGGAATATCGCTGTATCGATATTTTGTTGGCAGGTGATTAACGTCGACCAAACTGTTTGGATAGAGGATAACCATACGCTCAACTAAGTTTGCTAATTCACGAACGTTACCTGGCCATTGATGCTCCATTAAGGAGTTAATCGCACGAGGCGTGAAACAAATAGGCATGCTGCCTTCCGCTTCCATTCTCGTCATCAACTCTTGCAGTAAAAGAGGCACATCCTCTTTACGGTCTTGTAGAGCTGGCATTTCAATCGGGAACACATTCAGTCGGTAATACAGATCTTCGCGGAAAGAATCATCGTCGATCATGTCTTCAAGATTGCGGTGTGTTGCCGCAATCACGCGAACATCAACTTGAATCGTGTTATTACCGCCTACGCGTTCAAAGCATCGCTCTTGTAATACACGTAGTAGCTTAACTTGCATTGCCATTGGCATGTCGCCAATTTCATCAAGAAACAGCGTACCACCTTCAGCCAATTCAAAGCGGCCTTTACGTGCGGTAATCGCACCGGTAAACGCGCCTTTTTCATGACCAAACAGTTCACTTTCCAATAAGTCTGGCGGAATCGCGCCACAGTTTACTGGCACGAAAGGCCCTGAGCGACGCTTAGAATGATAATGTATATTACGCGCTACCACTTCTTTGCCCGTGCCTGATTCACCAAGAATCAGTACGTTCGCGTCCGTTGAAGAAACTTGTTCAATTAAGTGGCGAACTTCTTGAATACCAGCACTTTGCCCAACGAGGCTGCGAAACAGTGTGTTCTTACGTGCTGAAGAGACGACTTGAACACCTTTACGACCTAAGAAGTCTTTACAGTGTCTTAATGCATCACTTAATTGAGGGTAGTTAAGGGGCAGCTCCAATTCGCCAACAAAGTTGGGAAGTTCATCGACCGAATGATTATGCTTGCCAATAACAAGCAATGGGATGTGATTTGCGTGAACGAGCTTTTCATTGAGTAAAGCGTTGAAGCCTTTACCTTTAATTGAGCCAATAATGCAGCCTGACCACTGTAGTGACCAATCCACTTTACGTGCTTGTTCCGAGCTGATTACTTCGCAGCTCTCTCCTACAAACTCTAATATTGTGCTTAAATTGTGACGATCTTGAGCATTATCATCGACGACAAGCAGTTTTGCCAAACCATGCATAAGTAGGAATTATTGCCTTTATTTTGGTGCGATGCGGAAAAACGGTGAGCAACGTAATCTATAAAACAGAAGAATATATCAATGATTATGTTTTACGTGGACAAATTAAGGAAATCAGCAACGAAAAAAGCCATTAGGCTATCTAATGGCTTCTATTTTATTTGATTAAAAAAATAAGGCAACCAACCAATTAACGTAAGTGTCGTTAGTTGAAAGGATTGTTTTTCTTTAAATACCTACGTCAGCAGACGTCAAGTTGTGATATTCGTTCGGAATTTGGTCCCAAGCGCTCTTAATTTCGCGGATAATATCGATAACATCATCAATTGGCTGTGGATCATTTTTGTGATTTGCCGCAGAAATTTGCGTGATCATGAACTCATAAAGTTGATCTAGGTTTTTCGCAATATCACCACCATCGGCCATAGAAAGGCAACTACGTAGGCTAATAATGATATCTAGAGCCTTACCAAGGCGTTCACCTTTCACTGGAATGTTGCCCGCTTGCATTGCCGCTTTGCCTTGAATCAAGCGTTCAATTGCACCCGCCATCAACATTTGTACAATCTTATGGGGTGAGGCAGCTGTTAGCTGACTATCCACTGATACCTTTTTATATGCCTGTAAAGAACCGCGCATAGTAAACCTCTTCTATAAAAACTTTTTGTATTGTTGAACTGATTTAGCGCCGTGACGGTATTTGTGTAGGGTCTTACCTACTCGAGTCGTCTCAGACTGCATCAATTCGACCAATTTTCTGGTTCTGGTAATGGCTTCAAACCATTCAGAACTTTGCTTAACGTCGGGGTGTGAGTCGATGAATTGAAGCACGTTTTGCAATAACTGTTCTCTGTTATCGACAAGCTGCGTTATTTCTTCAGCATTAATTTCACTAAATTCGAGCTTAGAGATAATTAATTGATCTAGTTCACAAAGCTCTTGAAGCTGGCTATTCATCGATTAGCCCAACGCATTCATCATACTGCCCAGCTGAGATTGCATCTTGCTGGTTGCATCTTGCATAGCGGTAAACTTAGAGTGCGTGCGGTTTTCTAAGCTGTCCATGCGACGGTCCAATGCACTTTGATCATCAACCAAGCGATAATTCTGTTCGACCAAGCTCTTTTCTCGTGTACGAATAGAACCCGTAATACCGGTGATGCCTTGAATCGCATCTTCCACTTTTTTGGCGAAACCATTGTTACCACCAAAGAACTCACCCAACTTATCGAAGTTGTTGTTGAGTTGACGGTCAAGCATATCGTAGTTGATTTCTAACGAACCTTGTCTAGTGGTCGTGATACCAAACTCCGTCAAAGATTTAAGGTTCTCAGGCGCCCCTTCAATGCTCGACGAGAAGACGCCTTTCAGCCTTGAGTCGGCATTACGTACCGTACTGTCACCAGAGAGTGGGCCCTTTTGGCCTGTTGTTGGATCAACACCCGCTAAGTCTTTCGACACTTGATAGAACTGGTTATAAGAGCTCACAAAGGATTCGATATCTTGGCGAACACTATTACGGTCGTACTCAACACCGATTTCTGCCGGCGGCTTATCTTTTGGGGTTTTTCCTTTAACCGTAATATCGATACCTTCAACGGCATCTTCAATCACATTGTTGTTGCTAGAAAGCTGAGCAACGCCGTCCAAAACCACCATTGAATCTTGGCCAGCTTGAACTTCGGTCATGCCGCTATAAGTATCAAACGATTGCTGTGCTTGAGCCAGGTCGGCTTGTACTTTGTCGACTTTTTCCAATTGCTCACGCTCTTCTGGCGATAACTTGGAGCGCTCGATGGTTTTAGCTTGTTCGGCGGTCAATTCGCCTTTTTCTACTTTTTCAGCCAGCTCAGTTTTTTCTTGAGCGATTTTCTCTTCGATACGTGCTTGTTCGGCTTCTAGTTTCTGCTGGGCTTCTTTTGGCGTGACGTATGAGTCCGTCAACGTACCCGATGCTGCATTTGACCAACCTGGAACATCAGGGGCTTTCTCTATCGCTTTTTCATCAAGCTCAAGTTCAGGTGAGTAATAGGAGTCTAGGAGCGTACCAGAGGCCGTTTCACTCCAACCTGGGATATTGTCTTCAGGCATGACCGACTTTGCAGCTTGGGCTGCGTCTAGGGCAGCCTGGCCGTCAGCTGCGGCTTGTTCGCCGTAGCTCAAGCTTTGGGAGCCTTCGTCAGCTGCTGTGGAATCAGTTTGGGTTGCCGGAATGATATTTCCGTTTTCATCGAGTGTTTCACTCGCATTTGGATCATCGTTAGCGATTGCATTATCGATGAGTTCGGCAGCTTGTCCTGCCGGTGTTAGCGCAAGGAGCTCTTGAGCCGCTAGGCGAGCTTTCTCTAGCGATTTAACACGCTCTTCAAGCGTTCTGTATTCGAGTTTTTTTAAGGGGTTTGCAGAGTCAGACTCTACATTGATATTGATCTGTTGATCAGAACCAGACTGATTGGAAGCAACGATAAGTCGCGGGCCTTCTACATCATTAATGATAGAAGCGCGAACGCCTGGGTTTTTATCTGCGCCGTTAATTCCGCGAACAACCTCGATCAGTTTCGATCTATCGCTAACTTGTACGTCAAAGCTCTTGTCACCTAATGAAATCTGCAGCTTGCCTGGACCAAATTTCATGTCTTCTGACAATACATCAGAAGCCACTTTATGGCTTTGGGCAAGCTGCAACACATCGATGGCATATTTGCCAGCGATCGCTTCAGTAGTCGCTGTTGCAGAAACCAGACCTTCATCGGTACTTTCGACTGTTCTCACAGCGAAAGCTTTCTCCTGACGAAAGTTTGTCATCAGGTTTTTCATCGAATCGAGAGATTCTCTGAGTCTTCCATAGGCACTAATGCTGGTGTCGATTCGCGTTCGTTCATTGTCGATTCGTTGCTGTTTAGGCACACGCTCAGAATCAACAATTTTGCTGACCATGGAATTGATATCCATGCCAGACGAAATCCCCATTGGGCCAAAACTCATTAAACCACCTCAATAATACGACTTAAACCTTCACCTCAAATATTCTACTATTTGAGTTTTGGGCTGCTAGGCGTCTTAGAATTTCAAGCATTTCTTCATCAGGAATCTGACGAATAATATCGCCAGTTGTGGTCTCATAAATGGTGACCACATCTCTCCCCGATTCTTCATCGACTTTAAAGGCAACACCTTTATTGAGAGAAGATATGAACTCGTTCACCTTCTCTACCATCTTGACTCGCTCCTCATCATTCAACTCTTGTCTAACTTGAGCCAATTGAATCGCCGCTTCGGTAGCCTCTTCTTTCGATTTCTCTACCTTGCCATAGGATGTTGCTTCTTTCAGTCGAGAAACACTCGACGCACTACTACCTTCATCGCTTGCAAATTTAATGCCATTAGGTGAGCCATAAGGCTGGATGTTCGATGCGTTGGATGGTATTTCCATAACAGTCTCCCTCCCTCCTTTGTGAGCCATACAGTAAAACTCTACCCAAAGTAGAGTTTACCGCTACTTACCGAAGTAAGTTTAGCCCAATAAGCTTAGAGCTGCTGATGGTGATTGTTTTGCTTGAGCTAGGATAGAAGTACTCGCCTGTTGTAGGATTTGAGACTTCGTCATTGCTGTCGTTTCTTTCGCGTAATCAGTATCTTTGATACGGCTCTTAGATGCATTAACGTTTTCGTTGATGTTATCTAAGTTGCTGATTGCGTGGTCAAAACGGTTTTGGAAAGCACCAAGAGAAGCACGGTTACTATCAACAGATTTTAGTGCGCCATCAATGATAGATACCGCTTCGTTTGCACCAGCAACAGAAGTTACATCGATATCGTTAACCGTCACGTCTTTAGCTGCACCAATACCAAGTTCACCAGCAAGGCTGCCGCCGAACTCAACATCGCCTTCAACTTTTTGGCTTGAAGCGAAAAGTTGCAGTTTGCCGCCTTCGCCTACCGACGCTTTTACGTCTTGGCTTTGACCGTTGATGTAAGTTGCTAGCTCTTCCATATCGTTGCCTTCCTTCGCAGAAATAGACAACTCTTGTGCTTCACCAAACTTATCGTTGTATTTGATCGTTAGGTCAGAGCCCGCAGCAACACGCCATGAAGCATCTTTACCTTCAGTAACACCGTAGCTTTTGCCACCCATGTCTTGAGTGTCGGTACGCATGTTGTTCATCGTTAGCATTACTGCTTCACCAGAATCAGCACCGATTTGGAAAGATTGGCTACCGTAAGTACCGTTAAGAAGCTTGTTACCACCAAAAGAGGTCGTTTCAGCGATACGGTTAAGTTCAGTGTTTAGAGCAGAGACTTCTTCTTGGATCGCAACACGTTCAGATTTGCTGTTTGAACCATTTGAAGATTGAAGAGAAAGGTCACGCATACGTTGCAGGATGTTGGTTGACTCATTCATTGCACCTTCAGCTGTCTGTGCAATAGAGATACCGTCATTCGCGTTTTTCACAGCCATATCTAGGCCACGGCTTTGCGACGTTAAGCGGTTAGAGATTTGTAGGCCTGCAGCATCATCTTTTGCGCTATTGATTTTATAGCCAGAAGACAAACGCTCCATTGATTTTTGAGTACCTTCAGCCGCGCTATTTAGGTAGCGCTGAGCCGTCATTGCAGACACATTAGTGCTTACATTAATCGCCATAGTTGATCTCCTTTAGGCATTTTTTAATGCACTTATGTGACTCTCACCTCACACAAATACATGTCAATTTTGTTTATGCACCAGTGTCTCTCTCACCTTACATTGGTACATATCATTTCTCTCAATCCCTTTAACGGCCCCTTAAGTAGAAGCTTTAATAAAAAATGTGCTTTTTTTCGTATTCTTTTCAACAACAAAGAAAAGTGTGATCGGGCTTCAATTAATAGAGCGACATTCGCTAAAGTTCCCCGCTTGCTTAGATTAATAAGCATGGGATTGAATACAAAAACCAACTGAGATCCCCGATATCTCGTTCTACTCGATTCTGGGATGACGATGAATCTCCTCATCGACTAATGAGTAGTTCGTCATTCCCTAAAATGGTAAGCAAGAACTAAACAAGTCCTCTCATTAAAAGTCAGATTCCTGATACCTCCTTTTACTCGGTTCTGGAATGACGAAAGGTAGCTTCGGTACAATAAGTGATGAAATTATCATTTCCCGATCCCGTCATTCCCTACTGTGAGGAACGAACGTGATAGGGAATCTCACTTTTGCTCCTGATCACCAATCCTACTATTTCCCAAGACCTTCTTTTACCAAATAACAGGCAATAAAAAACCCAGCCGAAGCTGGGTCTGTTTAGCGCTCATCTCTCACCACGAGCTAATTTGTGGAAGCCTAACGTTAACGCTTATGATCAACGTGGCCTTTCAATCGATTAACCTAGTAGGCTAAGTGCCGAGTTCGGTGCTTGCTTCGCTTGAGCAAGAATCGAGCTTGAAGCTTGAGAAAGGATCTGAGACTTGGTCATCTGAGTCGTTTCTTTCGCGAAATCGGTATCTTTAATACGGCTCTTAGATGCGTTAACGTTCTCGTTAATGTTGTCTAAGTTGCTGATAGCGTGGTCGAAACGGTTTTGGAAAGCACCCAGTTCAGCACGGTGGCTGTCTACGTACTTAAGTGCCGCATCGATAACTGCTACAGACTCTTGTGCGCCGCCAACTGATGTTACGTCGATAGTATCAACCGTTACATCTTTGCCAGGTTGCATGCCTAGTTCGCTAGCAAGGCTGCCAGAGAATGCTACTTCGCCTTCAACTTTGTTGTTACCAGTAAACATTTGTAGCTTACCGTCTTCAGTTACAGACGCTTTAACAGAATCTTGTTGACCGTTGATGTACGTTGCTAGCTCTTCGATGTCGTCACCCGCTTTCGCAGACACATCGATTTCTTGCGCTTGGCCGAAGTTATCAGTGAACGACATTTTTAGGTCGTTTGCGCCAGCTTGAACGTTCCAGTCTTTGTCTTTCGCGTTCTCAGTTTGGTAGCTCTTACCACCCATCTGAGCGTTATCAGAGCGCATGTCTTTCAGTTGAAGCATTACCGCTTCACCGTTATCCGCACCGATTTGGAATGATTTAGTACCGTGAGTACCGTTGAGCAGCTTGTTACCACCAAAAGACGTGGTTTCCGCGATACGGTTCAGTTCGTCGTTCAGTGCTGTTACTTCTTCTTGAATCGCTACACGCTCAGATTTTGAGTTTGAGCCGTTTGAAGATTGTAGAGACAAATCACGCATACGTTGCAGGATGTTAGTCGTCTCGTTCATTGCACCTTCAGCAGTTTGTGCAATCGAGATACCGTCGTTCGCGTTACGTACTGCAACATCAAGGCCGCGGCTCTGAACGTTCAAACGGTTAGAGATTTGTAGGCCCGCTGCGTCATCTTTTGCGCTGTTGATTTTTGAGCCTGAAGCTAGACGCTCCATTGATGTTTGTTGTGCGCTGTTTGCGTTGTTTAGGTAACGTTGCGCTGTCATCGCTGAAACGTTTGTATTTACATTCACTGCCATGGTGATTTCTCCAATTGATTTTCCGGTATAGCGGTTTCCGACGTCTCGGAAAACCAAGTAGTTCTCTCAAAGTTACTTTTAATAACGGCTCAAAATCCCGAAGCTTTAGAAAAACTTTTAAAAAACCACAAATAAAATATTAATTTGATATTTATCAGTAGGTTAAATTTAATGTTTTTCTAAAACCGCTATTGGATTTAATTGGCTAAAGATCCTGCTTTGTTCAAAAAACACGCTAACTGTCGTTAAGATTGGTCAACGCTCAGAAATGATCAATCACCAAAGGTCGCAGATGGGCATAAAGATTGTGCAATTCATCTAGCCAAGCAGAACATTTATAACGAAGAAAATGGGTTGAATTGAAACGTAAAAGATCAGAAACCTAAAGTTAGAAGCCAGCAGGAAACGCAAAAGACAGGAAAACAAAAATTTAGAAATCAGAAAGATAGGAAACAGAAAGGAAAAAGCCCCTTTTCCTTTGAGAGAACCGGGGCTAGTTGGCAGGTCAGAGCCTGTGTGGAGATCATCGAGAAATGAACACATTTCTGACGCGCCGTTGCATTCTTACCGTAAAAATGAATAGCAGGTGAGAGATGAGAGAGCTAAACACTCATAGTAAGTATGCTTGCCAGTTTCCCTTGCTGCATGGCTCACGTCTGAACAGGAGCAGCAAGTTCAACCAATAACTATTGCAATAGTGTCATTGCAGAGTTAGGCAACTGTTTTGCTTGAGCAAGTATCGAAGTACCTGCTTGTTGCAGAATTTGTGACTTGGTCATTTGCGTCGTCTCTTTCGCAAAGTCCGTATCTTTGATTCGGCTGTTAGAAGCGTCTACGTTCTCTTGAACGTTTGCCAAGTTATTAATACTGTGGCTTAGACGGTTCTGTTTAGCACCCAAATCAGCACGCTGTGAATCTACGTACTTCATTGCAGAATCAATTACGCTGATTGCGTTTTGTGAACCTGCAACGCTAGTCAGGCTGATATCTTGAACCGATGTTGCACGGCCTTCACTCTTAATACCTAGCTCAGATGCTAGGCCACCAGAGATCGACATTGCACCGTCAAGGTCAGGTTCAGCAACGAATAGTTGTATGCGACCATCATCGGTAACCGATGCGTTAACAAGATCAGATTGACCATTAATGTAAGTAGCAAGCTCTTCGATATCATCACCCGCTTTGGTATTGATATCTAAAACGATGTCTTCACCTGCTTTGGTTCTGAATTCAAACTTAAGGTCGCTCGCGGTTGGCGGCACTTCCCAGCTTTTATCTTTACCATTTTCAGAATCGAACGTAGTACCGCCCATACGGAAATCATCAGCACGAACACTAGTGAGTCCCATAATCATTGCTTCACCAGAACTAGAACCAATCTGGAAAGATGCTTCACCAAATGAACCATTCAACAGACGACGGCCACCAAACGAGGTCGTTTCAGCGATACGGTTTAGCTCATCTTGAAGTGCCGAAGACTCTTCATTTAGCGCTGTACGCTCCGCAGCCGAGTTCGTACCGTTTGATGATTGAATCGCCAGATCACGCATACGTTGTAGTACGTTGGTTGATTCATTCATCGCGCCTTCAGCGGTTTGTGCAATTGAAATACCATCATTGGCATTACGCATTGCCACGTCTAAACCACGTGATTGTGCCGTTAAACGGTTAGAGATTTGCAGACCGGCTGCATCATCTTTCGCGCTGTTGATTTTATGCCCTGATGACAAACGCTCCATAGAGGTCGCTAAATCATTAGACGCTTTATTCAGGTAACGCTGTGCTGTCATAGCAGAAACGTTAGTGCTTACATTAATAGCCATTTTGCTCTCCTTATGAGTTCGCAAACTTTCTGCGAAGCGGCCAGCTTTACTCTCATATGGATAAGCACTGACCGTGTATTACTCGCTAAACCCTATACAGGGTTTAAGATCTGTATAAATCATTTTATGACCAACACAGATACAAGTTATATGCCAAGTTTGATACTGTTTTGATTAATTTTTAATATACATAAAATCAATCACTTAAATTAAAACTTAACTCGATTTGATTTAACTAGCTTGGGGAACGAAAAGTACCTTCATTCGCCTATTGCCGCTTTTTGCCGCTATTCTCAAACAGATGATATCCTGTATAAAAACCCGGCAAAATTTGAAGTGATTCGCGCATACGGCATAGCACATATGGCATAGAATCTAACTTCAATGGTGAGTGTTAATTCACCACTAAATACTGATTGATCATTAAATATAATTAAACAAGGTCAGGTCTTTAGTTTTACCAAACGCTTGTTGAGAAGCTTGCAATGCTCGAGAGTTTTCATTGAATTCAATGATGGCCTTCGAGTAATCCAAGTCTTCAAAGTTGCTTTTTGCTTTCGCCAAAGACAACTTAAAGTCTTCATGTTGTTGCTCTTGAATATCTAGCGTACTTAAACGCGCACCAACATCGGTTCTTGCCTTGGTCAAATGGATAAACGCAGCGTGGAACTCTTCGGTTACTTGGTGCAATTTCGCAGTTGCTGATGCATCCGATACCGGGTTTTCAGCCTGCTCAGCAGCTTCTTTGAACGTATCAAAGATAGAGAAGGTCTCTCGCGGTTCCAAGGTAATCGAATCACCTTTAGTAATTTGGCCTTTTATTTGGATATTCAGCCCTTCATAGACAATGCCAGTCGAAGGATCAAAATCTTCCGCGGCCACCACTGCGCCATCTTTTTCAAGTTGATAAGCATAATTTCCTGTCTGCATATCAACGAACGTCACTTTATACGTTGATCCATCTTCAGCTGAGTTCGTCGCACGTTCCAAAAGTAATTCAGAAGCGGGTTCAAGCTCGTACTGAGGTTCGTAATCACCAAAAGGGTTATCTATTTCCATAAATAACTTGCTGCCCGGATCATTCATCGCCATCTCGAAGCTACTCGCTACACGCATCTTGCGTTGATAGTCATCACCTTGATACGTCACATTCCCTTCGTTATCTCGAAAGAAAGGCTGATTTTTCGGCTTAGTGCCTGCAAATGTGTAGTTACCCGACTCATCTTGAGAATTGGCCAAGTGCAAGAAGTTATTCGCTAACTCTTGGATCTCACGCTTTTTCGCTAAACGGTCTTCAGGGGAAAGCGCACCGTTGATCATTTCCATTACAGTTCGTTTTGCTTCATCAGCAAAGCCCTCGGTATTGGAGACCAATACCTCGTGATGCTCCAATCGATTACGAACCAAGACTATTGCGTCACTATATTGCTTAAGCTGCTCTGATTGCTGACCAATATTTTGTAAATAGTGCGTAGCCAAAGGATCATCACTTGGTGACTGCAACTTCTTACCGGAGGCAAGTTGTGCTTGGTTGTGATGTATCTTGTTCTCTTGACGGCGCAAGTCGTTCTGAACAGATTGGTAATTGTGGAAGCTAGAAATACGATTCAACATTTATACTTCCTACCTCAGAGCCAAAATAGTATTGAACGTATCATTGGCCGCTTGCATGATACGTGAGGAAGCCATGTACGCTTGCTGAAATTTCATCATATTTGCCGCTTCTTCATCGAGGTTAACCCCCGACACAGAAGCAATACGTTCCTGAGCGGATTCCTTTTCTAAGGTGGCAATGTCGCTTAAGCGATTTGCCGTCGACGCTTTCAGGCCCGTGTTGGTATTCAAGTTGTGGTAAAGGTCTAAAATCGTAGACTCACCATCATTCAAGATCTTTCCAGTTTGGAGATCTTGCAGCTTACGTAAGTTACCGTTGTCACCCTCTGATGGGACAAGGTTTGCCGTAAATTTATCGTTTGCCACAGCGCCAGAGGTCAACTCGAAAGTCGTGCCATTAATCGTAACCGGCCCTTCAGGTGGGTACGGCTGCGGCTGCATTAAAATATTGCCTTTCGGGTCAGTCACGGCAAACTGCTCACCTTTTGGTGAAACAATCACTTCAAACTCACGCAATTGACCGGCCGCTAGGATCTTGAACCCCGCCGAGCCTTTCGCGAATGTGGTCGATGCCTCATAACTTTGTGCGGCAATATCTCTTGGGTCTTTGGTTTCCATCTGAATCTGAGCAGCAAAGTTACGAGTTGGGCGCAGTAACAGCTTCTCACCCAATTCAGGCGGGTTTCGAACTTCGACTCGCATACCATCTAGATAAAAAGCATTACCTGCTGAATTAGTGCTGACTTTTACCGTTTCACCGTCAGGCTTAGTCACAACATAATCACTGCCGTCATACTTAAGGCCATACTCGCCGCCTTTTAAGGCAGAGGTGTCATCAATATATACGGCAACATCAGCCTTTGATTGGCTACCAGCCGTCACGCGTGATTTCGCCACCCGCTCAGAGTTCACATCGGTGAAAATGTCTTGGCCAACGTTGCCATTGAGATCCAAACCTTGTGATTGGAGTGAGTTTACTTTCTCAGAGAAAGCTGTTGCCAAACGTCCTAGTTCATCCATGATGTCAGGGATATGTTCGTCTCGCATATCGAGCATGGCACCGATTTTCCCATCGATATCATTACTGGTAATCGGCTTCAAAGACTTGCCTTCAACTATTGCTAGTCGACGCTGATGCGTATCAGGTAAACCATCAACCAACTTCAGTTGACTTGCTTCACTACCAGAAACCAAGGTATGACCATTACCAATATGGACGTTAAATCCTTCCGCATTAGAGCGCGGTGTTACCGTCACTTTGGTGTAGCCAGATAGCTCATTGATCAGCTTTTCGTGCTGATCTCGTAAATCATTGTGAGGTCCTGGTGTTCGCATCATCAGACGCTGAACGTCACGAATCTCAACCGCAATTTGGTTAACACGTTCAATGCCGACTTCTAACTTTTTATTCGTGGAATCAGACTGTTGACGTACCGTTTCATGAAATTCATTCAGGGTTTTTGTTACAAGCCCTGCTTTCTCTAACACGACCTTACGCGCACCCACATCATTCGGGGTATCGGCGAGTGTCTTAACAGAATCAAACCATTCATTGAGGTTTTCTGGAATCTTCTTTGAAGCGACCGACGACAACATGCTCGACAGCATATCGAGGTTGGCTTCGGTATCGCCTTTGTTGGCGGCATTGGTTGTCGATAAGTTAAGTTCTTTGACGGCAAACTGATCCCAAGAGCGGCGAACATTTTCCACATGCACACCCATACCGTAGGATTGACCTCCGTACTGGCGCGGGTCATTCACACCTTGAATCACAGACTGACGGCTATAGCCCTCTGTGTTGGCGTTAGAAATGTTATGACCTGTGGTGTTTAGTTGTCTCTGAGCCGTAAGAACACTTTGTGCCCCTACATTCAGAAGATCCGACGCCATGATGCCCCCAAAAAACTTAACCAAATCAGAATTAACTGATTAACTACAACCGCATATTACCAAGATAACAAGCAATATATGTGCCAATAGAAATAACTGGTAACTAGAAGACAATAATCTGTTGAAGTATAAGGAGATAACTATGAAAGACGTGGCAGGATTGGAAGGGGCAAATAAGAAAAGAGCCTGCCAGTAGCAAGCTCTCGATGTTGATTAATGACGCTAGTTCATCTCATCAATCTTGGCTTTAACACGTAAAACCTTGTCTGCATAGTTAGGGTCAGTTGCGTAACCGGCCTGATGAATGCCTTTGATGAAATTCTCTGAATTACCTTGATGCTGTAGCGCCGTTTCGTATCTTGGGTTTTCGTTCAAGAACTTCACGTAATCATTAAAGCTATCTTCGAAATTAGAGTAAGAACGGAAAGAAGCTGACTCTTTAACGGCTGTTTTGCCATGGAACTCAAGCGTTTGAGTCGCGACCTTATCGCCCTTCCAGCTTCTATCTGCTTTGATGTTAAATAGGTTATTACTATTGCCCAAAGAGTTCTTAATCATCTTAGAGCCCCAACCTGTTTCGAGTGCCGCTTGTGCTAAT